>JAZQOZ010000064.1:0-61914 GCA_045628085.1 Oscillospiraceae bacterium | reverse complement strand
TCCGTCGGAATCTGATCGTCTGATCGCGGGTTCGGTACCCTCATCCGGCAGGACTCATCAAGCCCGCGCCTCTGTCCGTATTCTTATTCTATCATATTGCGTCTGATTTGTCAATACCTATTTTCAATATTTTGTCTTTCTGACCGATACACTTGTATATATCCGATGAACAGTTAGTGAAAATGCTTGACACGAACCGAAAATCATGCCGAAATCAGTTTTCCGCCATCAGAAAAGATAAAAACGCGGATACGGCATATCAGACGATATCCGCATTATATTCTATATGATTCAGCGTGTCAGGCGTTCGATTCTGCCTTTCGTATCCGCAATGATCTCCTCCGGAGATGCACCGATGAAATATTCACCGTTTTCATAGAGGATCTTTCCGGCACACATTGTCAGCATGACATTGCTGCGGCAGCCGCTGAGTACGATGCTTTCAGGGATATGATGTGCCGGCTGCAAATTCGGTGCATGAAGATCAATCATGATCATATCCGCCTGTTTGCCCGCCGCCAGAATATCACAGTCATCCAGTCCCATTGCCCGCGCAGAGCCGACTGTTGCCGCACGCAGCATGGAAGCTGCCGGTATCGCCGCCGCATCATTATGACGCAGCTTTTGCAATACTGCTCCCAGATACATCTCACGGAACATATCAAGCGCATTATTCGATGCAGCGCCGTCCGTGCCGAGTGCAAGGTTCACGCCCTCGCCGAGCGCCTCTTTCAGCGGTGCGATCCCGCTTGCGAGCTTCGCATTCGATGCCGGACAGGATACCATCCAGAGTCCGTTTCTCTGAAATACTGCGCGGTCTGCTTCATCCAGCCAGACACCGTGGAAACCGCCGCCGCCGTATTCCCACATACCGACAGATTCAAAATACTGTGCCGGTGATGCGCCGTGCCGTTCGATGCATTCACGATGCTCCCGTTCCGTTTCGCTGATATGCATATAGACCGGCTGCTTTTCTGCATGAGCAAGCTCTGCTACTGTTCGATGCAGACTTTCATCGCTCGTATATTCTGCATGGAATCCGAGACGGTAGCCGATGCGCGGATGCATATTCCGGAATTTCTGAAACTGGTCGTTCAGGCGCTCGACATCCTTGGCAGAACCGTTGATACTGCCGCAGAGAATGCCGCGCATTCCGCATTCGATCGCTGCCTGTACGGTGCTTTCCGGATAAAAATACATATCAAAAAATGCAGCCGTTCCCGATGCGATATATTCCAGATTCGCAAGGCGGTCAAAGGCATAAACATCCTCTGCCGTCAGTCTGTCCTCATAAGGAAACACCTTCTCAAACAGCCATGTCTGAAGCGGCACATCCTCTGCAAAGGAACGCAGAAACGTCATTGCAGAATGCGTATGTGCATTCTTGAAGCTCGGCATCAGCAGATTGCCCTGAACGTCGATCTCACGTTCAAATGCCGGCATTTCTTGCGGCGTACTGCCGATATAGCTGATTTTTTCGCCGTCTGTCCAGAGTTCGCCGTCCTGCACGGAACAGTCCTCTGCCATTGTCATGATCTTTGCATTATAAAACCGAATCATTATGATACCCTTTCTATACTTCTCCGGTCTGCCGCAGTGCATCCTGCATCGCTTCGACCGCGATACGGATATTCCCGATCTCATCGACCGGCTCTGAAAATGCCGCCGCACTCTGCAAACTCAGATAAGAACCGTAATACTCCAGAAGCTGTGCGCCGCGAACAAGGATCCGCATGATCTGCCCGGTTCCGGCTTCGCGGTAGGCTTCATTGTTGATGCGGTCATACTGGAAAAAGCTGACCGCATGAAGGAACTGCGACATCAGATCATAAAACAGCTGCTCCATCTGGTCAAAAAGTGAATCCGCACGCTGAATCTTATCAAGTTTGCCGCGCATCGCCTGCCGCTCGTGGAATATTTCGATCTCACGGGCTGCCTTATCCGTCCAGTCCTTGACCGTTTCACCGAATGTGCCGAGCGGAAACGTCCTCGCGGAATCCGAAACAAATGTATACTCCCTTATGAGCAGACAGCGGCGGTAATCCGAATCCAGATCACCGGTTTTCAGCAGGTCCAGCGACAGCGCATAATTCACCTTTGTATGGCTCCGCAGATGCTTTTTCTCCCAATGTTCGATCTGCCGGAGCGTTTTTTCTCCCCTGCTGTTTTTACTCATAGTCCCTTCTCCTTTGTCACGATATGATGTTTCAGATCACTTGATGGATCTCCGTGAGAGCCTGTCTGACAAGCTGTTCAAACTGCGGTGCCGCCTTATCGCCGGCTTCCTTCACTTCCTCATGTGTCAGCGGATGCGGCGAAATACCTGCCGCCAGATTGCTGATACACGATACGCCGCAGATCTCCATGCCGCAGTGCCGTGCAGCGATCGCTTCGATCGCCGTACTCATGCCGACTGCATCCGCACCGAGCATCCGGAACATCCGGATCTCTGCCGGTGATTCATAAGCCGGGCCTGCGGTCTGGACATATACGCCCTCTTTCAGCGGAATATCCGCATTTACTGCGATTTTCCGGATGATCTGATTCAGCCGGTGGCTGTAAATCTCACTCATATCCGGAAAACGCACACCGAGTTCATCCATATTTGCTCCGCGCAGAGGCGATGGCACAAAGCTGGAAATCTGATCGGTGATCAGCATGAATTCACCTGCGTGCATTCCCGGCTGGATGCCGCCTGCCGCATTTGTCAGGAACAGCACTTTTGCGCCGAGCGCATGAAGCAAACGAACCGGAAGAACCGCTTCCTGCGGTGTATAGCCCTCATACATATGCACTCTGCCCTGCATCACCGCGACCGGCACGCCGTCACAGTATCCGAACACAAAACGTCCGGCATGACCGGCAACCGTTGATACCGGAAAACCCGGAATATCCGAATAGGACAAAGTTTCCTTTACTTCAATCTTATCGGCAAAGCCGCCAAGTCCGGAGCCGAGAATCAGTGCGATCTCCGGCTGAAACGATATCCGCGCCTTTACATATTCACAGCACGCTTTATACTGTTCCTGAACTGTCATGATCCCAGTATCCCCTCTCATGATTCGATCACCGGCTCCGGATTTTCGACCGGCACATCCGGCTGAACGATATATTCACCGTCAGGATTCTCAAAAACGGAAGTCTCCGGATTCACAAATACGCCGTCCGGATTTTCCGGTACTGCATGGAGCTGCTCCGGTACGGATTCCGGCTTTTCATACGTCATGTCATGCTGCTTCATCCCGTTTTCCACCTGCTGGACGCTCTCCGCCAGTTTGCGCTGCATCAGATCTCCGTGATAACCGATCAGATTGATGCTGCGCTCCATCGTATGCTGGAGTGCATCTGATGTTTCATTGAGCTTTGCAATGATCGCATCGTTTGTCGTATCCGGCGAAAGATGTGAGGCGATCTGCCGTTCCATTGCACTGATCTGACTGCCCATTTTATCGAGACTTTCCGTCAGCATCTTGAGCTCCGATGTCTGCATATTGACAAGTGTATCCGTAGTATCATTCAGTTTCTTGACCATGAATGCGGAATAACGCTCGAACTTGCCGTCCAGCGCATCAAGTTTCTGATCCATTTTCGTCAGAAATTCCGCAAGCGCATTTGCTGTTTCTCCCATGGTGAATTCCTCCTTAAAATGTAGTTTATTCTGCATCGGCGCCGTACAGATATACGCGCTGTTCATCGGTCAGCGTGTCGATCTCAATATTCATGCTGCGCAGCTTTCTGCGTGCAACGGCTTCATCGACCTCACGCGGCACATTGTTCAGAACGCTCGTGACATTTTTGCTGCTGCGGATCAGCCATTCCGCACTCAATGCCTGAATTGCAAAGCTCATATCCATGATCTCCGCAGGATGTCCGTCACCTGCCGCAAGATTGACCAGTCTGCCCTCGGCAATGACATAGACCGTCACACCGTTCGGCAGCGTATAGCCCTTGATATTGTTCCGCGCATCAAAACTCCTGACTGCAAGCTGACGCAGTCCTGCCATATCCACTTCCACATCAAAATGTCCGGCATTGCAGAGGATCGCGCCCTCATGCATATTGAGAAAACTCTTTTCCGTGATAACGTGGCTGCATCCGGTGACGGTCACAAAGAAGTCGCCGATCTTTGCGGCATCCTCCATTTTCATGACAGTAAAGCCGTCCATGACCGCTTCGATCGCCTTGACCGGATCGACCTCGGTGACAATGACCTTTGCACCGAGTCCTTTTGCACGCATCGCCGCACCCTTGCCGCACCAGCCATAGCCCGCGACCACAACCGTCTTTCCTGCAACGATCAGATTCGTGGTGCGGTTGATGCCGTCCCAGACCGACTGGCCTGTGCCGTAGCGGTTATCGAACAGATGCTTGCAGTCCGCATCATTCACGAGCATCATCGGGAATTTCAGTTCACCGGCTTTTGCCATTGCTTTCAGGCGCAGGATACCGGTCGTGGTCTCCTCACAGCCGCCGATCACATTTTCCAGATATTCCGGATATTCCTTGTGGATCAATGTTACAAGATCGCCGCCGTCATCAATGATAAAATGCGGCTTTGCTTCGATCACACGGCGCGTATGTGCTTCATACTCCTCCGGTGTCGTACCGTGCCATGCAAATACATTCAGTCCGCCGTGGACAAGCGCCGCCGCGACATCATCCTGCGTGGAAAGCGGATTCGAGCCTGTAATATACATTTCCGCGCCGCCTGCCGCCATAACACGGCAGAGATACGCGGTTTTCGCCTCCAGATGAATGGAAAGTGCAATGCGCTTGCCTGCAAACGGCTTTGTCTGCGCAAATTCTTCCTCAATGCTCCGCAGAAGCGGCATATTTCCTTTTACCCATGCAATTTTCTGTTCGCCGCTTTCCCAGAGCGACAAATCACGGATCTCACTGCTCATAGCTGATGTAAACTCCTTTTCTCGTTGTATTGTTGTATTATAGTGCGGCGATGATCTCCGCATCTTCATACTTCTTTGATCTGAGTATCGTATACTGTTCCGGAAAGATCTCTCTGCAAATTTGCAGTTCCAGTGCCTGACGGTGCTGTAAATGCTCTATGATCCCCTGTTCTCCGCTGACACCGTGCGACTTTGCATAGGGTGAAGCATCAAAATATCCGCAGAGCATCGAGAACCAGACCTCATTTCCGTTTTCATCGGTTCTCTCTTTTCGGACGGCATACAGATTTTCGCTGACATTCTCCGTTTCCAGATAGAAAATGTGGAATTCTATGCCGCTGAGTGCCTGACGGATATCCCGATACAGCGCCATGATCTCTGCATCCGATGCATTCCGGAACAGAAGCATATCTGTCACAATATTCTGAAACAGCGAACATTCAAATATCAGATCACCGCCGTTCCAGTTCGCAAAGCGCCGCAAAATCACCGATCTGAATTCTTCAAAAGGCATCCTGCCGTTATAGATCTCATACTGTTCAAGATCTTTGTAAAAGCGCTCCTGATCTGTTTGTATTTTTGTATAGCAGACAATGCGGTGCGCCTCCTCTGAAAAGGCTTGTTCTTCGATCTGAGAACGCAGTTCCGGATATTTTGCAAGAACAGCAAGATACTGCTGTTCATCCATGTATGCACACCATGCAAGCTCTGTCGGAGAATAATCCCCTTCACAGATCACCGCGCATTCGCGGCACAGACCGGAAATCTTCTTCACAAGCGTACTTTTGCCGCTGCCCTGCAAACCTTCTGCAAAATAATTCAATCCGATCACTCCGATCCCACAATAGTACAACTATTATTTTACCATATCTTGCCGGAAAATGCAACGGGAAACTGAAAAAAATCGTCCCACTTGCTGTCCGGCTCCTGTTTCACAGCCGGAACAGCGGCTATTTCCGGTATTTTCCGGCTGTCTGCCGCAATTTTTCAGAACTACTTGACGAATCAGGCTTTTTGTAGTAAAATGTATAAGGGTATCAATGCATATTCTCCGGTACGGCAAATTCGCCTGAACCGGTCACTGTCTGCTCCGGCAGACGGATATTTTCTTCCGAAACGGAAAAGAGGTTTTGAATTATGAACCCTGAACAAACCGGACATTCCTCTTTATTTGCTGCAAGAAACCTGACGATGCTCGTTGATTTCTACGAGCTGACAATGGCAAACGGCTTTCTGGAAAATGGGCTCGGCAATATCACTGCCTGCTTTGACCTGTTCTTCCGCAAAGTGCCGGATCAGGGCGGTTATGCGATCATGGCCGGTCTGGAGCAAGCGATCGAATATCTGAAAAATCTGCATTTTACAGAGCCGGATATCCGCTATCTGCGTGACAAGAAAATCTTCTCCGAAGCATTTCTTGATTATCTTGCAAACTTTGAGTTTTCCTGCGATGTCTGGGCGATCCCCGAAGGTACGCCGATCTTCCCGAATGAACCGCTGATGACCGTGCGCGGCCCTGCGATTCAGGCACAGTTCATCGAAACGATGCTCCTGCTGACGATCAATCATCAGTCACTGATCGCCACGAAGGCAAGCCGCATCGTCCGTGCCGCTGACGGCAGACCGGTCATGGAATTCGGTTCGCGCAGAGCACAGGGCAGCGACGGCGCTGTTTACGGCGCAAGAGCTGCATATATTGCCGGTGCTGCCGGTACTGCCTGCGCGATCAGTGACAGAGAATTCGGCGTTCCGGCGCTCGGTACAATGGCACACAGCTGGGTTCAGCTTTTCCCGACCGAACTGGATGCTTTCCGCGCGTATGCAAAGGTCTATCCGGATGCCTGCACGCTGCTTGTCGATACATACCATGTCCTGAAATCCGGTGTTCCGAATGCGATCACTGTATTCAAGGAACTGAAAGCCGCAGGACATACGCCGCAGGGCATCCGCATCGACAGCGGCGATATCGCCTATCTTTCCAAAAAAGCACGCGCAATGCTGGATGAAGCCGGTCTGCCTGAGGTCAAGATCATCGCATCCAATTCACTCGATGAATACCTCATCCGTGATCTGCTCGTACAGGGTGCAAAGCTCGACAGCTTCGGTGTCGGCGAACGGCTCGTTACTTCACGCTCCGAACCGGTTTTCGGCGGCGTTTACAAGCTCGCTGCCGCAGGCTCGGCAGATGCGCCCGATGTCCTGACACCGCGCATCAAGCTCTCCGAAAATGCCGCAAAGATCACAAATCCCGGCTTCAAAACAACGTGGCGGCTCTTTGATAAAGAAACCGGCATGGCGATCGCCGATGTCATTACACTTGCAGATGAGGTCATCGACGATACGCAGCCCTATGTGATCTTTGATCCGGAATTCACCTATAAACGCAAAACACTGACGGATTTCCGCGCCGTAAAACTCCATGTTCCGGTCTTTGAAAAGGGCAGATGCGTATACGAATCGCCCTCGATCAATACCATACGCGCCTACTGCAAAACGCAGCTTGATACGATCTGGGATGAAGTCAAGCGCTTTGAAAATCCCCACGCATATTATGTCGATCTCTCTGAGCCGCTCTGGAAGCTCAAGCGTGAAATGCTCGACCGCTACTTTGCAGAATAATCACCGAATGAAAGGATCATCCCGATGAATTTCCCGCTTTTCCGCATCCACCTCGGACCTGCCCGCTGCGCCGCTGATCTGACAGACGGCAGCGAACGCGGCGAATATGTCCCGCAAGACTACATTCTGCAAACGCTCGGCAGACCAATGCGCTCTATCAATCTGATGTACTGTTATTATCCGCTGGACGAAACCTTCCCGATGCGTGCGCGGTATGCCTTTGCAGGCAAGGAAATGAAAGACCAATGGGATACACCCTATGAGGACTATTTTCCATATACAGGCGGTCTGAACGGCAGCCGTGACGGCGATGTGTTCCGGCAGATGCAGGATATCCGGCGGCACGGTCAGGATGTAACGCTGACTCTCGTCATTGATCCGAATACGCCTGACGAATATCTCGCCGCACTTGCCGAAGATCTGAAACCATTCGGCAGACTGCTTCTGCGCATCAACCATGAAGCGACCGGTGACTGGTTCGCTTTCAATAAGCGTGCCGGATACGCCGAGATCGCGCAGTTTTTTGTTCGGGCAAGCGATATCATCCGTTCCATTGCACCGAATGTGCAGACGATCATCTGCATCGGCGGCATTGAAGATGCAGATTCCGTGAAAATGGTCAAGGAAGAAGAATTTGCCTGCACGATCCCGTCCGCTGATATCTGGTCAGTCGATAAATATATGGCACTGCACTGGGGCTGGCCATACGACATTGCACAAAAGGGCGGCACTACCCATAATCGGCACAGTTACAAAGATGTCTATGATCTCACGAAACGCTCCTACCGTCGGTTTACGGAACTGAACGGCGGCAAAACAAAGCCGATGGTCATGAGTGAATTCAATGCCGACGGCGATGTCACAGGGCCGTATGAACAATGCGATATGATCGACGGTTTCTTCCGGCTCGTCAAAAATGATCCGGAAAACTGGCTCGGCGCGATCAATTTCTATCAGTTCCGCGACCGCGGCAGACTTGGACTGGAAACCGAAGATCCGAACCATCCCGATACCGGCATCCCGCAGCCTGTCATGCAGACATTCAAAGATTGGATCTATGATCCGCTGTTCCTGCCGGAGATCATGGAATGCGGCGAAACGGCACTGCCCGTTACGCTCCGCTGGGGCGGCGCAGAAGATGCCGAAGGTCTTGCATTTCCTGTTGCACTGAAATCCGATCCTCACTTCTTTGAACTGTATTTCAAAGATGATGATAATAATTATATGATCGAATGTTTCGGAAAATGGTTCTATAAAGCACCGGATACCCGATATCTCGATCTGATGCCGGCATTCTACGGCAGACATATCACAGAACCGCTTGATCTGACACTGAAGATCTTTGCACCCCCTGCTGACGGCATGAATGATCCGGAACGTCCGGACGGTCTGATGAACAGCTATACAACAGTCAGTACCCTGCCGGAACTGCGGATCGCCTATGTACCTGTGGAGGCCGCCCGTGAGTAAGATTTTGTATGTGACCGATCTGGACGGAACGCTTTTGCAGCCGGATGTCACGATCTCCGATGAGAGCGCCGATATCCTTGCGAAACTCCTTGCGGAAGGACTTCCGCTGACTGTCGCAACGGCACGAACCAGCTTTTCTGTTATGCCGATCCTGCGCGGTCTGCCGTTCCGGCTGCCGCTGATCCTGCAAAACGGTTCTGTTCTGCACGATCCTGCCGATGACCGCATCGTTTCTGCGGCATCCATCGCACCGGATGCATATTTACAGGTTCTGCAAATCTATGCGGCACACGGTTTCAACGGCTTTGTATTCTGCGTGCCGGAAGATCATATCCGATGCTGCTATACCGAGCTGACAACGCCGCACATGAAAAAGTATTACACCGAACGCCGTGAACGTTATGATAAACCGTTCGATCAGGTTCAGGCACTTTCCATGCTGGCTGACCGCAATCCGGTCTATCTTTCGCTGAACGCGCCGAAGGCAAAGCTTGATCCGGTCTATGCGGAACTGCAAGCCGTCAAAGCCATTTCCATTGCCTATTATCGGGATGTTTATGAGCCGGATATCTGGTATCTGGAAGTATCAGCGCCCGAAGCATCCAAATATCACGGCATCCGGAAACTAAAGGAAATGACCGGCGCTGAAACCGTCATCGGATTCGGCGATAATCTCAATGATCTGCCGCTGTTCAATGCCTGCGATATCAAGATCGCTGTCGGCAATGCAGCGGATGCACTCAAAGCTGCCGCCGATCTCGTGATCGGTGCAAATACGGACAACGCTGTTGCGCATTATTTGCAGGCTGATTTTCACGCTGCAAACAAATAATGTATGCGCTGTCCGCAGTCATCACGTATCATAAACGGTTCTGCATACAGAGCCGAAAAAAGGAGAATACACATGAAAAAACTGATGCTTGGAAATGAAGCATTCGCAAGAGGTCTTTATGAGGCAGGATGCCGGTTCGCATCGAGCTATCCGGGTACACCGTCCACAGAGATCACTGAAACGATCGCAAAGTATGACGAAGTCTATGCGGAATGGGCACCGAATGAAAAAGTCGCTGTCGAATCTGCACTCGGCGCATCCTTTGCAGGTGCAAGAGCTTTCGCCGCCATGAAGCACGTCGGTCTGAATGTCGCTGCCGATCCGCTTTACACCGCATCCTATACCGGCGTCAACGGCGGCCTTGTGATCGCTGTTGCTGACGATCCCGGTATGCATTCTTCTCAGAATGAACAGGATTCCCGTCATCACGCGATCGCATCCAAACTGCCGATGCTCGAACCGTCCGATTCACAGGAATGCAAGGATTTCGCAATCCTCGCCTATGAGCTTTCCGAATCCTTCGATACACCGGTTCTCGTCCGGACTGCAACCAGAGTTGCACATTCCCAGAGCGCCGTTGAACAGCTCCCCCGTCAGGAGCAGGAACTCAAACCCTATGCAAAGAATCCGCAGAAATACGTCATGGTCCCTGCAAATGCAAAGGGCCGCCATGTCGTCGTTGAGGAGCGCACCCGGAAGCTCATCGCTTATGCCGAAACTGCTCCCATCAACAAGGTCGAGGACAACGGCTCGGAGATCGGCGTTATCACCTGCGGCGCTTCCTATCAGTACGCAAAGGATGCACTCGGCGATAAGGTCAATTATCTGAAACTCGGTATGACCAATCCGCTGCCCGATCAGCTTTTCCTTGATTTTGCTGCAAAGTGCAAGACCGTCTATATCATCGAAGAACTGGACGGTATCCTCGAACAGCACGCAAAGGCGCTCGGCATCGACTGCAAGGGCAAGGAGATCTTCGGCTGCATCGGTGAACTGAATCAGATCATCGTTGCGGAGAAGCTGCTCGACACAAAGCCGGAAACAACTGCATATCCGGAAAATCTGCCGATCCGTCCGCCTGTTATGTGTGCAGGATGCCCGCACAGAGGCGTATTCTATACCCTCGCAAAGCACAAGATCACCGTTTCCGGCGATATCGGCTGCTATACGCTCGGCGCTTCCAAGCCGCTCGAATCCATCGACTGGACGATCTGCATGGGTTCTTCTATCTCCTGCCTGCACGGCTTCAATAAGGTACGCGGCGAAGAATCCCAGAACAAGACCGTTGCCGTGATCGGTGACTCCACTTTCATGCACACCGGTCTGAATTCACTCGTCAATGTCGCTTACAACGCATCGAATTCGACCGTTATCATTCTCGATAACTCGATCACCGGCATGACCGGTCATCAGCAGAATCCGACAACCGGCAAGAACCTCAAGGGCGATCCGGCTGCCGCTGTCGATCTCGAAGCACTTTGCCATGCAATCGGCATCAAGCGCGTCAGAGTCGCAGATCCGTATCATCTCGCTGAAATGGAACAGGCGATCACTGAGGAACTCGCTGTCGATGAACCTTCCGTTATCATCAGCCGCCGTCCCTGCGCACTGCTCAAATATGTCAAGCACAATGCGCCGCTGCACGTTGAAAATGACAAGTGCAAGGGCTGCAAGATGTGCCTGAAGCTCGGCTGCCCTGCAATTTCCATGAAGGACGGCAAGGCCTGCATCGACCATACACAGTGTGTCGGCTGCGGCATCTGCGAGGAGCTTTGCAAGTTCGGCGCAATCCAGAAATAAGAATGATGCAGCATGACCGAATTTGTATTGAATGAGGGAACATTATGCGGAATTATAAAGACCTATCGCCCAAGGAGAAATTTATCCGGACCTGTATCTGTGTTCCGATTTTTCTGGTACTTCTGGCGGCAGTTCCGTTTATCCTTTCTTCGTATGTGACATTCACTACCGGTTTCCTCATCAAATATGCTATTTCATTTGTTATTGTTATCATTGTCAGCATCGGTCAGCTGATCATGACTTACAAGGCATGGAAAAATGACAAACAGTAAAGTCAGGAGGGATTCACAATGCCAATTCCAATTATATGGGGTACAGAAGAAAAACTGAAAAAGGATCTGATGATCGGCATCGACTGGTGTCCGAACTGTCAGAAATTTACGGAGCAATATATCGGCAGACGCGTGAAAGTCAAGCATTTTGAATATATCCCGCTTGCATCGGATGTTCTGGAGCATTTTCTGATGTGCGGCACCTGCCACTACGGTTCTACGATCACAAAAGATCAATATGAGGATATTTCACATATCTTCCAGCCTTTCAGCAAACGAAAAGACCAGATCAAATGCTTTGAAAAAGCATCGAAAATGGTTCAAACCATGACACCGAATGAAATGTCCGTCAATACGCTCATGGACACGCTCTCTGCGGAATATCCCGTGAAAGCGACACAGCAGCTCGAAGGCGAATACCGCCGCAGATTCATGCGATTGCTCCTTGTTCACGGTATCGGCGGAAGTCCGGCTGCGCTGAATCAGCCGCAGCAGCCTGAACCTGCTCAGGCACCGCAGGTTCAGCAGTCATCACCGCAGAACAGAGCGTCTGTGGAAATGGATTCAATCTGAATATAATCTAAGAGGTATATACTATGGAAACAAAATCTGTTATGATCGTCGGCGTCGGCGGACAGGGTTCTCTGCTCGCAAGCCGCATCCTCGGCAATGTTCTGCTTCAGCAGGGATTTGCCGTCAAGGTCAGTGAGGTTCACGGTATGTCGCAGCGCGGCGGCTCTGTTGTAACCTATGTCAAATACGGCGATGCCGTCTATTCCCCGACCGTCGAAAAGGGCGAAGCAGATGTCATCATCTCCTTTGAACTGCTCGAAGCAGCCCGCTGGGCAGGCTATCTCAAAAAGGGCGGCAAAATCGTCACCTCGACACAGACACTCGATCCGATGCCCGTCATCACCGGAGCAGCTGCATATCCGCAGGGCATTATCGAAAATCTCAAAGCCATGAATATTGATGTCACCGCTGTCGATGCGCTCTCTCTTGCAGAGCAGGCAGGCAGTGCAAAGGCATCCAATGTCGTTCTCATGGGCGTTGTTTCTAAAAAAATGGATTTCGATGAATCCGTCTGGCAGGAAGCACTCAATCAGTGTGTCCCTGAAAAGTTCATCGAAATGAACCGCAAAGCATTCGCACTCGGCAGAGAGGCTTGATCTGCATATTGACACGATCCCATTTTTATCTACGGAAAGGAAGTACCCCCAATGTCAAAGTATTGGCAGGCGGACATTGAAACAATGTCCCGTGAAGACATGAAAAAGCTCCAGAATGAGCGTCTTGTCAAGCAAGTTCGTCATGTCTATGATAACGTCCCCTACTACAAGGCACTTATGGATGAAAAGGGCGTGACACCCGATGATATCCAGTCTGTTGATGACCTGCATAAGCTGCCGTTTCTCTCGAAAGCCGATCTGCGTCAGGCATATCCCTTCGGACTGCTCGCAAAGCCGCTTTCAGACTGTGTGCGCATCCATTCCACCAGCGGAACGACCGGCAAGCGCGTTGTTGCATTTTATACCCAGCATGACGTTGATCTCTGGGAGGACTGCTGCGCAAGAGCCATTACTGCGGCAGGCGGTACGGAGGATGACGTTTGTCAGATCGCATACGGATACGGTCTGTTCACAGGCGGTATGGGACTGCACGGCGGTTCACACAAAACCGGCTGCCTGACACTCCCGATGTCTTCCGGCAACACGGAACGGCAGATCCAGTTCATGCGTGATCTCGGCACGACCTTTCTCTGCTGTACGCCCTCTTATGCGGCATATCTCGGTGAAACCCTGCGTGATATGGGACTGACACCGGATGATCTCAAGCTGAGAGCAGGTATTTTCGGTGCAGAGCCGTGGACAGAGGAAATGCGCCGTTCGATCGAGAAATCCCTCGGCATCAAAGCATACGATATCTTCGGTCTGACCGAAATTTCCGGTCCGGGCGTTGCCTTTGAATGCGAAGCGCAGCACGGTATGCATATCAATGAGGATCACTTCATTCCGGAGATCATTGATCCGGAAACAGGCGAACCCCTACCGGACGGTACAGTCGGTGAACTGGTCTTTACCAGCATCACAAAAGAGGCATTTCCGCTGCTCCGCTACCGTACACGCGATCTCTGCGTCCTTTCCAGAGAAAAATGCTCCTGCGGCAGAACCCTCATCAAAATGGCAAAACCGATAGGCAGAAGCGATGATATGATGATCATTCGCGGTGTCAATGTGTTCCCGTCGCAGATCGAAACCGTCCTCATTGAACAGGGTTATTCCCCCAATTACCTCATCGAGGTTGACCGCAAAAACAATACCGATACACTCGATATCAGCGTTGAAATGAATCCGGATCAGTTCTCGGATAAAATGAAAGACGTTCAGGATAAAGAGAAGGCGCTCGCAGGCGCGATCAAAACCATGCTCGGCATCAATCCGAAAGTTCATCTCGTTTCTCCCAAATCCATTGCACGCAGCGACGGCAAGGCAGTGCGCGTCATCGACCGCCGCAAGCTGCATGACTGACTGACCGAAAAAAGGAGGATTCTCATGGATACGATCAAACAGATCTCGATCTTTGTCGAAAACCAGCCCGGAAAGCTCGCTGAGCTGACACGGCTGATTGCAGATGCGAATATTGATCTGCGGACGCTGAGCCTTGCAGATACCCGTGATTTCGGCATCCTGCGCGTGATTGTCAACAAGCCGGATGAAACCGAGAAGCTCCTCAAAGAAAATGACTGGACATATAAAACTGCGGATGTCATCGGTGTCAAGCTGCCCGACCGTCCGGGCGGTGTTGCTGAGGTACTTGAAGCGATCAATGAAGCGAATGTCAATGTCGAATATATGTATGCTTTCGTCAACCGCATCCCCGGCAGAGCAGATACCGTTTTCCGTGTGGACGATATCGAAACAACACTGAAAGCACTCCGCAGCAAAGGCATCGAAATTCTTTCGCCTGAGGAAGCCTATAACGGCTGACAGCGCATTTGGTCCGGAGAAAGCAGACAGCCGAACCCAGATGAATTTACTTTAAGCCCTTGACAAGGCGAAAAAAATTGTGTATAATGATATTATAGATAAAAGGGCAGTCCTGTTTTCGGGAACTGCACATTATATTGCCGGTTTCCGTTCCGAATACGGGATCCGCATGGATTGGAGTGTGTAACATTGAGTATCTTTGATAAGGTTAGCGATGTGGGACGCGGACTGAGCGAAAAAGCCTCAAATGTTTCGGAGGTCAGCAATCTCAAACGCAAGATCCTCTATGAGGAGGAACGAATCGTTGAGATTTTCGCAGATCTCGGCAAAAAGTACTATAAGAATCCGGATGAGGATCCTTCCGTATTCCGTGCGCTCTGCGATGATATCGACGCACGCCGCCGCCGCATCAAGAAAATGAAGTTCGAGCTGAACACCCTGCGCGGCTATAAAATGTGCCCGAAATGTGATGCTGAAAACAGCGAGAAAAATATCTTCTGCGGTGTCTGCGGCGCTCGCCTGCCTGATCCGGAGGATGAAGATTTCACCTCGCTCGAAGAAAACGATTACTATACCGAAACAAGCAATCAGTTCTTCAATGCTGACAGCACCGGTAATATCGGAATTTAAGTTACAGCAGACCGTTTGTCATCAGACAGACGGTCTGTTTTTTATTTATGATACAGAACAAACGCTCGTACTGCGGTACGGGCGTTTTCTGTTCTAATGCCGCCTGTCCCTGCATAAGATATACCAAGAAAGCGAAAGGCGGTTTCCCCTCATGACAGTCACAAGCAAATTTCCAGAAGTACTCCCCTATCTGCCCCCTGTTCTGCGTCAGCCACTCAGCCGCATTCCCCCTGCCGAATCATCAGAGATCCGTGAACTTCGCCTGCGGCTCGGAAAATCTATGCAGATCGTATGCGGCAGTTCCGCATTTTCCGTCACGCCGCAGGGTATGCGCATTCCGCCCGAACAATCCGGCGTGAACGTCACAAGAAACATACTCGACAGCTGTTTTCAGAGCATTTGCAGTCATTCCGTCCATAGCTGGCAGGCGGCGATCCGGCAGGGATTTATCACGATCGCGGGCGGATGCCGTGTCGGACTTTGCGGTACTGCAGTCATACAGGATCACCAGCTTGATACGATACGAAATATCAGTGGCATGAATTTTCGCATTGCTTCGGAGCGTATCGGCTGTGCAGAAACGCTATTCAGCCGCATTCAGAATGATCTGCGGACAGGCGGTATCCTGATCGCCGGTGCGCCTGCATCCGGAAAAACAACGATTTTACGTGATATTGCAAGAATACTCGGTGACTGCCACCGTCTTTGTATACTCGATGAACGCGGCGAAATCGCGGCGGTTCAAAATGGTATGCCGCAGTTTTCGCTCGGTGCGCAGACGGATGTTTTTGACGGCTATCCGAAAGCGAAAGGCATTGAGATCGCTGTCCGCGTCATGTCACCGGAATATCTCATCTGCGATGAGATCGGTGATGAAACGGAAACAACACAGCTTCTTCAATCTTTGCATACCGGTGTCAGGATCATTGCGTCAGCCCATGCCGGAAGGATTGCAGAACTCCGTCAGCGTCCGCAGATCAGACGATTGCTCGACGCAGGCGTATTCCGATGCGCTGTCATGCTCGGAAACGGTGCGCAGTGCGGACAGGTTCTCTCAACCGAAACATTCAGAGGTGCGGCAGGATGAAGCTCATCGGTTCAGGCATCCTGCTCTGTACAGGCATTCTCGCAGGCTGCGCCGCCGCAAAAAAACTCGAACGCCGCGCGGCGATCCTTCGCCTGCTCCGTCATCTGCTGACCGCAATGATGCAGGAGCTTCGGAATACACTCCCTCTGACTGCCGATCTTCTCCGTCTGCTCGCAGATATGCCTACATTCGGTTGTCTCACATTTTTACAGCAGGCAGCCGCATATCCGGACAGTTTTCCGCAAAACTGGTCAGATGCAGTTCACGCCGATCCGGCACTCACACCGGATACGGCAGCTGTTCTCGAAACGGTCGGACAAACACTCGGTTCAACGGCTCTGGACGGTCAGCTTGCCGCCTTGCGGCTCTGTCAGGAACGGCTCGGCGACTTGCAGAAAAGTGCAGAAAACCTTGCGGCAGAAAAAGGTACTCTATATCGCAGTATGGGAATCCTGTGCGCACTTTTCTTCGTCATCCTGCTGCTGTAAATTCATGGAAACGGAGCGTTTGACATGGACATCGACCTGATATTCAAGGTTGCAGGCATCGGTATCATTGTTGCAGTCCTGAATCTGGTGCTGAAACGTGCAGAACGTGAGGAGCAGGCAATGCTCACAACCCTCGCCGGACTGATCGTCGTACTGATGCTCATTATCTCTGAGATCCAGTCATTATTTGATACGGTGAAATCGGTGTTCGGGCTATGGTAACGATTTTTCGGACTGCCGGACTTGCGGTCACTGCCGTCCTGATCGCGAAACTGATACGGCGATATACAGAGGAACAGGCACTTTTGCTCACCCTGCTTGCCGGAATCGGCATTACGGCGGCAGGCGTTCTTGCAATGTCACCGATCCTGAATGAAATCGACAGTCTGCTCGCACAGGGCGGTCTGACATCAGAACAGACAGCCTGTGTCGCCAAAGCAGCCGGAATATGCTGTGTTACACAGCTTGCTTCGGATGTCTGCAAAGATGCCGGCGAATCCGCCGTGGCATCAGCGGTGATGCTTTCCGGAAAAGTCACTCTGGTTTTATTGATCCTGCCGCTGCTTCAGCCGCTTCTCGCAAATCTACAGGAGGTGCTTTCATGCGTTTCGGCATTCGGCTGACTTTCATTCTGACTGCTGTATTTCTGCCGTTCCTGCTTGGGATTTCCTGTGCGGCAGCCGGAAATGGACCGGAAGATACGCTTGAGCAAGCGGCGGCATCACTGGATATTCCGTCAGATGTGCAGACTGAATTTGACCGCATCGGCATTGAACCGGATGATCCGGAATCTATGATGACGCTTTCACCGGAATCCATGCTGCACGAAATTCTCCGCACTGCTGCACAGGAAGCCGCTGCGCCGCTTCGCGTTTGCGGCATCCTGCTGACAATGACCGTTCTCTCAGCACTGCTCGGCAATCTGGGAGATACGGCGGCAGGCGGCTCACTCCGGAAGATTTTTGATGCGCTCTGTATCCTGCTCTGTGTCGGAACGGCTGCCGATCCGCTTTGCGATATCCTCATCCGGACTGCAAAGACACTCGATATCGGCCGGACGTTCATGACGAGCTATGTACCGATCTTCAGCGCTTTCATTGCGGCAGGCGGTCATGTTGCAGGCAGTGCCGCCTATCAGGTTTTCGTGCTGTTTCTGACTGAGGGCATCATGCAGCTCATCCACGGCATTCTGTTTCCGATCCTGCAAATGTCAGCGGCGCTCGGCATTGCCGATGCGGTCGATCCGGAACTGCGGCTCAGCGGATTTGTCAGCGGTCTGCGGACTGCCGTGACATGGATCCTCGGATTTGTCATGACAATGTTTTCCGCATTGCTCTCAGTCCGCAGTATTGTTGCATCTGCTGCTGATTCGCTTGCATCAAAATCCGTCCGGCTGCTTGCATCCGGTCTGATCCCGATCGTCGGAAATGCTGTATCTGACGCATACGGCACGGTTCAGGGCAGTATCCGTCTGCTCCGAAACGGTGTCGGCGCTGCCGGAATTCTTGTCATTCTGTGGCTTGTACTGCCGCCGCTGACTGCACTGTTTCTGTACCGGATCGTGTTTCGCATCAATGGTATATTTGCCGAAATGGCAGGAACAAAACCGCTTTCACAGCTATTCGGAAATATACAGAGTGTCCTTTCAGCGGCATTTGCGATACTGGTCTGCTTTGCCGTCATAATCATTGTATCAACAGCAGCAATGCTGCTCCTGCTTGGCAATTAGGGAGGGATCATCTATCGAAAATCTGCGCACGACCGTACTGTTTGCCTGCTGCACGGCATTCGGTCTGACATTGACAAAGCTGCTCCTGCCGCTGGAACAGTTTGAACGGCAGCTCCGTATGATGATCGCTGTTCTGATGATGACGGCGATCCTTGTACCGCTGACTAAGCTCGATCTGTCCGGTTTTATGCCCGATCTCTCTGCCGCAGAAACACAGTCTGCCGATTTGCAGACGGCTGCCGCACAGATGCAGGAACAGGCTGCCTCTGAGAATATCCGGAATGCACTGAACCATGCGCTGACCGAAAAAGACGTTCCGTGCCGTGTTCTGGATGTTACTCTGCATATTCAGCCGGATGGATGCATATCTATCAGTGAAGTCACGGCAGAGGGCAATCTGCTGACGGGCAGTGTCTTTCTGCATGAATGGCTTGGCAAAGATGTTATCATTACGGAGGGAGAGATGCCGGATGCATCTGACGGATAAACTGCGGATCCTGTTCCGCGAAGAAAACAGGCTCAGGCTGATCGTCCTGCTCGGCATCACCGGTATCGCAATGATCCTGCTCTCCGGTCTGCTGCCGAAGAAGCAGAATGCTGAACCGCGTGCAGAGCCGTCTGTGGTTTCCGCTGAAACCGATCCCGATGCATACCGTATTCTGCTGGAAGAACGCCTGACCGATCTGCTCTCTCACATGAACGGTGTCGGAACGGTCACCGTCATGATCACCGTCGGCGGTTCGGCAGAACAGATCTATGCCGCCGAAATCCACGATTCGCACAGCGAAAACACTTCCCAGACTTCTTCTGCACCCGTTCTGACGCGCTCGAACGGCGATGAATCCGCACTGCTCACGGAAATTCGGTATCCTGCGGTGTGCGGGGCAGCGATCCTATGCACAGGCGGCGGTCATGCTGCCGTTCAGGAGCGTGTCGCAAAAGCCGTTTCTGCCCTGCTCGGCATTCCCGTCAATCAGATCTATGTCGGGCAGGCATCCGGATTTTCTGATAACCGAAAGGAGATCTTTTCATGAAAAAGCCAACAGTCATCATCGGAAGAAAACAAATCATTCTCAGCGGACTGACACTCGTTCTCGGTGCTGCGGTCTATCTCAATTATGTACTTGCAGGCGGCAGCGGACTGATCCCTGCCGATCTGACTGCGGATACATCCGGCGTAAATGCCGCAGCTGAACCGGATGATCTCGCAAATTACGGAACTGCCGAAATGGTCAGCGCATCTGCGGTACAGCAGGCAGATTACTTCGCACAGGCGCGGCTCGATAAACAAACCAGCCGCGATCATGCCGTACAGACACTCCAGAGCATCATCGGCGGCGGCGATCTCAGTAATGACGAAATGGTTGCAAATGCGATCGACGCCGTCAGTATCTCCAAACAGGTCAAAAGTGAAAGCGTCATCGAAAATCTGATCCTCTCACAGGGATTCCGCGACTGTGTCGTGTATCTGGACGGCAATTCCGCCAAAGTCGTCGTGGAAAGCGACGGTCTGGATGCTGCACAGGCTGCCGCGATCAAGGAGATCATTCTCACAGAATCCGATGTTCCGGCTGAGGGCATCCGTATCTTTGAGGTCGCCGCCGGCACACCGGCAGATGCCGTACCGGCTGAGTGATGCCGCATTCCGTATTCATATAATGCACCTGATATTTATAATCCGGAAAATTTTTTTGAAATTCCTTCTATTATTTTTGAAAAAAGGTTGTACGAATGAAAAAAATATGGTATAATAGAATATGTATATATGCAGGCGGAACAGCAGGCAATGTCCTGCTTTCCGCCGCATGACTGGATTCAACCCAAGGAGGATACGAAAATGAGCAATGCTTATCCGAAGAAAAATGCAACAGCCGGTGAAGTCCGGATCTCCGAGAATGTGATCCGTTCCATCGCCGGTGTCGCTGCAAAGGAAACTGAAGGCGTCGCTGAACTTGCCGATGTGCAGCATTCTTTTCTGATGCCTGCGGCTTCCCCTGTCAGTGTTTCTGTTGTCAATGATATGGTCGAGATCACCGTCCGCCTTGTCCTGATCAGCGGTTACCGCCTGAGCAATGTCGCTGAACAGGTTCAGCAGAAGATCAAGGACAATGTGCAGAGCATGACAGGTGTGATCGTGTCAAAAGTCCATGTCGTTGCTGCCGATATTATGTTTGAAGACTGAAAAAGCTGATCTTCTGAAAGGAATATTCCATGCCCAATATCACAAGACGTGAAATCCGTGACAGCGCTATGAAGCTGCTGTTTGAAACATCTATGCGCGATGATCCGATCGAAGCGCTTTATGCCATTGCAGAGGAAATTGATGAGATCATCGTCAATGATGATGTGCGTATCCTCGTAGACGGTACGCTCGAGCATCTGGACGAGCTGGATGCTCTTATCCAGAAATACAGCCCGAAGCGCAGCATCAGCAGAATCCCCAAGCTGACGCTTTCCATTCTCCGGCTCGCACTGTTCGAGATCGGATATGATGATAAAACGCCGACCAATGCGGCGATCTCCGAAGCGATCCTGCTTGCTGAGAATTACTCCTATTACGAGGAGGATGTCCGGTTCATCAACGGTCTGCTCGGCGCTTATTCCCGTGACCTTGATACGCCGGATGCCGCAGAATCATGAAATTTCTCGGAATTGATACCAGCAATTACACAACATCCTGCGCATGGTATGATACCTGCACCAACAGCATCATACAGAAAAAACAGCTTCTTCCCGTTGCGGAGGGACAAGCCGGTCTGCGGCAGAGTGATGCAGTCTTTCATCATACGCGGCAGCTTCCGGATATGATCACACTGCTTGCAGATGCACTCGGTGATGAACCGTTTTCGCCGGATGCAGTCGGTGTTTCTGTTTCGCCAAGACCGGAGGAAGGCTCGTATATGCCCTGTTTTCTTGCCGGAAAAGGTGCGGCGCGGATTCTCGCCGTATCACACGGCATTCCGCTGTTTGAAACATCGCACCAGACCGGACATATCCTTGCGGCACTGTATTCGGCAGACCGTCTCGCATGGCTCGGACAGGATGCACCGGCATTCCTCGCTTTCCATGTCAGCGGCGGTACAACAGACTGTGTGCGCTGCATTCCGGATCCGGAACGGATCATTCGCATCGAACCGGTTTCGGCATCGCTCGATCTGAAAGCAGGACAGGCGATCGACCGTGTCGGACTGATGCTCGGTCTGCGGTTTCCATGCGGTCAGGCACTTGAACAGCTTGCCATGCAGAGCAGCAGCAAAGCCTGTATGCAGGTGAAGCTGCGTGACGGCTGCTGTTCTCTTTCCGGCTTGCAGAATCAATGCGAACAAATGGTCAAGCGCGGAGATGCTGCACCCGATATCGCACGCTACTGCCTCAATTCCATTGCTGCCGTTCTGCGTGCCATGACGAAAGCTGCCGCCGAGCAGCACAGCAGAGTGCTG
Organism: Oscillospiraceae bacterium; assembly: GCA_045628085.1. GTDB lineage: Bacteria > Bacillota > Clostridia > Oscillospirales > Ruminococcaceae > Firm-04. The sequence continues at coordinate 39,656 of JAZQOZ010000064.1, read as the reverse complement.
TATGCAGGCGGCGTGATGTCCGACCGTCTCATTCAGGAACAGCTCCGGACACTGCCCTTTGACTCGGCATTTGCCGCGCCGGAGTTTTCATGCGATAATGCCGCAGGTGTTGCAATTTTCGCAGCTAGGAGGGCAGCAAAATGTCAATCCTGAGTGTCAGTCAGCTCAATCGTTATGTTGCTTTCAAACTGCATGAGGATACAAAACTCCGCACTGTTCTTGTGCGCGGAGAGATCCTGAATTTTACGCGCAATTTCCGTTCCGGACACTGTTATTTCAGCATTTGTGATGAGGAAGCATCCGTCAGGGCGGTGATGTTCCGTTCCAATGCGGACAGGCTTCCGTTCGAGCCGAAAAACGGAATGCATATCATCCTACAGGGCAGTGTCACGCTCTATGAACGGGACGGTGCTTATCAGATCAATGTGACCGATATGCAGCCGGACGGAGTCGGTGCGCAGGCGCTTGCATTGCAGCAGCGCCGCGAAAAGCTCGCAAAACTCGGATACTTCGCTCCGGAACGCAAACGGCAGCTGCCGCAGTTTCCGGAGAAGATCGGCATTGTGACCTCCCGAAGCGGTGCCGCACTGCATGATATGCTGCAAATTCTGGAACGCCGTTACCCGATCGGTACGGTCTGCATTTATCCGGCTCTGGTTCAGGGAGAAAATGCACCTGCATCCATTGCAGATGCCCTCAGAACTGCCGGTTCAGACGGCTGTGATCTGATCCTCATGGGACGCGGCGGCGGCTCAAATGAAGATCTCTCTGCTTTTCAGTCTGAGGAAGTCGCGGCGGCTGTGTTTCATTCACCGGTACCCGTTATCAGTGCAGTCGGACATGAGACCGATCACTGCATCGCGGACGAGGTCGCCGATCTGCGTGCGCCGACACCCTCTGCGGCAGCAGAACTCGCCGTTCCGGAAATATCCGCACTGATCTCCGCTGTATCACAATACACAGAACGTATACAGCACGCAGCCGGTACGCTCATTGATACCAAAGCACAGACATTGCTCCTGCTCCGGCAGCGATTGACTGCCGCCGCTCCGGAAGGTCGTCTTGCATTGTTATCTGCGCAGCTGGATGCTGTCACAGAACAGCTTCAGCGAGCAGTCAGACAGATCATTCTGAATAGATCCAACGCACTGCAAATGCAGCTTGAACGGCTCGAAGCATTCAGCCCTGTTGCCATTTTACAGCGCGGCTATGCGCTTGTCTATCACGATCATTCGCTCGTGCGGGATGCAGATATGCTGCATCCGGATGACAGTGTCACACTGCACCTCGCAAACGGCACAGTGCTTGCAAATGTAACTGAGATCCATAAGGGAGAACCGAATGAAATTTGAAGAAAAAATGCAGAAGCTCTCTGCGATCACTGCACAGCTTGAGGAAGGCGGTCTGGAACTTGAGGACGCCATCCGGCTCTACGGTGAGGGCGCAAAGCTCGCGGAGAACTGCATGAAAGAATTGGAGCAGGCAAAGCTGACTGTCGCTGAATACAGCAATCAGCAGTCTGCACCGGACGGAACGGAAAATTAACTCAGCGAAACAACACCGCTGTACGGAGAATAGAATGAACAAAGAACGACAATTCAGCGTGCAGAAAACTGTCAGGCTCTCAGAGCTGGATCTGCCCTCAGATCTGAAAAATCTGAGCTATCCGCAATGCTCTGAATTATGTCAGGAGATTCGTTCTATGCTGATCGGTACCGTCCTCAAAACCGGCGGTCATCTTGCATCGAATCTCGGTGTCGTTGAACTGACACTCGCCCTGCACCGTAACTTTGATTCACCGAAAGACCGGATCGTCTGGGATGTCGGGCATCAGGCTTATGTGCATAAGATCCTGACAGGCCGCGCCGATGCACTTCCCTCACTGCGGCAGACAGGCGGTCTTTCCGGATTTCCTAAACCTTCTGAATCCGAACATGATACGTTTATCACCGGACACAGCAGTACCGCGATCTCGGCGGCATTCGGCATGGCCGAGGGAATGCATATTTCCGGTGACGATACGCATTATGCGATCGCTGTTGTCGGCGACGGCGCGATGACAGGCGGTCTTGCCTATGAGGGACTCAATAACGCCGGAAAATCACGTTCCAATCTGATCGTCATTCTCAATGACAATAATCAGGCGATCTCCAAAAATGTCGGCGCGATCGCAAAATATCTGACAAAGATCCGCAGCAGCTCGGATTATGTCCGTGCAAAATGGAAGTTTGAATCCGTGATCCGCAAAGCCCCTGCGATCGGTGACCAGATGGCTGTCAAGCTCAAAACCGCGAAAGACAAGCTGCGTCAGAACATTGTCCAGACGACGATTTTTGAGGATCTCGGTTTCGTTTATCTCGGCCCTGTTGACGGTCACGATTCCGAAGCACTCGACGAAGTGCTGAACGTTGCAAAAAGCTATCGCCGTCCGGTTCTTGTCCATGTTCAGACCACAAAGGGCAAGGGCTATAAGCCTGCTGAAGAGAATCCCGGCGAATATCACGGTGTTCCGCGTGACGATCATGTGCATCTCGATATCGACCGCATTGATCTGGATGCAAAAGATCCGGAGCTTTCGATCGACGAATGCTTTTCGACTGTTTTCGGCAGCGAACTGACCGAGATCGCCCGTCAGGATGCGCGTATCTGCGCCGTGACCGCTGCAATGAAGTACGGTACGGGTTTGCAGATTTTCTACGGTGCATATCCGAATCGCTTCTATGATGTCGGTATCGCAGAGCAGCACGCTGTCACCTTCTGCACGGCGCTTGCTTCGATGGGCATGGTGCCTGTTTTCGCTGTATATTCGACCTTTTTGCAGCGTGCATTCGACCAGCTCCTGCACGATGCCGCAATTTCCGGTTATCATATCGTTCTCGGTGTTGACCGCGCCGGCATTGTCGGTGAGGACGGCGAAACGCATCAGGGCATTTTCGACATCCCCTACCTGACCGTTATCCCCAATATCCGTATCTATTCTCCTGCTACCTATGCTGAATTGAAGCTCTGTCTGCATCAGGCAGTATCTAAAGATGACGGACTGGTTGCGATCCGTTATCCGCGCGGCAAACAATCTGAGACTTTCCCGCTGAAGCCCAGTATCGGGTATACGCATCAGGAAGGCACGGATATGCTGCTCGTCACATACGGTAAAATTACCGAACGTGTTTATCACGTTGCCGAAAAGCTCCGGAATCAGGGCGTTTCCTGCGGTCTGCTCAAGCTGACGGCAGTCTATCCGATCGCAGAGGATGCTCTGACGATCGCGGCAAAATATCCCAGGATCTGCTTTGTCGAGGAAAGCTCCGGTGCAGGCGGTCTTTCTGAAAAATTCGCGTCTTCGCTCATGAACCGCGGCTGGCACGGACTCTGGAGAAGCCGTGCGATCGACGGATTTGTGCAGCAGGGCACGGTCAATGAATGTCTGGAACGTATCGGACTGGGTGAAGATGCGCTGCTTGCCTGCGCTGAGGAACTTGCAAATGAGCAGCCGTCTTGATGCAGAACTCGTACAGCGCGGCATCTGCGAAACAAGAAACCGCGCACAGGCTTCGATCGCCGCAGGCAATGTCACTGTCAACGGCATCATCTGCATGAAAGCATCCCGTCAGGTCAGCGAAAGTGATGAACTTGTCCTGACCGAATCGCTCCCCTATGTCGGCAGAGGCGGCTATAAACTCGCCTATGCACTTGCAGAATTCAAGATATCACCTGCCGGTCTGCACTGTCTCGATATCGGCGCTTCTACGGGCGGTTTTACGGACTGTATGCTGCAAAACGGTGCTGCATCCGTTCTTGCCGTGGATGTCGGTCACGATCAGCTTGCCGAGGCACTGCGCCGCGATCCGCGTGTGATCGTCCGCGAGGGAACTGATCTGCGTGCGCTTTCTCCCGATTCGGAAAGTCTTCCTGCCGCATTCGCAGCCTGCGATGTTTCCTTTATCTCATTAAAACAGATCATTCCCCTGCTGCCGCCGCTGCTGACGGAATCTGCACAAGCTGTTTTGCTCGTAAAGCCGCAGTTTGAAGCAGGCAGACAGGCGCTCAATAAAAACGGAATTGTCCGTGATGAAAAGATCCGGCAGCAGGTTTTGCGCGATATCCGCGATTTTTCTGCACAGCACGGTTTTCTTCCGCTGCATGACTGTCCTTCACCGATTCAGGGCGGCAGCGGCAACACCGAATATCTGCTGCACCTACAAAGGCAGCACTGACCAGATGAGGCACATCTATGAAATGTGTGATTGATCCGAATATATCCAAAAAAACAGCCTGTCAGACCGCACTCCGATGCTGTGAACGGCTGCGTGCAAACAACGTCGGGATCTGCATGGATCAGAGTCTTGCGGAAATATTCGGCACTGAACCGCAGGTACAGTTTCTTCCGCCCGATATGCTGTTTTCTGATGCCGATTTTGCGATCGCGATCGGCGGCGACGGCACGATCCTGCGCTGTGCCGGAAAGATCCTTGCGCATTCACTGCGTTCCCATACAGAACCGACACCGCTTGTCGGCATCAATACCGGAACACTCGGATTCCTTGCCGCATTTGAAGCGGATGAGCTTACTATGCTCAACCGGCTCTGTGCAGGCGATTATGCCATTACCAAACGGATGATGCTGAAAACCGTCATCCGAAATGATGCCGCCCCCGCAGAACCGCTGCACGCTCTGAATGATATCTACGCTTCGCGTGCAAACGGAAAGATCTGCGATTTTGCAGTTGCTGTGGACGGTCATGAGATCGGCGTTTTCCGCGCAGACGGCATCATTTTTTCCACGCCGACCGGCTCATCCGCCTATGCGCTGTCAGCAGGCGGTCCCGTCATGGAGCCCGACCTTTCCCTGATCGAGATGAATCTCATCTGTCCGCATTCTCTGTTTGCGCGTCCGATGCTGTTTGCGCCGCACCGTGAGATCTGTGTCACATACCGCGGTGCCGGCGGCGGCGGTCTGTCTGTCTTTGCGGACGGTGAAAAAACAGCAGTCCTGCGCAATATGCAGTCCTTTACCGTGACCTGCTCCGAGCATATCATGCCGTTCGTGGACTGCAAAGGGTACGCATTTTATGATGCATTAAACGGTAAACTGATGCAGCCGCTCAAAAGAGCCGAACAGTAAGGCGCTGCGCATCAGTTGTATTCTGATTCCAGACGTAAAGGAGAGCGAAAAAGATGGCAAATGCCAGACACGAAATGATACGAAAACTCATTGAAACCAATAATATCAGCACACAGGAAATGCTGCGTGAAATGTTGGAGCAGAATGGTTTTTCTGTGACACAGGCAACGATCTCCCGTGATATCCGGCAGCTCCGGCTCCGCAAACGCCGCACTGCTTCCGGTCAGAGCTGCTATGCAAAAGCACCGGTCGTTCCGACTGCTCCGGCAAATCTGCTTGCAGATGTCGTTGTCAAGATAGATTATGCTGTCAACATCATTTCGGTTTCCTGTCACGCCGGCTCTGCTCCGGCTGCCTGCGCCGTGATCGACCGTTTGCAGCTTCCGGATGTTGTCGGAACGATCGCAGGCGATGACACGATTTTTATTCTGACACGCTCTGAGGCCAGCGCAAAACAGCTGATCCCGATGCTGGAATCCCAGATCTGGGGGTAAATCCATGCTGAAGGAACTCTCTATCGAAAACTTAGCCGTAATAGAATCCGCAGTCATTCCGCTGACAGACGGCTTTAATGCATTTACAGGCGAAACCGGTGCCGGTAAATCCATTCTGATCCACGGGATCCAGGCAGTGCTCGGACAGCGCACCAGTAAAGATCTCGTCCGGACAGGCTGTCAGAAAGCCGTTGTGACAGCCCTCTTTTCCCCCCTGAAACAGGAAACAAAAGATGTGCTTGCGGAATACGGATACGATTCGGAAGATGATGAACTTCTCCTGACTCGTGAAATTTCTTCAGACGGCGGCAGTATCGGCAGAGTAAACGGTAAATCTGCGCCTGCGGCACTTTTGCGCGCACTCGGCGATACGCTCGTCAACATCCACGGTCAGCATGATAATCAGATCCTTCTGCGTCCGGAACGGCATCTGGATGTCCTTGACAGCTTCGGCGGCGATTCATCCATCCGGATGCAGTACGCACAGGAGTTTCAGCAGCTCCAAAGCTGCGCCCGTTCCCTCAATCAGCTCAAAAAAGCAGAGCAGGAGAAAATGGAGCGTCTGCGTTCTTTGCAGGCGACGATCGAGGAGATCGGTGAACTCGATCCGCAGCCGCAGGAAGATGTACTTCTGGATGAACAGTATCATGCGGCAGCGCGTGCTGAGGATACTGCCGAAATGGCAGGGGGCATCTGCCGGATGCTGACGGACGGCGAAGAAAATCTATCCGATTCCCTTGCAGCGGCATTGGATCAGCTTCAGCGGCTTGCTTCTGCTGCACCTGAAGCCGAGGCGCTCTGCAATCGGCTCAAAGCAGTCAATATCGAACTGCGCGATATTTCCGATGAAGTCAGTGCTTATACTGCCGGATCACTTTCTCCGGCAGAATTTGCAAAGCTCAATGACCGCCGGAATGCTGTGAATACAGCTGCCCTGCGCTACCATACCGATGCAGACGGTCTGCGGCAGATCTATGCCGATGCCGTTCAGGAACTGGATGCGATCGAATCGGATTCCAATATGCTCCGGAAACTGACCGAGGAGCGCGCAGAACGGCTGCATCGCGTGACAGAGCTTGCAAAACAGCTTTCTGCAAGCCGTGCGCAGATCGCAGAAGAATTCTCACGCAGAGTCGGTGAAGAACTTGCATATCTCAATATGCCGCGTGTGCAGCTCACTGTCAGTCTGACACAGGGCAAATTAACACCGAACGGCATGGATCATGCGGAATTTCTGATTTCTGCAAATCCCGGCGAACCGCCAAAACCGATCGCTCAGATCGCATCCGGCGGTGAACTTTCCCGTATGATGCTCGCGCTGAAAGCCGTCCTTGCGGAACGGGATGCCATTCCCACACTGATCTTCGATGAGATTGATACCGGTGTCAGCGGCAAGGCTGCACAGAAGATCGGTCTGAAACTCCGCGCACTTTCGCAGCATCACCAGATCATTTGTGTCACGCATCTTGCACAGCTTGCGACACAGGCAGTCCATCATCTTCTGATCGAAAAACACAGCACGGATACATCGACCAGCACTCAGGTTTCTGTTCTGAACCGCACCGAACGGATCGGTGAGATCGCCCGTATCATGGGCGGCGATGACCGTTCCGAACTGCTGCTCCAGACCGCAGAAGCCGCACTGGATGCTGCCGCAGGATCTGTGCCGGATCAGTCAAAGGGGTAATTCTCAATGAATCAGCGCATCACCGCTGTCATGCAGAGACTATTTTTCAGGAATACGGCGGCTGTTTCCGGTACAAAGCCGCGTTTCGCAGGCATTGACATCGTCAAGATCACTGCCTGCTTTCTGGTCGTATCCATTCATTTTTTCCTAAACAGCGGATTCTATACCATGCCGATCACGCCCCGTGTCGGTACTGTTGCGATCTACGGAAGATGGATCGCCTATAACAGCGTGCCGCTGTTCATGATCACGACCGGATTCCTGATGAAGAATAAAAAACTCAGCGGCAAATATTATCTCGGCGCTGTGCGCGTTCTCTGTATCTATATTGTGATCAGCCTGATCTGCGTCATTTTCAATAAATGTTTCTTTCATCTGGAATATACCGGCTGGCAGATCATCCGCGGATTATTCATGTATTCAGATGCTAAATACGCATGGTATGTCGAATACTATTTTACCATTTTCCTGCTGATCCCGTTTCTCAATGCAGGCTATCAAGCAATGGAAACACGCGGCAAAAAAACAGCGCTCCTTGTGACTGTCATTCTGCTGACCATGATCTCGCAGACCTTCTATATCGGTACTGACCGCGTCAATCAGATCCGCATTTTTCCGGGATATTTTAATCACTGCTATCCGATCGGATACTATTTCATCGGCGCATATATCCGTGAATTTCCGCCGAAACGCGATCTCATTCATAAAATCGTTTTCGTTATCATCGCACTCATTGCACTGTTCTATGTGTCAAATATCACGCTCTATCAAAGCCTGAACAATACCGAAAAAAATACCGCATGGCTTTCGTGGCACAATGACGATTACGGCGCATGGCCGACCGTTGTTATGAGTACAATGATCTTCCTGCTCCTCTATGATATTCAGATCAAAAATCCGCGTACCGTCAGAATCCTCTCAACACTCAGCAATGCAACCTTTGCAGCCTATCTGATCTCCTATATCTATGACGCGATCGCGTACAAAATACTGATCGAAAAAGTGACCGAAGTTCCCAGACGCTTCTGGTATGCACCGATCGTTGTGCTGTTCGTATTCACCTGCTCCATGCTCAGCGGTCTGCTGCTGCAATGGCTCTATGACCTTGCGCATGACGGTATCTGCAAATGGATCGGCACCATCCGTCAGCGAAAACATAAACTGCATAGCTGAAAATAAAGCGCACTGTCTGCCTTTTCCGGACGGTGCGTTTCTGCATCATGTCCCAAATGCAGATATCAAAACTGCGCATGATTCCATATTGACATTCGTATGCATTCATGATACAATAAAGATGAATACTGTGTTTTTACCGTCAAAAAAGGATTTCTGCAATGGCAGTGCAAATTATATAGTATACCAATCATATCGGCTACGATGAATCTTATAAAATTCTCTGCTCATATTTCGATTAAATTGCACGTCAATCTACACAAAGGATTGATATGCTTTTTGTGAATTCCTACAAAGTTTAGAAGATTTTTGAAAACTGGCATATCTCAAGACATTGTATATATAAGCAAGGATGAAAGGAGGAACGATTTATAATCAAGGAGTATGGAACGCTGGAAATCGAATTACCAAATATCATCTGCAATTTTTCAATGAAGACTCTAATCCGTATATAATTTACTAAATAGAAAGGTGGCTTTATTATGAAAAAGCGTATAAGAATCGCGGCAATGCTCGCAAGTGCCCTGATGCTCTGCGGCAGCGCCGTGCCGACAGCATTAGCGGCGGACACATCATCGGCAGAAACATCATTTTCAGATCTGTATGAATTTGGTGCGGTGGATGAGATCGCTTTTCGGGATATGCAGAAGCTCGATGATAAGGGGATGATGAGCCGTTTCATGGCTGGCAGCCTTTCAAAGCAATGGATGCTCCCTGCAGATGCGCCGTATCAGATCTATACGAAGCACATCGACGAAAACAGAGAGCAGAAGATCCTGAATGACAACGGAACATTTGAAACAAGAATCAATCATGTACTGTATGATGCAACGTATCTTGTCACATCCCGTCCGGATCATCTGCGCTATATCCTGCGCAAGGAATCCGATATGGAGAAAGCTGATGCGATCGTTGCACCGATCCTCAAAAAATACAGCGATACCGCACACGCGGAATTTCTGGGTGACGGACTGACTTTTGAGATCTATATGCCGGAACAGGCAGGCTCGGAGCAAGTCGCCGATGAGATCATGTCTGCGCTGAACAATGCCGGATTGATCTCCGCGTTCTATTCATGGGGCGAAACCGCAAATTACATGGCGCTGGAAAACGGATACCTGACAGCATATAATCCCGATTCAGGAATCTGGGCATCACAGGAATATGACTGGGATGCGATCGAAGCATGGGTGAAAGCGGAGCATCCGGAATGCAAATTTGTCAAAACGATAAATGCAGATTCCGAGCTTGCACAGAAGCTCAATCTTGCTTATGATTCTCGACTGAAACGCGGCGATATTACTGATTTAAGCCTGAAAGGCGACAATACCATTTATGCTGTCATGCCGCCGGACGGCACAACCTTTACGGAGCATTTCGCACTTGCCGTAGAATTGTATGAGAAATTCGGTCTTTACGGGAACATCTGTCTGACTTCAAAAGAGGACGGCGGCGGCAGCACGGTCGGCAGAAATGCATTGGGAGATGCTGTTACGTCTACTGGTGACGTCAACTGTGATAAGATCGTAGATGTATCCGATGCCGTACTGCTTGCCCGTCTGATCGCAGAGGACAGCACAGTATCCATATCAGAGGACGGCTTGAAGAATGCAGATGCCAATGCGGACGGCAGCATTTCATCGGATGATACGATCATGATCCTGAAATATATTGCAAAGATGATTCCGGACTTTGAGCCTGCGGCTGTTGACAGCAGCTTCAAAACCGTCAATCTGATGAACAGCATCCAGTCCGGCAAGCCAGATGAAAAGGACATAGATGCGGCATTTGTGAACAGTCAGTATGCATTTGCCGTTGATCTGCTGAAACAGTCCAACAAGGAAAACAAGGGCAATAAAAATCTGCTCATCTCACCGCTGTCCGTTTCCACTGCACTCTCCATGACCGCAAACGGAGCGAAAGATCAGACACTTGCGGAAATGGAAAAAGTCCTCGGCGGCGATCTCAAAATCGCAGATATCAATGCCTATTATGCAAAACTGCTCCATTCACTCCCAAACAGCGAATCCGCAAATCTCTATCCGGCAAATTCGATCTGGTATAAGAATGATTCGACTGTCAATGTGCCGGCGGATTTTCTGCAAACCAATGCGAATTATTACGGCGCAGATGCGTATCTGGCAGATTTCTCGCAAGATACCGTCACCGATATCAATGACTGGGTGAATGACAAAACACATCAGATGATTCCGGAACTGCTCGATCAGATTCCGAACGATAACGTATTTATGTACCTAATCAATGCACTCGCATTTGAAGCGGAATGGAGTACACCCTATACCGACTGGAAAGGCAACTCAATCGAATTCCATACTTCGGATAATGAAACAGCCGATGCGGAATGGATGTCCGGCGATGTATATTCCTATCTCGAAGATGAATACGCGACCGGCTTCATCAAGAAATACAAGGGCGACGGTTACAGCTTTGCTGCAATTCTCCCGAAAGAAGAAAAATCGGTCACGATCGGCGATTATCTCGGCATGATGACGCCTGAATCCCTGCAAACACTCCTGAACAATCCCAAGAACAGCGAAGTCAAAACCTATATGCCGAAATTCAGCTTTTCTTTCGATACGGAGCTTTCCAACGTCCTCACAGCAATCGGTATGCCGACTGCATTCTCCTCGGATGCAGATTTCACCGGTCTGAATGATCCTGACGGCGGTTATATCAGCCGTGTACTGCACAAGACCTTCATTCAGGTCGATAATCTCGGCACAAAGGCAGGCGCGGTGACTGCTGTTGAAATGACGAAGAGGTCTGCGGCCGTTAATCCGATCGAAGTCCGGCTCGATCATCCGTTCATTTTCGTCATTCTCGATAATCAGAACAATATTCCGGTTTTCATCGGCTATGTTATGAACCCGACCGCTGAATAACGATACCGAATATACCAAGCGCCCGAATGTCAATAGGCATTCGGGCGCTCAGTTTGCCGAAAAAGTCTTATTGTAGCCATATACGCCTTACAATAGAAGAACAAATGATAAAAAAATGGGGGAAGTTGCCCCGTGCTGGAAGTAAAAAGACTTCCGCACTCTGCGGAGTGCGGCAAGGGCGCTGCCCTTGACCTGCGAACTTTTGAAAAAGTTCGATCAAAACTTTAATAATTGCTCGCCGCAGTTCTCCCGACAAGTTAAGCGCCCGAATGTCAATAAGCATTCAGGCGCTTTTATCATTACCATGTATTATCCGGATTCACTTCAGCAGGCGGTTCAGGCGTTTTGGAATCATAATGATAGCGAAGCTCCTGATTCTTGATACTCACCTTTGCACCTTCCGGAATCGAGCGCGTGATAAACGCATTCGCACCGATCACAGCCCCCTTGCCGATCACCGTATCACCGCCGAGAATGGACGCGCCGGAATAAATCGTCACATTGTCGCAGATCGTCGGATGACGCTTCTTGGATTTCAAAGACTGTCCGCCGCGTGTGGATAATGCGCCGAGCGTGACACCCTGATAGACCTTTACATTGTCACCGATCTCCGTTGTTTCACCGATAACGATGCCTGTGCCGTGGTCGATGAAGAAATAATAGCCGAGCGTTGCACCCGGATGAATGTCGATTCCGGTCATGCTGTGCGCATATTCGGTCATGATGCGCGGAATCAGCGGCACACCGAGCAGATGCAGCTCATGCGCAATGCGGTTGACTACGATCGCAAGCAGACCGGGGTAAGAATAGATGATCTCATCCTTATTGTATGCCGCCGGATCGCCGTCGAAGGTCGCCTGCACATCCGTTTCAACATAAGCACGTATCTGCGGGATCTTCTCCACAAACGCAAATGTGATCTCCTCTGCACGCTGCATAATTGCTTCCCTGCCGGCTTCTTTCAGCACCGGATCATATTCCAGCACGATCGCAATCTGACGGTTCAGATTGTAGATCACATCTTCAAGCAGCATGGTCGTCTGATTACGGAGCGTATAAACGCGGTAGCTGTCCGCACGAAAATATCCCGGAAAAATCAGTTTGCGGAGCTTCTGCAAAATGTCTATGACGATCTCCTTATTCGGCTGATCGAATGCGATCGCCGCGTCAATGGTTCGGTCGGTCTGATAGTCGCGCAGCAGCGTATCAACATAGCCGCTGATCTTCTGATGAAACGTATCCTGCATGGGATCGCCCTCCTGTATCTGCGTTTTCTTCTATTATTATAATATAGATATATGGAAATGTCAATGCACAGATTCAATATTTTGCGTATCTGGCAATGCCGTATCCGGATGCCGCAGAAATACGGCTCTTGTCATAATATGCAATCTGTTCATAATTTGTCTATCTTTTCTTTGTGCATAATGTACGGATATATTTTGGAACTATCCCCTGTTTTTTGATTACAAAATGGAAAATCCTGTAATCGAGTTGTAAACTATTTCAAAATATGCTATAATAAGTCTAACGTACAGGGGGATTCTGTATCTCTGTGTACTGACAGTATCATTTACGAAAGGATGAGTTGATGAGAAAAGGGAAGGTCGCGGCAGCGTTCATGTGCCTCCTCTTTGCAGGTATGCTCGGCGGGATCAAATATTCCGGTCAGGAGCTTTCCGTTGCAAGAGCCGACCAGAGCAATCAGATTCTGGAAATCACCGATGTCGCTGTTACAACCACAACTTCGATCGAGACGACAACCCTCGTAACCACAACGGCTACTACGACGAAAAAAGCGAAACCTGTGACGACTTCCGCAGCGTCCACTACAAAGACAACGACGACTGCAACGACAACCTCTTCGTCCACTACCCAAAGAACAACAGAGACAACAACGGCTTCCACCACTTCGCAAACTACGACGGAAACCGTAACAACAACCACCGAAACTGTTACTGCCGCTGAAGCACCGCTCAGTACGATGTGTTCGACTGTGACTGCCGCGCAAACGACTGTTACAGAAGAAGTAACACCGCAGACCGATGCCGTGCTGCAGAACAACGATTCTTATGCAATTTCTGTTACGGACCGCGAATACATTATGCTCTGTAATGTTGTCGGTCATGAATATGGTTCTGATTGGGTACCGATCGAAGAAAAGGCTTTGGTTGCCGAAGTCATCATGAACCGCGTAAATTCCCCGCAGTTCCCCGATACGATCTATGAAGTTCTGACTCAGTATAATCAGTTTGCCGGTTTGGAATCTCTGGTCGAAATGGATCATATGTCCGGCTACGTCACGCAGAGCGTGCGCGATGCAGTTGACCTGTATTTGTCCAATCCTGCACAGTTCCAGCACGGTTACCTCTTTTTCAACGGGGACGGCTACCGGAATTATTTTCGCAGCTATCCGTGATTACGTATCGCGTCAGATCGAACGAACCGAATATGACAAAAACCGAGGCAGTGAAAGCTGACCTCGGCTTTTTTTCCGGTAATCTTTCCCGAAAGATTGACTTTCAGACGATTATATGGTATTATATATAAGGATAATTATATTTATAGAAAACTGTTTCTCTTTCAAAAAGCATACAGGCTGACAGCCTGCTATCAAATAACCGTCTTTGACGAATAAATCTGAACGGAGTGATCTATTATGAGCAAGAAAAAAGAAACCAATTTCATCTGGCAGGATAGAAAACGCACGATCTTCGGTCTGCCGTGGACATTCACGAAGTATTTTCTGTCCGATACCAAGTTCATCACGCGCGTCGGCTTTTTCAATCTGGATGAAGATGAACTGGATCTTTATAAGGTCACCGATAAAAAGCTCAAACTCCCCTTCTGGCAGCGGATCGTCGGCTGCGGCACGATCATTCTCTACGTCCGCGATACCGATACGCCCGAAAAGGAGATCCACTGCATCAAGGATCCCCGCGGTGTCCTTGAAATGATAGATAAACAGATCAACCTTGAACGTGACCGCTATAATACCAGAGGCAGAGATCTCTACGCTGCCGGCGGCCACGGCCACGGACATCCGCATGATGATATGATGGATCATCCGCGTGATGAATTTGAGGATCTGGATCACGATCACGATTTCCATCACGAATCATAATCTCACGAAGGGAATTGACCGGAATGCTTCAGTTTGTTACAGAAAAAATATCCGTCTGGGATCGCCTGAAAGCGGAAACTCGCCCGATTTATCTCTATGGCATGGGTGACGGTGCTGTCCGTATCCTCGCTGCCATGCGCACTTACGGCATCAAAGCTGCCGGAGTCTTCGCAAGCGATGAATTCGTGCGCGGTCATGATTTTGCAGGATACCCTGTCCGCAAGCTCTCGGAACTGGAAGCAGAACTGGATGATTTTGTCGTTGTCCTTGCGTTCGCTGTCTGCTCTCCTGCCATGATCGACCGTATCCGCACACTCGGTGAAAAATATCAGCTCTATGTACCGGATGTTCCTGTTGTCGGCGGCGGATTGTTTACGCCGGAGTTCTGCGCAGAGCATGAGGCGGAAATTCAGGCTGTCTATCAGTCACTCGCTGATGAACGCTCACGTCAGATCTATGCGAATATCATCAACTTCAAGATCAGCGGCAATGCTGCCTATCTGATTGATCAGGTGGACAGCAGAGATGAGATCTGGAACCGCGTTCTCAAACCGACCAATCACGAAATATATGTCGATCTCGGCGCTTATAACGGCGATACCATCCGCGAAATGCTCGAATATACCCGCGGCAAATATCACCGCATCATCGCCGTTGAACCGGATAAGAAGAATTATAAAAAACTCGTCAAATTTGTCGGAGATACGCCCTCTGTCCAGTGTTACCAGTGTACGGCATGGTGCGTGGATACAGAGCTGCCGTTCGGCAATAAGGCTGGCAGACAGTCCGCGATCGCGCTGGAAGGCACTATGACACCGGCAAGAGCCGTTGACAATCTGCTCGCAGGAAATCCCGTTACACTCCTGAAAATGGATGTCGAAGGCGCAGAACGTGAGGCACTCTGGGGCGCAAGCCGTTCGATCGCACGCTATGCCCCGAAGCTCATGATCTCCCTCTATCACCGAAATGAGGATATCTTCGAGCTGCCGCTGCTCGTCAAACGCATCAATCCGCGTTATCGCCTGTTTGTCCGGCATCTCCCCTATATCCCTGCATGGGAAACCAATCTCTATGCAGTCTGCGAGGATAACGGCAATACGCAGTATGCCGAATAACATCCGAATCACTGATACCCTCGGCTGTATTGTCGGGGGTATTTATATAAACGAAAGGAAACATGATGTCTGCCTCAACAACTGTCACAAAAGCCGCAAAACCGCATAAATTCGGAAAGATCATTCTTCGGACATTCATCGTCATTCTGGCGCTCATCGCGGTTCTCATTGCGATTCTGGCGATCCGGAATCAGATCCTCACAAAACGTGACCGTGCGTTCGCTGCCGATGCCTACGGCGAATATTACACAACACCGCAGGGCGCGAAAATGAATTACACGATCATTGATAACGGTGCAGAGGAAGATGCCGTCATTCTGCCGGGATACGGCAGTGCAAGCGTGCGCTATGAATTTGATGCATTCATGCATGATCTGAAAGATCAGTATAATTTCATCGTTGTCGAGCCGCTTGGATACGGTCTGAGCGACGGTGCATCCACAGAGCGCAGCGCCAGCAATTTCTGTGAGGAACTGCACGGTCTGCTCGCCTCGATCAACCGCGAAAAATATACGATCATTGCCCATTCGATCGGCGGTCTGTATTCCCTCTATTATGCAAATCAGTATCCGGATGAAGTCAGCGCTTTTATCGGCATTGACGCGACCGTTCCGCATCAGAAGGATGCGCAGGTACCCGGTATTCAGCCTGAAAATGCGTATAAATCCTATAAGCGGATGCGTGTGCTGCTCTACGGCACCGGTATCAACCGCATCCAAACCGAACGCAGCAGCGCGCAGGCTGCCGAGATTCTCCCTTATCTCTCCGAAACTGATTTCGCAAAGGCTAAAGCGCTGAACTGCTCTGCTTCTATCAATGATACGCTGCTGGATGAAATGCGGATGTATGCACCGAATATGCAGGAATGCTATGATATGCAGTTTCCGGAGAGCGTTCCGGTGCTGTATGTTCTTGCAAAGGATAACTGCGATTTGATTCCGGATTGGAAGAAGTATCACAGTGATGTCGTGACAAATCCGGACAGCAAGGTGACGATCATCGCCGGCGGACATTTTCTGCATTATACAAGCCGCGATCAACTGACAGCAGCCATTCGGGAATGGCATTCTTCATTCTGAAACAAAAACCGCGGAATCTGCGCTTTTGCAATGATTCCGCGGTTTTTCTTATTTCAAAAGGACATCCTGCATCAATGTGCGCTCCAATATGCCGGAGCAGGCAGCCAGCGTTACGCCGTAATTCGTAAACGGTACACCCTGCGATACTGCCGTCCGCATCCGCCACTGCATTTCCCGTTCTGTTCGCATACATCCGCCGCAATGGATCACAAGATCATAGCCGGAAAGATCAGCCGGAAATGTTCCGCCGCAACAATAGGACAGTGAAAATGTCCTGCCCGTGTATTTTTCGATCGCACGCGGCAGCTTCACTGTTCCGATATCATTGCACTGCCGATGATGCGTACATCCCTCAGCGACCAGAATTTTTGCATCATCAGGCAGTCCTTTTAAGGTTCTTGCACCCTCAACGGCAGTTTTCAGAAAGCCCTTGTATCGCGCCATTAAAATCGAAAATGATGTCAGCGGCACATTTTCCAGAACGATGCCGGCAACCTTTCCAAATACCTGACTGTCCGTTACGACCATACGAGGCGGATTTTTCAGCGCTTGGAGCGCACCGGAAAGCTGTTCCGGCTGTAAGGTCAGCGCAGATGCACCTGCATCCAGTATCTCGCGGAGCGTCTGCTGCTGCGGCAGGATCAATCTGCCTTTTGGTGCAGATTCGTCGATCGGTGTCACCAGAATCACAATATCATTCTGCGCGATCAGGTCACGAATGATAAAACGCTCCGGTGCATCCGTCTTTGCAAGCGCGCCCAGCATCTCTTTGAGTGTTTCAATGCCTTCTCCGCTGACGGTGCTTGTCAGGACAGCATTCTCCGCGATCTGCGCCGGACGCGCCGTCAGCGTATCGCATTTATTCAGTGCAATGAGATACGGCGTATGCTCCTGCGCAAACAGCTTTATCAGCGCATTCTCCGTTTCTGAAAACGGCTTGGCGGCGTCTGCGACCAGTACTGCAAGATCAGTTCGGAACAGCTCACGCCGCGTTTTTTCAATGCGCTGCGCACCAAGCTGTGCATCGTCATCATCGTATCCGGCAGTATCGGTCAGCATGACCGCCCCTAGCGGTAAAAGTTCCATGCTCTTGCTGACGGCATCCGTTGTCGTTCCGGCGACATCGGAAACAATCGAAACGTCCTGTCCGGTCAGCGCATTGATCAGACTCGATTTTCCGGCATTGCGTGCGCCGAAAAATCCGATATGGATCCGTTCCGATGCCGGTACCTGCTCCAGACTCATTCTATCCCCTCCATACAGAACAACAGGCGGCAGAAATCGCCGCCTGTTTGTTATAACTGTCCGAAAATCATTTTGCCGGAGCCAATTCCTCCGCAGTAATCATCTTCGCAATAAACTTTAATATTTTAATGGTATCATCCGATCCGATTGATCCGTTTCCGGTCACATCGGCATTGGTCATTCCCTGTTCTGAAACTTTCGCCTCCGCATCCTCAGCAAGAAGGCGGCTAAGCAAAACAGCATCGGACACATCGACAGTCTGATCGCAGTTGACATCACCCCAGAAGATTTCTTGGGGCAATTCACCAGCCTTCTCACTGGATGATTCCGTTGAAGAAGTCGTTGTTGCAGAAACGGTCGTGGTAGTCTCCGACTTGGTTGTGGTCGTTGTGGTCGTTGTAGTATCGGATTTCGTGGTAGTTGTTGTCGGGACAGTTTTTCCCGGATCCGGATTGGTCTTGCCGCCGTAATACTCATCGAGCGACTGACCGTTCTGACCGAGCGGGATCTGGTGATCCAGACCGATGAACACACCGTTATCATCCTGCCAGAGTGCCTTTTCGACAAATGCATATTTATCTTCATCCCACTTGCCGAAGTCATCATAGACAAGTCCGCCGGTATCGCCGGAGTTCTCGTTGAAGCACCAGAATGTGTGATGGATATGCTTGTCGATCATGTAATCGCGGAGTTCCTGCATCCAATGTTTGTTTTCGCCGGTCGGATCGTGCTCCTTGTCGATAAAGCCGCCCCACTCGCCCATGAGAAGCGGATACATATTCTCCTCTACGAGATATGCCCATGTGTCGCGCCAGTAATCATCAAGCAGCGATTCACGGCTGAACGTCTTGGAATCATCATCCATATAGAACCAATTCTGTTTCCAGACCAGCGGACCGTAATCATGCGGCGAATAGACAATCTGCTTATTAAATTCACCGATATCCACCGGATGATCCTTGACACCGCGGAGATTGCCGCCCCACCATGCACCGAAGATCTTGGAAGGCTCATCATAATGTGCGTAGTCAACGGCAGGTGTTGTCCAGTCTGCACCCTTTTCAAAATCCGGATAACACTCAATACCTTCAATCATAATCAGCAGATTCGGATTCTGTTTGAGGCAGGCCATTGCGCCCTTTTCAGCGGCATACTTCCAGTTATTTGAATCCTGGGAATCATCCCACTTGGCAAATGTACCTTCCTCCGGCTTGCCGTGCGGCTCATTCTTGAGGTCAATCGCGATGATCGTATCATCATCCTTATAGTAATCGGTGAACCATTCCAGCGCTTCAAGCCAATCCTTCTCAGAAAAGTTGTCGTCATACCAAAGCGGCTTCTGGTGACCCATCGCTGCGGTGGTAGCACTGTGGATATCGATCATGATCTTCATGCCGTTTTCGCGGCACCAGTCAACTGCCATATTCCAGATATCGAAGCTGTATTTCAGCTCATACTGACCGGCACCGTCCACGCCGCCGCCGACCGTAAGTTCCGGATTCTCATAGGGGTTGACCATCATAGTGACTTCACCGACACCGCCGCCGGTATCCGGCTTCTTGTTTTTCCATTGCAGAATAATCTGTGTGGACATCGGAACACGCAGCAGATTGAAGCCGTGATCAGCGATCTGATTCAGCATACTGTGCATATTTTTTGACCAGACACCATCGAATACCTGACGTCCGGCGTTATAGCCGAACCAGTTGACACCGGTCATCCAGACTTCGTTGCCGTTCATATCGACAACCTTGCCGTTCTCAACGTGCAGCCAGTCGTCATGCGCATTGTCCGCAGCAACAGCATTCAGACTTTGTGCAGGCATGACTGTTCCGTTCATCAGCAGCATCATTGCAGCCGCCAGAGCAGCAGTCAGACGTTTCATCCTTTTCATCAGAATCCCCTCTTCTTTCATAATGATATATCAGACTGACCCCCGCAGATCAGTAACTGAACTGTTTGGATTTACGCCATGAAATGATCGTGATAATCATGAATACGATGCCGAGTACCAGAAGACCGGCACCGATCAGAACATTTCGCAGCAGAGAGCTGAAATCTGTATTCCGGAGCATGACTGTTTCACAATCCTGATCAAAGCCCTCGCCGTACCACTCACGGAAGATCGCTCTCAGGTCATCCGGCATTTTCTTTGCAACGGCGGTAAACTCCAATGTAGTTGTCGGCTGAATCAGATCCTCTGCATTTTCACTGCCGCCTTCACCATAGACTTCTTCCAATGATTCATAATACATCTCGCACTCATTTGCAAGCGTTTCGAGAGTGTGATACTGCGCCTGATTGCTTGTCTCATAGAGAATATACTGGTCGTTATACATATACACAGCATAATATTGTGATGCAGTCCGCTTCGATGTTTCAATTCCAAATGTCGATTTCGTTTCCTCATTCTGAGCAATACAGCCGTCTGTGAAGTCGATCACACCCTGCACAAGATCGCCGTTCTGCAATTCGCCGGCGGCAACCGTTTCAAAATCCTTGATATCACCTTTCTGATATTTCAGATATTGCGGGAGATACGTCATAGTACCGATTCCGCAGCACAGACCTAATAAAGCAATTACGAGAAAAAACCTTGTCTTACTCATATTCTATTCCTTTCTGTCGGAAAATCATTCCTTCATCGAAGATACGCGCAGACGATTCAGCGCACGTTTCAGTTTCATTTCTGCAAACTGAAGCTCCTGCTGATCTTTGCTGTTTTCCTTGCGGCGGAGCGCATCCTGTTCGGAACGCTTTGCCCAGTCAACGTCAATATCCTCTGCCCATTCGACAGCATTTGCGAGTATTGCTGTCTGGGACGGTGATACTTTGACCGCACCGCCGGAAAGCGCAGCAAGACGCTCTGTTCCGTCCTGCATTGTGATCTTGATCGGACCGGACGGAAGTGCCGCAACATACTTTTCATGTTTCGCAAGTATGCCGACATCACCTTCTGTAGTACGGACGATCACGCGCTGTACCTCACCCTCAAAGAAAACCTTTTCCGGTGTGATGATTTGCAGAGAGAACGTGCTCATTCTGCATCCTCCCCTAACGTCTTTGCCTTTTCAAGCACATCGTCGATCGTTCCGGCAAACAGGAATGCCGATTCCGGAATATCATCATGTTCACCGTCAATGATCTCACGGAAGCCGCGGATCGTTTCGGCAATCGGTACATATTTGCCTTCCATACCCGTAAACTGCTCCGCAACAAAGAACGGCTGGCTCAGGAAACGCTGCACCTTACGCGCTCTGGAAACAGTCAGCTTATCCTCATCGGAAAGCTCATCCATACCCATAATTGCAATAATATCCTGAAGCTCCGTATAACGCTGAAGGATCGTCTGAACCTGACGTGCAACACGATAATGCTCCTCACCGACAATATCCGGCGAAAGAATACGGGAACTCGATTCCAGCGGATCAACTGCCGGATAGATACCGAGCGATGCGATCTGACGGGAAAGAACCGTTGTCGCATCCAGATGCGCAAAGGTCGTGGCCGGTGCCGGATCTGTCAGGTCATCCGCAGGAACATAAACCGCCTGAACGGATGTGATAGAACCTTTTCCGGTCGATGTGATACGCTCCTGCAATGCGCCCATTTCCGTTGCAAGTGTCGGCTGATATCCGACGGCAGACGGCATACGTCCGAGCAGTGCCGAAACCTCTGAGCCTGCCTGCGTAAAACGGAAAATATTGTCAATAAACAGCAGCACATCCTGTCCTTCGGTATCACGGAAATATTCCGCCATCGTCAGTCCGGAAAGTGCTACACGCATTCTCGCCCCGGGCGGTTCATTCATCTGACCGTACACAAGACAGGTCTTTTCGAGAACGCCGCTGTCCTTCATTTCATGATAAAGGTCATTGCCCTCACGGGTACGCTCGCCGACACCCGTAAATACAGAGATGCCGCCGTGCTGATTCGCAACATTGTTGATCAGTTCCTGAATCAGAACGGTCTTACCGACACCTGCGCCGCCGAACAAACCGATCTTACCGCCTTTCAGATACGGTGCGATCAGGTCAATAACCTTGATACCGGTTTCCAGCACCTCGCTGCTCGCCGCCTGCTCCTCGTAGGAAGGCGCATCACGGTGAATCGGCCAGCGCTCCTGCGTTTCAGGTGCAGGCTGCTCATCGACCGGATCACCGAGCAGATTGAATACTCTGCCGAGGGTTTCTCTGCCGACCGGCACGCGGATCGGGCTGCCTGTATCGACTGCATCCAGTCCGCGAACCAGACCGTCCGTACTGCTCATTGCGATACAGCGGACGATATCATCACCGATATGCTGTGCGACTTCCAGCACCAGCTTCTGCCCGTTGTTTTCGCATTCGATCGCGTTGAGCAGTCTGGGCAGCTCATGTTTCTGAAACCGCACGTCAACGACTGCACCGATGATCTGAACGATCTTACCGGTACCGCCGCGCTTGAATTCTTCGTTTGCCATGCTATCAGCTCACTACTTTCTGTATAATTAAATATGGGAAGTGTGCCGTATCAGCTCTGCGCGTTCGCGCCGGATACGATCTCGGTCAGTTCCTGCGTAATAGATGCCTGCCGCGCACGGTTATATTTCAGGGAAAGATCGTCGATCATTTCCTGTGCATTGTCAGTTGCATTTTCCATTGCCATTCTGCGTGCAGCCTGCTCGGAAGCATAGGTATCCACAATCGTACAATAGAGAATGCCGGCAAGATACTGCGGAATCAGCGAATCAAACACCGCTTCGGGACTCGGCTCATAATTCGTCAGGCTTTGCAGACCGGGATTCCGTTCCAGATTCGGAACAGGAATGACCTGCATCTGCCGCGCCTCCTGCGAAAGCGGCGAAACCATATTCGTGAAGAAGACCTCAACGCCGGAAAGATGGCCCTGCCCGAACAGATGCACAATATGCTCTGCCATGTGCAGTGCGGAATAGGTCGTGACATTCTCACCGATATTATCGAATGTTCCGAGCATCCGGAGCGATGTTTTTGCATAATGCTCCGATGCTTTCTTTCCGATCGTCATCAGAACCGGCTCTCTGCGCTGCTGCTGAAGTTCCTTGATGCGCTGATCGGCAAGCCGGAATACATTGAGATTGAAGCCGCCGGCAAGTCCTCTGTCACCTGCCATGACGATCAGCAGAACCGCACCCTCTCCGCGCTCCTCTGTATAGACCGAATGAAATCCGACCGCTTCGGATGCTACTTCACTCATAGTCTGATAGAGCAGATTGAAGAACGGAACTGCCTGTTCAGAGCGTTCCTTTGCCTTGCGCAGCTTTGAGGATGAAACAAGCTCCATTGCCTTTGTGATCTGCATTGTGCTTTCGACGCTTTTGATCCGGCGCTTGATCGCTTTCATATTGGAAGCAGCCATTATTCACACCTCCGGTCAGTCAAAGCGCTGCACAAAATCCGTGATAACGGTTTTCATTTCATCTGCTGTTTCGGGCAGCAGCTTTCCGGTTGTCGTGATGGAATCAATGATATCACTATGCGCTTCATTGACCTCACGCAGAAGTGCATCCTCAAATTCAGCAATACGGCTGACCGGAACATCGCGCAGCAGATTATTCGTAACTGCATAGAGGATCACGACCTGATCGGCTGCCGTCAGCGGACTGTTCTTGCCCTGTTTCAGCACCTCGACCACGCGCTCACCCTTTTCCAGACGTTCCTTCGTATCTCTGTCAAGATCAGAGCCGAACTGCGAGAATGCCTGCAATTCACGATACTGCGAATAGGTCAGCTTCAAAGAGCCGGAAACCTTTTTCATTGCAGGGATCTGCGCGGCAGATCCGACACGGGATACCGAGATACCCGGATTGACCGCCGGACGGATACCGGCATTGAACAGGTCAGTTTCAAGGAAGATCTGACCGTCTGTGATCGAAATGACGTTCGTCGGAATATACGCAGAAACGTCGCCTGCCTGTGTTTCGATGATCGGGAGTGCAGTCAGCGAACCGCCGCCGTAATTCTCATTCAGGCAGCACGCACGTTCCAGCAGACGGGAATGCAGATAGAAAACATCACCCGGATATGCTTCACGTCCCGGCGGACGCTTGAGGAGCAGGGAAAGGGTACGGTATGCCACGGCGTGCTTGGAAAGATCATCATAGACGATCAGCACATCCTTGCCCTGATCGGTGAAATATTCACCCATTGTGCAGCCGGAATACGGCGCAATATATTGCAGCGGCGCAAGTTCCGATGCCGTAGCCGAAACCACGATCGTATAAGACATTGCATCTGCCTTTGTCAGTGTTTCCACAACATTTGCAACAGTCGAACGCTTCTGTCCGATCGCAACATAAATACAGATAACATTCTTGCCCTTCTGATTCATGATCGTATCGAGCGCGATCGTTGTCTTACCGGTCTGACGGTCGCCGATGATCAGCTCACGCTGACCTCTGCCGATCGGGATCATGGAGTCGATCGCCTTGATACCGGTCTGCAGCGGCTCATGCACGGATTTTCTCGTGATGATGCCGGGCGCGATCTTTTCGATCGGCATATTCTTTTCGGTCAGGATCGGGCCTTTGCCGTCGATCGGCTCGCCGAGCGCGTTGACAACTCTGCCGAGCAGCTCCTCACCGACAGGCACGGAAACAATCTGTCTTGTACGCTTTACGCTTGTGCCTTCCTTGATATTGTGATCCGAGCCGAGCAGAACAGCACCGACAAAATCATGCTCCAGATTCAGTGCCATACCGGAGATGCCGCCTTCAAATTCCAGCAGCTCGCCGGACATACACTGCTCCAGTCCGTGAACATTTGCAATGCCGTCGCCGACTGTGATCACCGTTCCGACATCGGCAAGATTCAGCTTTGTTTCATAGCTTTTGAGCTGTTCCTTGATAATGCCGGTAATTTCATCTGGTCTTAAATTCATTTTGCACCTTCTTACAGCGGATGCTTTCAGGAAAGCCGTTCCTTCAGCGCATCCAAACGAAATTTCACGCTGTTATCAATTCGGGTATCCCCATACTGGACGATCACGCCGCCTAAGATACTGCGGTCGATCCGTTCGGTAATGCGGATCGTCTGATGCAGTTTATTTGCCAATGCAGCGCGGAGACGTTCCTTCTGTTCCGGATTCAGCGCGACGGCAGTCGTCACGGTCACATCCGTTGTATCCTGATAATCAAGCATTTTCTCATCGAAAACATCCGCGATCTCACCGAGATACGGAATCCTTCCGTGGTCGATCAGCAGAAAGATCAGACGGCTTGCGGTACTGTCGTCACCGAAGATCTTTCTTGCGATCTCCAGACGCTCTGTGACCGAGATCGTCGGCAGTGAGAGCAGTCTTGTCAGTTCGGGATTCAGGGAGAACAGAACAGCACACTGCCGCAGATCAGAACGTGTTTCCTGCAAAGCAGCATCGCCTTTTTCCATTGCGAGGGAGAACAGCGCATTTGCATATACCGAAGAAACCTCGGAACTCACTGCACATCACCCACCGAATCAATAAATTCATCAATCAGTCTTGCGTGATCTTCCTGATTGATCTCACGCTCAACAACCTTCTCTGCGACCATGACGGCAAGACCGGACACCTCGCTGCGCAGTTCGCTTTCTGCTCTGCGGCGCTCGCGTTCCAGTTCATCACGGTTCTGCTGCAAAATGCCGGCAGCTTCCGTTTTTGCCTGTGCGATGATCTCATCTGACCGCTGCTGTGCCTTTCTGGTCGCATTACGGAGCATTGCCGCAGATTCTTCCTTCGCATTTGCGAGCTTTTCGGTATACTCCGTTTCAGCCGCCTGCGCACGGGAACGTGCTTCCTCCGCATCCCTTATGCTCTGATCGACCGCAGCCTGACGATCTGACAGAACCTTCTGTACCGGCTTAAAGAGAAAATGTCTTAATCCGAAAAACAGGATCAGCGTATTGCACAGCGTAAAGAGAATGGTGCCGAGATCAATGGATAAAAATCCAAGCTTCATGTAATATCAGCCTCTCTTATCGTATTTGCTGCTGTGCCGTATCAGGTGAACGGCTTGAGGAAGATCAGCAGCAGCGCGATAATCAGACCGTAAATACCGGTAGACTCTGCAACTGCACAGCCGACAAACATCGTTCTTGTGACAGCGCCGGATGCCTCAGGCTGTCTTGCGATCGCTTCACAAGCCTTACCGACCGCATAACCTTCACCGATACCAGGGCCGATACCTGCGATCATTGCGAGGCCTGCACCAACCGCAGAACCTGCCAGAATAATTGCTTCACCCATGTCCATAATAATAAATCCTCCTTGATAATAATATCCTTGAATTGAATGCTGTTATGCGGCTTCATCCTCCGCCGGACCTGCGTTGCTGATAAATACCATTGTCAGCATAATAAAGATGAACGCCTGCATGAAATCAGAAAACAGATCAAAATACATCGAAAGGACAGCCGGAATACCGACTGTCAGAATCGGCACCTGCAAGTGCAGGGTATGACTCAGACCTGTCAGACCGTAGTAGACCAGTCCCATAATGATCGAGCCGCCGGCAACATTTCCGAAATGACGCAGTGCCATTGCGGTCGGTGTTGCGACCTCGCTCAGAATGTTGATCGGGAGCATGACCGGGATCGGATCGGCAAAGCCTTTCAGATAGCCGCCGACACCGCCGTATTTGATCTTTGTCCATGTGATCAGAATAAACGTGATCGCCGCCCATGTCAGCAGCACCGAAAAATCGGATGTCACCGCACGCACGCCGAGCAGACTGATCAGACTGCCGAATATTGAAAAACAGAAGATCGTTGCGATATACGGTGTGATCCACAGCCAGCGCTTACCCATTGTATCGCGCACCAGATTCGTGATCGCATCGACTGCCATTTCCGCGATCACCTGCCGTTTCGACACCGCTTTGACCTTCAGATTGCGCGTCAGGAAAAAGCTCACGCCAAGAATGATCGCTATGACGATCCATTCCAGAATGATCGTTTCGGTGAAATTGATCTTCAGACCGAACAGATCAAAAGTACACAGCACCTTCGGACCTTCGACTGACAGTTCCTCAGGACCGACCAGAAACTTCGGGAGTGCCATCATTGCCACGGAAGCCATAGAAGTTATTTCTCACCTCTTTTTTGACCGGCATGACTGCCGGTTCCTTGAAGCAGTGCGCCAGCCGTATAGATCAGGCGCGGATACAGCATCGGAATTGCAACAGCAACCGGCGAAATGTACTTTCGCAGGATGACCGCCGCACCGAATGCAGCTGCAAATACGCCGAGGCGCATTGCATAGAACAGCAGATACCGCCGCTGACTCGTCACGCCGCTGCGCTTTGCATCGGCAGCCATACGCTCCACGCTGATTTTCAGCAGAAAAAGCGTCCCAAGCAGCACAGCAGTACCAAGCAGCAGTCCGAGCGCAAAGGAAAGCGATGCGCCGCAGACGATCATGCTGATCAGATATGCTGCAATATCCAGAAAGACAGCACGCTTCGCGATACCGCGAATCTCCTGCCGCAGAATATCTGCCGGCACAGAAATGCCTCCCTTCTGTTTCACTCACAGTATACCATAAATCGGCAGAAAATGCAATGGAAAAATACGCTGCTTATCAAAAAACCGGACACCGTTCTACCGTTTGCGGCTGTTCCGGCGGCATATAGAAAAACAGCCCTATCAGTTCTCTGATAAGGCGTTCATTTCATTCGCCATACTATTATATCATACATATTTTCTTTTGTCAAGCAAAACATACAATCGCGCAAAAGATGACCGATCACCGACTGAAAACCGCAACAGGATCGGTATTGCATATAGGCGAAAACAGCCGTGACACGGTATTCTGCACCGCATCACGGCTGTTCGGTCTGATTTGTATTTCTGCAGTTTTACTTGCCGGTGATTGTTTTCCAATCCGGCTTTAATCCGACAAAATCCTGAGTATAATACTGTAGAATATAAGCGGCATCCTCAAGAGACATTTCGCCGTTTTCATCGACATCCATAACTGTTCTCTGTACCTCAGATATTCCGTCACTGTCTGATCCCGACAGCCGTACAACATAAGAATTGAGCGCAAGTTCTGCATCAATAACATCGACTTCGCCGCTGCCGTCGCCGTCGCCGCGCAGATACAGCGGGATCTGTGCAGTAAAGCTGTTCTGCCGGAAATAATCCTTCACGGCATCATCATTGCCCTGATACCGAAAACGGACAGTACCCGTTCCATAAGGCGAAGACTCCGGCATTCCGTTCAGATCCGGTACGCAGTCCGCAGTCACATCAAGCCACGAAACCATACCCTTATCTGAAATATTCGCCGATATCATAAAATCTTTCATCGAAAGACCGGCAGCATCCGTCAGCCATACAACACGCTGCGGTGTGATGTCGATAAAGTTGCATTTGCGTGTTTTCGGCTGTTCTTTTTGCTGAAAGACGACCGAAATATTCTGATTGGAACGGATTCCGGTCAGCAGGATCTCGCCGGAGCTGTCCGGACGCATTTCCTTGCCGTTGACATAGACCGAAGCAAGCTCCCAGCCCTGATTTGCTGCGATCTTCAATGTCACGTTGCTGCCCTCTGCAACCTTTGTTTCTCCGGACGGTGTCACACTGCCGCCCTCACTGACCGCAACCGAAAGCTGGTATCCGACAAGCGCCGCGATCTCCGTTGTCCGGATCATGCCGCAGTCTGCGCAGACGCTTTCCTGTTCGCCTGCCGCATCAACAGTCGGCTGCTTTTTGATTGTCCATTCTCCCCAGTTATGACCGGTCGCCGAAATGGATTTCGTTTCCTTTTGGTGGCATGATGAGCAGGTTCTCGCACTTGTGCCGTCCTTTTCGCAGGATGCAGCGGTTTCGGTTTTCCATTCTCCCCAGTTATGACCGGTCGCCGGAATGGATATGGTTTCCTTTTTCTGGCATAATGAGCAGGTTCTCGCGCTTGTGCCGTCCTTTTCGCAGGATGCGGCGCTTTCGGTTTTCCATTCACTCCAACTGTGTCCTGTCGCGGAAATCGACTTTGTTTCGGTCTCTCCGCAGCCGGAACAGGTGCGGATCTGCTCGCCCGCAGTTTCACAGCCTGCCTTGACTTTCACCGTCCAATTCGACCAGCTGTGCGTATGAGATGCCGAACCGGGTGTTTTGAAGGGGAAACCGCCTGCCTCTGCAAACTTCTGTGCCGTACCGCCTTCTTTGCCGATGATCGTCACTTTTATCACATTTCCGGTACTGTAATGGTTCAATGAACCACCCGAACGGGTAATACTCGAATAAACATAGCCGAATGCATCCGTTCCGATTGATGTCACGGAATCCGGTATCTCTACCTCAGAAAAGCAGCTGTTCAGAAATGCCTCACTGCCGATCGTGGTAAGGTTTTTTCCGAGTTTCAGTCTTTTGATATTATTTTCAGAAAATGCACCTTTTTCGATCGTTGTGACGGAATCCGGCAGAGTCAGCTCAGTCAGACCGACACATGAGTAAAATGCCCTCTCTCCGATTGTCGTAACAGTTGACGGCAATTCTATATTCTTCAGCATTTTGCAGTTCTGGAAAGCATTTTTGCCAACCGACTTCACACCTTCCGGAATCGTGACACTGCTCAAAGCTGTGCAGTTCATGCAGAATGAAGACGGAACACTTTCCAAAGATTTTCCGAACTGAACAGATTTCAGTACGCTGTTATTGGAAAATAAACCTGACTGGATGGCGGTGATACCGTCTCCGACCACAACAGATGTCACCTGATCGGCATAGTTTGCCCAGTTCATCATCGTCACCATGCCGGAACCGCTTAACGTCAGCACACCATTATTGAATTCCCATGTTGTACCATTGCCGCACGAGCCGCCTGCGGCAGCCGCCGGAATTACATTCAGCGGCACCATGCATATTGTAAATAAAATGCTCATGCACAGAGACAGCAGTTTGTTCCGGATCGTTCGTTTTTGTTGTTTCAAAAAAATCATCCCCCATTCATAATCCTTGCGCCGTACTGATAGTATTATACCATTTTTACGGAACAAAGTCAATCCATCCAATGATAATTGTGCATTATTCACGTTTCCGGATATCCATTTTGTGTGCAATGCCGAATAATCTATCATTTTCATACCGTTCTCATCCGTTCCAATCTCCGATCAGCAGATGCATCCGGATCCTATTCAAATATCTCCCATTGCATTTTTTCCCGATCTATGTTATAATAGTATGAAATATAAATTTATGAGCGGAAAGGCGTTCGGTTGCTCTATGAAAAAACTCGGGCTTGATATCGGCTCTACTACAATAAAATGTGTCATTCTGGGCGAACAAAATGAAATCATTTTTTCTTCGTATGAACGGCATCTTTCGCGCATTGCCGAAATGGCGGCTTCCTATTTCCGGCGCATCGCCGAACAGATCGGCGATCCGGAAATGTATATCATGATCTCCGGTTCTGCCGGCATGGGACTTGCCGAAGCGCTCGGCATCCCCTTTGCACAGGAAGTCTATTCCACCCGTGCTGCCGTCAGCCGGCTCGATCCGGATACGGATGTGGTCATCGAACTGGGCGGCGAAGATGCCAAAATTCTGTTTCTGTCCGGCGGATTTGAAGCGCGGATGAACGGAAGCTGCGCCGGCGGAACCGGTGCATTTATTGACCAGATGGCAACACTGATCGGCGTTTCACCGGACGAGCTTGACTGCCTTGCCGGTCAGGCTGACAAGATCTATACCATTGCATCACGGTGCGGTGTTTTCGCAAAATCTGATATTCAGCCTTTGCTCAATCAAGGCGCAGGCTTTCCGAATATCTCCGCAAGTATCCTGAAAGCAGTCGTCAATCAGACGGTCGGCGGCCTTGCACAGGGCAGAGAGATCGCAGGCAATATCCTGTATCTCGGCGGTCCGCTGACCTACTTCCGCAATCTGCGCAGGAGCTTTGACGAAGCCCTGCATCTGACCGGTATATGCCCGGAAAATGCGCTGTTTTATGTCGCATACGGTGCGGCTCTGCAATGCGGTTCGGATGCTTATTCTCTGTCAGAGCTTGCCGAACGTGCCGAACAGTATTCTGCGAAGGGCACTTATATCACCACACCGCCGCTTTTTTCCTCACAGGAAGAATATGACGCATTCTGCAAGCGGCATCATGAAAATTCTGCACATATTCAGTACATCACGCAGCCGGACGGTGATATGTTCCTCGGGATCGACGCCGGCTCTACAACGATCAAGTCAGTTATCACTGACGCAGACGGCAATATCCTCGATACGATGTATCAGTCCAATCACGGCAATCCCGTTCCGGCTGTCCGTGCTTATCTGACCGAAATCTATGAGAAATATCCGGATATCCGCATTGCCGGCTCTGCTGTCACAGGCTACGGCGAGGATATCATCAAGGAAGCATTCGGCATCGACTTCGGCATCGTTGAAACGATCGCACATTATACGGCGGCACAGAAATTCCGTGAGGATGTCGATTTCATCATTGATATCGGCGGTCAGGATATCAAATGCTTCCGCATCCATAATCATGCGATCGACAATATTTTCCTGAACGAAGCGTGTTCTTCCGGCTGCGGTTCTTTCCTGCAAACATTTGCAGAAGCCATGCATTACAGCATCGCAGATTTCGCCAAGCTCGGACTTTTTGCAGAGCATCCGGTCGATCTCGGTTCACGGTGTACGGTTTTCATGAACAGTTCCGTCAAGCAGGCACAAAAGGACGGCGCATCGATTGAAAACATCTCTGCTGGACTTTCCATGAGCGTTGTAAAAAATGCACTGTATAAGGTCATTCGCTGTGCAAATGCGTCCGAACTCGGTCAGCATATTGTCGTGCAGGGCGGCACATTTCTCAATGATGCCGTACTGCGTGCATTTGAAAAAGAACTGGATCAGGATGTCATCCGTCCGGAAATATCGGGCGTGATGGGTGCATACGGCGCAGCACTCTATGCTGCACGGCATTCAAACGGGCAGAGCCGCATTCTCGATCCGGATGCGCTCCGCGGCTTTACGCATACCGTCAAAACCGTGACCTGCAAAGGCTGCGCAAATCACTGTCAGCTGACTGTGAATTCCTTTGGCGGTGCGCACACCTATATCGCCGGCAACCGCTGTGAAAAAGCGCTCGGCAGCACTGCACCGAAAAACGCATATAATCTCTATGAATATAAACGGCAGCTGCTTCAAAAATATCGCAGCAGCGAGATCTCCGAAGGCCGTCCGACGATCGGCATTCCGCTTGCACTGAATCTCTATGAGCTGCTCCCCTTCTGGCATACCCTGCTGACAAATCTCGGTTTCAATGTGATCGTTTCGCCGGATTCTACCCGCAAACTGTATCTCTCCGGTCAGCACACCATTCCGTCAGATACGATCTGTTTTCCGGCAAAGCTGCTGCACGGTCATATCGAAGCACTGCTCGAACAAAAGCCCGATGCGATCTTTTATCCGTGCATGAGCTATAACATCGATGAGGGTACAGGCGATAATCACTATAACTGTCCGGTCGTTGCCTATTATCCGGAAGTCGCAAAAATCAATATCAAAGCACTCCGTAATACCGAATATATCCATGAGTTTGTCGGCATCCATAACCGCAGGGCATTTCCTGCAAAATTCCGTGAGATCATGCATCAGCACGGCTTTTCGTCGATCACGCAGAAGCAGATCAAAGCGGCAGCCGATGCCGCCTATACCGAATATGAAAACTATATGGCGGCAATTCGCAGCAAAGCGATCGAATATCTCGAAATTGCGCGTATGAAGCATCTGCCGGTCATCGTGCTTGCCGGCAGACCGTATCATATTGATCCGGAAGTCAACCACGCACTCGACAAGCTCATCTGCGGACTTGGTGCAGTGATCGTCACAGAGGACGGCATCAGCAGTCTGATGGAACCGTTCCGCACAACAGTCCTCAATCAATGGACGTATCATGCAAGACTGTATCTTGCGGCGAAGTATGTCGCTGAGGCGCTGCCGGAAGAACAGATCAATCTGGTACAGTTCGTGTCATTCGGCTGCGGCGTGGATGCCGTAACGACCGATGAAGTGCGCTCTATTCTCGAAAAAGCCGGTAAAATCTATACACAGCTGAAAATTGACGAGGTCACAAATACCGGTGCTGCCAAAATCCGTCTGCGCAGTCTGTTTGCCGCTGCCGGACTGAACGAATCAGCAAGGAAGTGAAGCTTTGGCGACCAATGAACTCTATCCGGAATTTACGCCGGAAATGAAAAAAACGCATACGATCCTGATCCCGAATGCACTGCCTGTCCATTTCAGCCTGATGGGCTCTGTATTCCGCGATGCCGGCTACAAGGTCGATTTTCTCGATTATTCCGGTCAGAAAGTCATTGACACCGGTTTGAAATATGTTCACAATGATGCCTGTTATCCTGCGATCGTTGTCATCGGTCAGCTCATATATGCACTTGAATCCGGTGACTATGATCCGCAGAAAACCGCGCTGATGCTCTATCAGACGGGCGGAGGCTGCCGTGCCTCGAATTATGTTCATCTGCTGCGAAAGGCTCTCAAAAAAGCAGGACTTTCGTTTGTGCCGGTCGTTTCGGTCAATTTCGGCGGCATTGAAAAAAACAGCGGCTTTGATATCTCTCCGCTGATGTTCCTGAAAGGACTTATCACCTGGCTCTACGGTGATTTTGTTATGCTGCTGCGCAATCAGGTTCTTCCGTATGAAACGCAGTCCGGCGCCGCAAGATCTCTTATGGAAAAATGGCGTGTTACGCTGACCGAGCAGATCCGGAAAAACAAAGGACTTTCCTTCACAGCGATCAAACGGAACTTTCAGGCGATCGCTTCAGATTTTGCCGCCGTGCCGATTCATAAAGTACCGAAACCGAAGGTCGGCATCGTCGGAGAATTATACGTCAAATATGCGGATTTCGGTAACGATCATCTGCCGGATTTTCTGGTCGAACAGGGCGCAGAGGTCATGGTTCCCGGCATATTGGGATTCGCGCTTTACAGTCTCAATATCGGCAGGGAGAATTTCCGGCTCTACGGTGACCGTAAGGGTGTCACGTTCAGCCGTGCCGCCGTCCGGTATGTCGAAATGCTCGAAAAGATCATGCTGAAAGTTCTTGCCGATTATCCGCAGTTTGAAAAGCCGATCTCTTTTCCGGCACTGAAAAAACTCGGTGAACGAACGATCAGCACCGGCGTCTGCATGGGCGAAGGCTGGCTGCTCACCGCTGAAATGGCGGAACTGATCGAAAAAGGATTCAGCAATATTGTCTGCGTTCAGCCGTTCGGATGCCTGCCGAACCACATTGTCGGCAAAGGCATGATCCGCGCAATGAATGAACAATATCAAGAAGCAAATATCTGCGCGATCGACTATGATCCCGGTGCAACACGAGTCAATCAGCAGAACCGTATCAAGCTGATGCTCTCCATCGCCAGAGAAAACATGGAAAACAAAGAGCCTGCTCTTACATAAAGAAAGCCGCGGAATCCGTTTGAGATTCCGCGGCTCAGTCTGTCGAAAAATTATGTGTTCGCCAAAATAAAAGTTTCGGTCAAGCCTTTTCAAAGGCTTGCGGTTTCCAAAGGCAGCGCCTTTGGGCGCGCTTCGCAAAGCGCGAAACACTCCTGACTTTAAGAGCTCCGCAGGGGTGAATCTGATAAAACGATCCGGTGGATCGTTTTTCAGAGAGGGGGGCCCTGCGATAGAGGGCACCCCTATGTGAATTACAAAGTAATTCACCGTACAGGACTTTATCGACAAGCTGAGCCGCGGAATCCGTTTGAGATTCCGCGCCTCTTTTTATCCTAAAAACCAAAATCATAATCCGGAATGACCGAAATATCCTGTCCGTCTGTTTCAAATACAACCGAATGGTCAATATCGGTACGGTATACGGAACAGCCCGCATCAATCAGTGCAAGCATTGTCCGCTGTGCAGGATGCCCGTAATCATTAAGCGCACCGCAGGAGATCACGGCATATTTCGGTGATACCGCCGCAAGAAAATCCGGTGTCGCAGACTGACTGCTCCCGTGATGCCCGACTTTCCATACATCGGCAGAAAGTACATTTCCTTCGGCAAGCATTGCCAGTTCTCCGGCGGTACTGAGATCGCCCGTAAACAGAAACCGCCGGCTGCCGCAGATCACGCTGCAAACCAATGAACAGTCGTTCATATCTTCAAATCCGGCATTATCCGTGCAGATAAATTCAAGTTCTGCCGCGCCGAGTGAGATCGTTTCATGACAGGCAGGCGTGCGGACAGGTATCTCCTTTTCTGCGGCTATTTCCAGAACATTTGTAAACGACCACGCTGTCGGAAGCTTTGATTCCGGCATATCCGGCAAATATACCGCACCGACCGGAATCTGTTCCAGCACAGCCGTCAGTCCGCCGATGTGATCGGAATGCGGATGTGAATTGATCACACAGTCCAGACGTTCCACACCGGCTGCGCGGATCATCTGCACAACTGCCGTCCCGTATTCCGATTCGCCGCCGTCGATCAGGATACTGTGTGAATCCGTACAGAGCAATGCCGAATCCCCCTGACCGACATCCAGAAAATATACCCGTAATCCACCCGCAGAAACCGGTGCGGTCTGCGGCTTCATCGTACACCAGACAAGCCATACGGCAGTAGCCGTCAGCAGCAGTGCGCAGATCCAGAACGGCAGATTTTTGTGGAGATCTTCCAGCTTCGATGTGCGCTTTTTTCTGCGGTACTGCCGTTCCATACGGCGTACCTGTTCCGAATGCGTATTCAATTTCTGCACCTCCTGAAGCTGAACATATCCAAAAAGGCTGCCGTACCGCAGCGGCACAGCAGCCTGTTCATTTTTATTTGCGCTCTGAAATCGGCTGATAGGTTTCCCATTCTTTGACGGCACGATATGCCGGACGAATGATCTTGCTTGCGCCGAGCAGTTCTTCCAGACGGTGTGCAGACCATCCTGCGATTCTGGATACCGCAAAAATCGGGGTGAACAGTTCGTTCGGCAGATTCAGCATCCGGTAAACCAGACCGGAATAGAAATCAACATTCGCACAGACACCCTTGTAGATCTTGCGTTCCTCGGCTATGATCTGCGGTGCAAGACGCTCGACCATTGCATAAAGCGCATATTCCTCAAGACGCTGCTTTTCCTCTGCAAGCTGTTCGACAAATCCGCGCAGGATCGTTGCACGCGGATCACTCTTGGAATAGACAGCGTGTCCCATACCGTAGATCAGTCCGGCATGATCGAATGCATCCTTATGAAGCAGACGGCGGAGATATGCTCCGACTTCTTCCTCATCCTTCCAGTCGTGTACGCGCTCCTTCATATCGTCAAACATCTGAACGACCTTAATATTCGCACCGCCGTGTTTCGGACCTTTGAGCGAACCGAGTGCAGCCGCCATTGTCGAATATGTATCCGTTCCGGACGATGATACAACATGAACGGTAAAGCTCGAATTATTGCCGCCGCCGTGTTCGGCATGAAGCACCAGTGCAAGATCAAGGATCTTCGCTTCAAGCTGCGTATATTTCTGGTCAATGCGGAGCATACTCAGCAGATTTTCAGCAGCCGAAAGGCTCGGATCAGGCTGATGCAGGAACAGACTCTGATCGTTCTTATAATACCGGAATGCCTGATAGCCGTAAACAGCGATCGACGGGAACTGCGCGATCAGCTGAATGCACTGACGCAGAACATTTGCGATCGAAGTATCATTCGGATTTTGGTCATAGGAATAGAGTGCAAGTACACTTTTTGCAAGCGTATTCATCATGTCCTCACTCGGCGATTTCATAATAACATCGCGTGTGAAGGAAGGCGGCAGTGTGCGGCAGCTCCGCATCAGTGCGCTGAAATCCGCAAGTTCTTCCTGATTCGGAAGCTTTCCGAACAGCAGAAGATAAACCGTTTCCTCATAGCCGAAACGATTATCGCTGATAAATCCGTTGACAAGGTCTTCGATATGATAGCCGCGGAACAGAAGCTGTCCTTCACCGAGCTTGGTTTCACCGTTTTCTTCCGTTCCGGGGATGATCTGGCTGATATTGGTCAGTCCGGCACAGACACCCTTTCCGTTGATATCACGCAGACCGCGCTTCACATCATATTTGGTATAAAGCTCCGGATCAATCTGATAATTTGCCCGGCACAGACCGGAAAGCTCCTCGATTCTTGTCTGAGCCGTGTAGCGATTCCATTCACCCATGTGCGGACTCCTTCCTTTCGACAATGATGCTGCATATATCATCTGCGGCAAACACAAAATGCCTGCCGCATATCCTCTGTGTAATAAATACGTTATTTTATTATGGTTAGTATACCATGTTTTCGACATTTTGTCAAGCATTATCACCGTATATTCACATTCCGCCTTGCTGTCAGAGCATCTTCATGATCCGGTCTATTTTTGCAGTTCCGCACGCAGAAACAGCAGGATTTTCTTTTCGCGGCGCGACACCTGTACCTGCGTCATGCCGAGCTTTTCTGCTGTTTCGCGCTGCGTGAGATTCCGATCATACCGCAGACGGATCAGGGCACGGTCATCAGCACTGAGCAATGCCAAAACCTGCTCCAATGCAAGATGCTCCTGTATCCGGTTTTCCGGCGACGGAACAGGAATATCCATACTGCTTTCACCGTCATCGGTTTCGGCGGTCAGGGATGCAGTCGGCTGTGCTGCGCAAAGAGCTTCCGCGGTTTCGGTCTCCGAAATACCGAGTGCATCCGCGATCTGCCGGACGGTCGGTTCTGTGCCGTTTTTCTGCCGAAGATGTTCCGCTGTACGATTCGCACGGATGCTCAATTCCTGCAAGCGCCGTCCGACATGGACGCTGCCGCCCTCACGGAACAGCCGCCTGATCTCTCCCAGTATCACCGGAACGGCATAGGTCGAGAAACAGACGCCGCGTTCCGGATCAAAGGCATTTGCCGCTTTGACCAGTCCAAGACAGCCTGCGGAATACAGTTCCTCATATTCAATGCCGCGCTCCCGAAACCGATTCGCGCAGAGGCGCACAAGCCCCAGATGTTCCTCAGCCGCGACTGCCGGTTTCCTGCTCTGTTCCATGCTGCATCTTCTTTCTCATGATAACGGTCGTTCCGTGCTGCGGACGGCTCGTGACAGTCAGCTTATCCGTAAAGCTCTGCATGACCGTAAAGCCAAGTCCTGCGCGTTCCTCTGCCGGCGCAGTTGAATACAGCGGTGTCATTGCCTGTGCGATATCTGCGATGCCGCATCCTCGGTCGGATATGCGTATGTAGATCACGCCGTCCGGCAGCAGCCGGACTGTCAGGGCGATCATGCCCGTTTCTCTGCCGCGATAGGCATGGACGATACTGTTTGTGACCGCTTCCGATACCGCTGTCCGCAGATCAGCAAGATCTTCAACAGTCGGATCAAGCTGCGCGGCAAATGCACAGACCATTGTCCGCGCAAAGCTCTCGTTTTCCGAACGTGCCGGAAATGTGCATTTTAATTCATTGAGCGTATGCATATTCTGATTCCGTTCCTTTCTGTTCTGCATCTTCCTGCGGTGCATCCGCATTCAGAGCTGTCTCCGTTTCTGCACGGTCCAGCAGAGGGATCTTCGGTTTCTCATCCGCCGGCTTCGGACGTTCCTTTCGGGTACTGTTCCGGATCACGGCAAGCCTGTCCGCGCCGGATATGCGCAGTACCTTGCGGATATGCGGCGGCGGATTATGGATCTCCAGTACACCGCCGTATTCTTCCAGCAGCCGCGAACGCCCCAATATCAGCCCGATACCGGAACTGTCCATAAACGATACCTGCCGGAAATCCAGTATCAGCACCGGCGGAAACTGTTCCCGAACGGCAAAATCGACTGCTTCCCGAATCTCCTTCGCATGATGATGATCTAATTCGCCGCTTAGAAATGCTGTCAGTTTTTGCGGCTCCTGTTTCAATTCAACCATAGCATAACTTCCTTTCTTATGAAGATTGATTTCTATTGTATCGCAGAACGGATGCAAATTCGGTCGAATCCGGTCGTGAAGAATGCAAAAAGATTTCAGCGCTTGACGAAACCGCCCTTTTCGTGGTAAAATATATCTATCGTGCTGCGATGAGAATGGACTGTACGTTCAAACAGTCAAAGAATAACACTGCAAACCGAAATTTGCACATACTAAATGGAGGTATCGGCCATGTTTCATTTATTTAAGCAATTTCCAAGTATGCCGTTCTTACAGAAAATCGTATTTGTCCTTTCAATGGCTGCAACGGCAGGTGCGCTGGTCTTTTTCACGCTGGACTGGGCAAATATGGTAAGACACGGTGACTATATCTTTGTTCCCTGCATCGGACTTGAGATCACGCTTCAAGGGATCCTGGAACTAATGCGCAAACAAAAGGGAACGGGTATTTTCTACCTGATAATCGGAGCGTTCATATTGACTGTCTATATCCTCAAAATGATGCGAACTGTATGGATGCCTTAATAGATCCAAGTTTATAAGGCAGTTAAATCGTAACTTAATTGCGTTGCAAACCTGAATTTGTTATTGCATTGGAATTTGCTATAATTAGAGTAAGAAATCATAATTTAAGGAGAAAATGACTCATGAATATAGAGAGGATTGAAAAAAACAGTGTGAGCTGTGCAGTTGTCCGCAGTGAAGAGATTGTGATTACGGAT
Organism: Oscillospiraceae bacterium; assembly: GCA_045628085.1. Classification (GTDB taxonomy): domain Bacteria; phylum Bacillota; class Clostridia; order Oscillospirales; family Ruminococcaceae; genus Firm-04. The sequence goes on along the minus strand of JAZQOZ010000064.1, from coordinate 101 downwards.
TCACAGTCTGCCCTTGACCTTCTGATGACAGCGAAGTATGAAGCAGGGACAGAGAACATCATAATCGACAAGAAATTAATCAAAGAAGATTTCTTTATCCT
>JAZQOZ010000063.1:0-14956 GCA_045628085.1 Oscillospiraceae bacterium | reverse complement strand
CGAAGGACATCTGCCGAATACCCTTTCTCACAGAGATAAGCCGCATCACGCGCCGCAGTTGCCGGATTGCATGAGATCATCACGATTCGTGAGGGATTCATCGTCAAACAGGCATCCAGTGTGATCGAATCACAGCCTTTTCGCGGCGGATCAAGAATGATGATATCCGGATGTGTGCCGTCCGCAGCAAATTTTGCCGCGATCGTTCCGGCATCGCCTGCATAAAACTCCGCATTGGTGATACCTGCGCGTGCAGCATTCTGTTTTGCATCTGCCACTGCCTGCGGAACGACCTCAACACCGATCACCCTACCGACTGCATCCGCCATAGAAAGACCGATCGCGCCTGCACCGCAATACAGATCAAGCAGCAATTCATGTTTCTGCGGAGCAGCGAGCCGTTTTGCCTCTGCAAACAAGCGCTCCGCCTGAACCGTATTCACCTGATAGAAACTCTGCGGACTCAGTGAAACCGGCACATCGCAGAGCGTATCGGAAATCGTATCCTTTCCGCAAAGGCAAACGGTCTTTTTTCCGAGAATGACATTTGTATTTTCCGCATTGATATTCAGCATCACGGAACGAATATCCGCAAACTCCCGCATCAGTGCTTCACCGAACTGCCGAAACAGATCCATGATCTCCGGCGAACGCTTTGCCGCAACAAAGCATACCATGATCTCCCTGCTGTGATAGCCCTGCCGCAGATACAGATGCCGCAGTATTCCCTTTCCGGATTCTTCCTGATACGGTATGAGTGCTTCATACGCAGGCTGTGCGAGCATTTTCTCACACATACGAAGGATATCTCCGAACGCCCCATGCTGAAGCTGACAATCCGTGACCGGGATCAGCCGATGGGAACGCGGCGCATAAAATCCAAAGCATGAACTGCCCGTATCCGAATCCGTGCCGCAGGGATACTGTGCTTTATTCCGATAGCCTGCCGGATGTTCAGCGCCGAATATCGGAAGCACATTTTTCGGTGTCAGATGACCGATGCGTGCAAAAGCATCACTGACGATCTGTGCCTTGATCCGGCATTCTGCCTCATAGGTGATATGCTGAAAGGCACATCCGCCGCATTTCGGGAACACGCCGCACATAGGCTCCATACGGTCCGGTGACGGTTTCCGTATCTGTTCTATGATACCGTATGCAAGATTTTTCTGCACCCTGACGATCCGCACATCCAGTTCATCTTCCGGCGCTGCATGAGCCACAAATACTGCAAGACCGCAGAAGTGTCCAACGCCTTGGCCTTCTGCGGTCATACCGGTTATATGCAGCGGAATGATCTGGTTTTTGCGAAGCAGGGATGCCTCCTGTGCGCCGCGGCTCATTTGAGCTGTGTGCCGCAGCCGGGGCAGAATGCATCCTGTGCTGCATTCAGTCTGCCGCAGGTCGGACAGGTCACAGTACCGCCGCGCTGTGTACTTTGTTCCAGAGCGAGCTGCTGCTGGCGCAGCTCTGTGATCTTCTGGATCAGCATATTGATCTCATCCATACTTGTCACACCGTTGACGGCAGCTTCATATTCTGCTCTGCCGAGGCGGCGGTAATAATCATTGAGCTGAGAGCGCAGCTTTCCGCGCTCCACAAAACCTCTTGAGCCTTCCAGAACATCTGCTGTACGCTGAGCAGCAGAATCAATGACGGAGCGCAGCCCGTTCATTGCATTATTATTGTTCATATCACGTTTCATTTGCATGATCTCCTTTCAGTTCTGAAATCACTGTTCAAATTTCCACGGAGTACCCTTACGGTCATGCTTATGATCCGAGGATTCCGTATTGGTCATCATTGCGCCGAACAAAACTACATTCATCAGCGTGATCACGACGCAGATAATTGCGATCACCCAGAACGGAACATAGCGGATGATCATAATGGTAAATGCGATCACCTGAACAAGTGCAAAAATCAGCATTGCGAGCTTGATGCCCTTCCAGAGCTTATAATTCTTCTGGAATTTGGTGATATAGGGTGTCATGTAATTCTGCGTCATTTTCTGCCATGTTTTCGCCTCACCCTTGATCTTCAGGGCAGTTTTTTTCGACTTGTTGCCGAGAAAGATTCCCCAGATCATGTCGCGCAGGATCGCGTAATTGATGAGCGTCAGACCGACGGGCAGCATTGCAAATAAAATAGAACGGGCATCCATAATTTTTGAACCTCCAAAAATGAAATTTTTATATGATCCGCATTCAGCGGAAAAAAGACATTATGCTTTGCGTTTTATGATATTTTTCGCTGTTGCGAGCAGCGGCTTGAAATTGATGACTGCAAGTATCAGCATCTCCGCGCCGAGGAAAAACTGTGAATAATTCCCCCACTTTGCAAAATCAGGACGCGATTGATCTGTGAGATGCACGGCATTGCTCATCATGAACAGAAGCACGACATTCACGATCGTCCGCAGATGCGAAACATGAAACGGGATATAGCGCCGTGCATCGAACAAACGGATCAGATAGCAGACTAAATAGCTGCTGAATGTTGCGATGATCGCACCGTTTACCGCATACCGCGGGATCAGCACCGCATTCAGCGCCAGATTGACAACCATAGCAGCAAAGCTGGTCCAGAAGCTGTTTTTCGTGTGCTTGGAAACCGTATAGATACTGGAGAAAAACTGATTCATGCACATCATCAGCACCGCGATGACAAGCACCGGCGTGTAGAGATATGCGTGTGCATTTGCCGGTTCTGTTTCCGTTTTGATCAGAAAAGCAGACAGGATCTGATCGAATGCGATGATCACACCTGCACCGATCGCCAGAATTGCCTGATACGCATCAAAGACTTCTTCATAGAACCGTGATTTCGTATCAGAATCATTCTCCGTGATCGCGCTCATATTCCACGCCTGATAGAAGATCGTGGAAACCATTGCAAGCAGATTGGGGATCTTTGTCGCTGCGCCGTAAACGCCTGCTTCGGTTGCATTCACCATATATTTTACAAAGATACGGTCAGAAAAGCCTGTGATCAGCCACATCTCCGCCGTCGGGATTAGCGGCAGTGAAAAGCGCAGCATTGTGACGAGCAGCTCTTTGTCAATGGCTTTGCGGTCGAGAAATTTTCCGTGCCTTGCGATGCACCAGACACCGATGCCGGAAGTCAGATCGGCGACCATATTGGAAAGCATGACGCCGTTCACACCCAAGTTCAGCTTTGCTACGAAAATGACATTTGCGAAAAAGAACATAAATGTGCAGAATATACCGTCTGCGGCAAACAGCTTCACCATGCCGCGGGCTCTTGCGAACTGTGTCGAAAGCTGCCGGAAGCAGGAGCAGAGTACATAGCCGACCAGCAGCGGCACCTGCGGACGGATGTCACCGTACAGCAGCAGAAGCGGTGACAGCACAAGGAAACCGATCCCGCCCGACAGCATCAATACAACTGCATTTGTAAAAACCGACTTCTTTTCATAGTTCTTATCCAAACCATAGCGGATCACCGCATCGGCAATGGACATACTGACGATCGGGATCAGCATATTTGCGCAGGTTTCGAGAATTTCCTTTGTATTGAAAACAGAGCCCTTGAAGAATCCGGTATACAGCTTTGTAAGCAGAAATGACAGGATCTTGGAGCCGAAGCTGCCGATCGCAAAAACAACCGTATTCAGCGCCAGCGTTTTATATTTGTTCATTCATACTATCCTTTGAGAGATTTACCATACAAGGTATACAAAGATATTATAGCAGAATTTTGCCTGTTCGTCAACTGTTTTTTTACCGAAAAGGATGCTGCTCTGCTGTTCATCAGAATTTCATCTTCCGTTCATATTTTGTTCATATAATTGAATCGAAAATATAGTATACTTTATATTGTATAACTATACATATATACACCGCATAGGGAGGATATATCACATGGCTATGGAAAAAATCCTGATCGTTGACGATGAACCGAATATCTGCGAAGTTCTGCGCACCATTCTTGTCAAAGAAGGATATACTGCGATCACTGCAACTGACGGCGAAGAAGCACTTGCCAAATTCGCCTCTGCACACCCTGATCTTGTCCTGCTCGATGTCATGATGCCCGGCATGAACGGCTATACCGTCATGCGTGAGATCCAGAAGCGCTCGAATGTACCGGTCATTCTCGTAACGGCAAAATCCGAACCGAATGACGAAGCACTCGGCCTTGACCTCGGTGCAGAGGATTATATCACAAAACCGATCGACAAAACCAAGCTGCTTGCCCGTGTCCGCGCCCGTCTGCGCAAGAACGGTCAGCCTGCACAGGAGCAAAGTCAGCGCCGCGGCAGAGTCGATTACGATAAACTGACCGTCGATATGGACGGCTATGTTCTGCGCGTGGACGGCAAGGTGATCGAAACACCGCCGAAGGAGCTGGAACTGCTCTACTGTCTCGCCTCGAATCCGAATCATGTCTATACCAGAGATCAGCTTCTGGATGAGGTATGGGGATTTGAGTATTACGGCGATTCCCGCACGATCGACGTTCATATCAAGCGTCTGCGTGAAAAACTGGAAGGCGTTTCCGATAAATGGGGCTTGCGGACAGTCTGGGGTGTCGGTTATAAATTTGCCGTTCCGGATGAATCCAAAGCCGCACAGGATGCAGCGGTATAACCTATGCTGAACAGTGTTTACAGCCGCATTTTCTATCTCTGTACGATCATGCTGATGTTCGCCTGCGCGCTGACCGGACTGATCATTGCACTCTATTCCAATCATATTCACGAAAAGGAAGCCTACGATCATTTCAACAGTACAGCGCGTATCCTGCTTTCTCACATCCGCGATGATTATAAAGAGCATGATGAATTTGATCCGGACAGCCTGCGCAACGGTCTGAAGCTCTATACACTCAATGAAAATGTTGACTGTTATATTTTCAATGCAGACGGAAAATGTGTTGTACGTTCCGATTATAAAGATCTGGAAGCGATGCAGCTCAGCACGCCGCTGCAAATGGAAGCAAAGAAAGAGCCTTACTGCCAGATCGGCGGGCCTGCCGGCAATTTTACCGAACCGACTGCAACTTACGTGGAACAGTTTGATCTGAACCAGTCTGTCTACTATCTGATGCTGCTCTTTCCGGCAGCCTATGTCGAAGATTATTTCTCGAAAATGATGATCGTGCTGATCGTTGCCGTACTGGTCACGGGTATACTGGGTGCGCTGCTCTTTTATTTCAATACCAAGCAGGCGCTCAATCCTGTTTTGCAGATCACACGGCAGACTGAGAATTACGTCAAAGGTGATTTTTCTGCGCGTCTGGAACCGACCGGCGATCCGGAGATCGACCGTCTGATCGCCACGATGAACCGCATGGCGGATTTCATCGACAAAAACGAACGCAGCCGCAGACGCTTTGTTTCAGATGTTTCCCACGAGATGAAAACCCCGATGACAACGATCGGCGGTTTTGTGGACGGCATTCTGGACGGCACGATCCCACCGGAACAGGAAAAACAGTATCTCCGCATCGTTTCCAGTGAGGTTCAGCGGCTCTCACGGCTTGTCCATGCCATGCTGAGCATCTCGCGCTACGAGGAAGGCACTTATGTTCCGGATTTCGAGCGCCTTGACATCACCAATCTGCTGATCACAACACTTCTGCTGTTTGAGCAGAAGATCGAAAAGAAGGAAGTCCGTGTCGAAGGACTGGATGTCTGTCCGCGCACATTCGCAGAGGTTGACCGTGATCTGCTCCAGCAGGTATTCTTCAATCTGACCGAAAATGCGATCAAATTTGTCAACCGCGGCGGCACACTGTTCCTTGCGGTCGATTCCGATGCCACACACGTACACGTTCACTTCCGGAACTCCGGAGAAGGTCTGACAGAGGACGAGATCTCTCATGTCTTTGAGCGTTTCTATAAAACTGACGAATCACGCGGCAAGGATACCACCGGTGTCGGTCTGGGACTTTCGATCGTCAACCGCATCATGGTACTGCACAGAGGCTCTGTGACGGTCAAGAGCGTCAAGGGCGAATATACCGAATTTATCATCAGTTTGCCGCTGGCACAATTCTGATTTCACAAAAAGGAGACCGTTTTTATGACGGATGAAGAACTGCGCGTACTGCTCAGCGAGGATCCGCAGTCCGGAGCGCCTGCCGATGCAGCCGCTGCACCGGAACAGCCGGAAGAAGCTGAATCTGCTGCTGATATGCCGCCGGCAGAGCCGGAAGAACACGCCGGCGATGCCGCCGCACCGGAATCACAGCCGGAACCGGAAGCAGAAGAACCGTTTTCTGCGGATATCGGCGATCTGTTTGATTCGCCGCGTCCGATGCCGGCGCAGCTTTCCGCAGAACCGGCGTTTCCCGAAGATGAGCAGCCACCGTTCAGCGATGAACCGTTTTCTGCATCTCTTGCAGAACCGGTCAGCAATAAAAAGCATACGGCGCTTGCCGTTCTGCTGACAGTCTTTTGTCTGCTGATGCTTGCCGCAGCACTGTTCTGCATCATCTGGGATGTCAGCCGCGGCACAACATCCGGCGGCAGATACCGTGCCGGTGATATTATTGATGTGCATCTTGTGCAGCATGAAAAGCCGGAGATCGACAATACACTTGCCAATGAAGACGGCATCTATTCGATCGAGGGTGTTGCAAAAGCCGTGATGCCGAGCATTGTGCAGATCTATACTTATGCAGAAGGACAGGCACTCGGCAGCGGCTCCGGCATTATCCTCACAAAGGACGGCTACATCGCCACAAATGCCCACGTTGTCAAGGATACAGACCAGTACTCGGTCAAGCTCTTTGACGAGGCAAACCGCGAAACGCCCTATGATGCCGTTCTGATCGGTCACGATACCAAAACAGACCTTGCCGTTCTGAAAATTTCAGCAAGCGGTCTGACACCGGCACAGCTCGGCAATTCCGATCAGGTCCAGCTCGGTGAGACTGTCTGCGCACTCGGCAATCCTGCCGGTCTCAGCGGTTCGATCTCCATGGGCATCGTATCCGGCATGAACCGCAAGGTACGCGCTGAATCCACGAATTTTGAAATGGACTGTTTCCAGACAGATGCGGCGATCAGCCCCGGAAATTCCGGCGGTGCGCTTGTCAATCTCTGCGGTCAGGTCATCGGCATCACTTCTTCCAAATACGGAAGCACCTCTATTTTTGACGGTTCTTATGAAGGTCTCGGCTTTGCGATCACGATCAATGAAGCACTCCCGATCATTCAGGAATTGATGGAACAGGGATATGTCAGCGGCAGAGTCCGCATCGGTATCCAGTTCCTTGAAAATGAGAATGCGCACAAAAATGCAGAGGCAAACGGCACAAAGCTGCCGGAAGCGCTTGACGGCATCGGTATTCAGATCATTGCCGTATCCGAGGACTCCGATCTGCGCAATACGATCATGAAGGAGAATGACTGGATCCTCTCGATGAACGGGCATGAAGTATCGGATTATGATTCGATCAATGAAGCGATATCGGGGCTGAGTGCCGGAGACACCGTTCACTGCCGCTGTGCAAGCATCCAGAAAGACGGCAAACTCAAGACCTATGAGATCGACTTCCGGCTTCTGGAAGATACATCCGGTGATTACTGATAAGCATACAATATAGAATGCGCCGTGGGATTTCTGATCTCGCGGCGCATTTTGCGCAAAGAACGACTTGCATCATTCAGCCGGATATGTTATAATAGTGCCTGCTATTATGTCTGATCAGAAAGGATAAATTTATGAAAAACTATCGTATAACAGCATTTTTGCAGGCAGCCTGTCTGCTGATGACGGGCGCAGGCACAGTTCTCCCCACTGTGCAGAATTATGCACTGACCGCTCTCGCGGCTGACTACATCGAAGAAGAAGCCGGCGATTACACCATCCACAGATATGAAACCTATATCGAGATCGCACAGTATAACGGCACGGATACCGAAGTGACCGTTCCGGACAGGATCAGCGATCTTCCGGTCATCAGCATCGGAAACTGGGCATTTTCCGTACATGATGTTTTCGGAGAATCCAATACCGAAAGAATTACTTCCGTTACGCTCCCGAAAACGCTGGTGAATATCGGTCAGTATGCGTTCCATAACTGCTGCAAACTGAGATCCATTGTGATACCGGATTCTGTTACGACGATCAGCGGCTGTGCATTTGACGGCTGTACTGCGCTTGCCGATGTGCAGCTCCCGAAAAAACTGAAAGCCATTACCGCCTCACTCTTTAATGATTGTACTTCCCTGACGGCGATCAATATTCCGGATACGGTAAACGAGTTCGATCTGCGGGCATTTAACGGCTGTTCTGCCCTGACGGCAGTCAGCATTCCGGCAAAGGCTCAGCTTGGCAAAGAAATTTTCGCCAACTGTACTGCATTGAAGGATGTTACGATTCCGGAAGGCGTAACATTGCAGGAAGGTCAAGGTCTGTTCATGAACTGCAAGAGCCTCGAAACGATCTCCCTGCCGGAGAGCTTCACGGTGATCGCTGACGAGATGTTTTCCGGCTGTTCCAAGCTCAAAGAGATCACCATTCCGGAAACCTGCACATCGGTCAATGAAAAAGCATTTTATAACTGCTCTGCACTGACAGATGTTGTTGTCCCTGCCAAGGTCACCAAGATAGAGGATTCTGCTTTCAGAGACTGCGAAAGACTCGAAAAACTCACGATCCTGAATGACGACTGCTGGCTGATCGATCATTCATTCGCGCTGACCGGTTCTGCCATAGTCAGTAACTATACGCTGAATTCACAGAGCTATTACAACGGTGTCGTATGCGGTCATGCCGGTTCTGCCGCACAGCAGTATGCAGAGAAATTTGAACTGGATTTTGAAGTGATCGGCGCAGGAACAGCCGCAGCCGCACGCGGTGATGCAAACAGTGACGGTCAGATCGGCATTGAGGACGCACAGCTTTCGCTGAATGCCTATGTGGACAGCATGGCAGGATTTGACAGCAAACTGACGGAAGAACAGTATAAAGCCGCTGATATCAACGGAGACGGTACGATCTCCGTTGAGGATGCACAGCTGATCCTGCTGTATTATGTGCAGAACACGGTCGCCGGCATCCCGACGGCATGGGATGATCTGCTCGGCAGCTGAACAGCACTGCCGGCTGCGGCATTTTTCCGTGTATTGACAAGCAGAAAGATATATGCTATAATGTAGAGTGCATAATTATGGCAGAAGTTAAAGAGAACAGCTTTTGCCAGGAAAAGGTGAGTGAAAAAATGAAGTATCAAGAGCTTGCAGGAAAGCCGAATATCACCGAAATTCAGGAGAATATCCTGAAATTCTGGAAGGATGAATCGGTTTTCGAGAAGTCCGTCAACAAGGAGAATGCAGAGGAAGTCGTCTTTTATGACGGTCCCCCGTTCCCGACCGGAAAGCCGCATCACGGCACGATCCTCGTATCCTTCATCAAGGATCTGATCGCCCGTTACTGGACAATGCGCGGCTATAAAGTCCCCAGAGTATGGGGCTGGGACTGCCACGGTCTGCCGATCGAGAATCAGGCAGAAGTCCAGCTCGGCATCAACGATAAGAATATTATCGAGAACAGCCTCGGCATCGACAAATTCAACGAGAAATGCTATGAGATCGTTTCCGGCAACAATGAGGCATGGAAAGAATATGTCGAGCAGATGGCTCGCTGGGTTGATTATGACGGCGCATATAAGACGATGAATCCGTCCTTTATGGAAAGCGTCATGTGGGCATTCAAGCAGTGCTATGACAAGGGACTCATCTACCGCGATTACCGCGTCACACCTTACTGCACCCACTGCGAAACATCCCTTTCGATCTCTGATACCCGTGAATCCGATTCCACCCGTCCGCGTCAGGACCGCTGGATCATCGCAAAGTTCCGCACCGATGAAGTGATCGACGGCAAGACCGTATTCTTCCTCGCATGGACGACTACCCCGTGGACACTGCCCTCGAACCTCTGCCTTGCAGTCGGTGAGGCACTGGATTATTCCTTTGTCGATGTCGGAGATGAGATCTTCATCGCCTGCACGAACGTACTTCCGAAATATGAAAAGATCTTCGGCAAAAAGCCGGTCATTCTGAAATCCTGCAAGGGCGCAGACCTTGTCGGCAGAACCTATGAGCCGCTGTTCCCCTACTTCGCAGATCTGAAGGATCAGGGTGCATTCAAGGTCGTTACGGCTGATTATGTCGGCTCTGACGAAGGTGTCGGTATCGTTCATACTGCACCGGCATTCGGTGAGGACGACTACTGGACCTGCAAGAATAACAATATCCCGCTGGTGAACCCGGTCGATGCAAAGGGCAGATTCACCGAGGAGATCACCGACTTCTATGAGAAGGACGGCGATAAGAACGTCATCGAAATGAATCCGACTGTTATCCGCTTCCTCTATGATGCAGGCAAAGCGGTCGCAGACGGTACGATCGAGCATAACTATCCGCACTGCTGGCGCTGCAAGCGTCCGCTGATCTACAAGGCAATGGATGCATGGTACTTCAATGTCGGCAAGATCAAGGATAAGCTGATCGCTTACAATGAAGATATCAACTGGGTTCCCGAAACCGTCAAGCACGGCAGATTCGGCAAATGGCTGGAGAATGCCCGCGACTGGAATATTTCCAGAAACCGTTACTGGTCTACTCCGATCCCGATCTGGGAATGCGACACCTGCGGCGACAGAACCGTTCTCGGCAGCATTGACGAGATCGAGCAGGCAAGCGGTGTCCGCCTCGAAAACCTGCACCGTCAGTACATGGACAAGGTCACATTCAAATGTACCTGCGCAGGCTGTACCGGTACAAAGGTACGTGTTCCGGAAGTTCTGGACTGCTGGTTTGAAAGCGGTTCCGTTCCGTTCGCACAGAAACACTATCCTTTCGAGAACAAGGAATGGTTCGATTCGCACTTCCCGAGCGATTTCATCGTAGAATATACCGGTCAGATCCGCTGCTGGTTCTATTATCTGCACGTTCTGTCCGTTGCGCTGTTTGATAAGCCCTGCTTCTCGAACTGCGTTGTTCACGGTACCATTCTTGCAAAGGACGGCAAGAAGCTCTCCAAGTCCTCGAAGAACTATACCGATCCGATGCTGCTCATGAAGCAGTACGGCACAGATGCATTCAGACTGTATCTCTATCAGACGAACGCAATGCTGATCGGTGACCTGCTGTTCGATGACAACGGCATTCAGGACGCATATCAGCAGATCATTCTGCCTTACTGGAATGCCTGCAACTTCTTCATTTCCTATGCAAATATCGACGATTTCAAGCCGGATACGCTGACACCGCCCAAGAGCGACAATCAGCTTGACCGCTGGATCCTCGCAAAGCTCTATGAGGTCACAAATACGATCCGGACAAATATGGATGCATATTTTGTCAACAAGTACGTTGACAGCCTGATCGAACTGGTAGACGGTCTGACCAACTGGTTCATCCGCCGTTCCAGAAGACGTTTCTGGGATAAGGGTATGTCTGAGGACAAGCGCAATGCTTACGAGACACTCTACTATGTCCTCGTGAATACCACAAAACTCTTTGCACCGGTCGCTCCGATCATTTCTGAAAAGATCTATCAGACCTTGACAGACGGCTTCTCCGTGCATCTGGATACCTTCCCGGAGATTCCGGAATCCTTCCGCGATGATGCACTTCTGGAGCAGGTCAAGCTGGTGCGCGGCGTGATCTATCTGGCACGTACCATCCGCAGCAAGAATAATGTCAAGAACCGTCAGCCGCTGACAAAACTCGGCGTTGCAATTTCCGATCCGGCAGGCGTGCCTGTCATCGAAGCATTCCGCGATATCATCGCAGAAGAACTGAATGTCAAGCAGGTCGAGGTACTGGAAAGTGTTGACAGCGTTGCTGAGGTCAAGTATGCACCGAACTTCAATGAGATCCGTGACCGCTATCCGCAGCGCGTTCCGGAGATCATCAAGGCGATCAAGAGCAACAAGTTTGCGCTGACCGCAAACGGCGCAGAGCTTGAGATCAACGGCGCAAAGGAAGTCTTTGATGCCGAGATCATCCTCGTGACCTATAACGCAAAGGCAGGTCAGCACGTTGCAAGTGAAAAGGGTATTGTCGTTTCGCTTGATCTGACGATCACCGATGAACTGCGCGATGAGGGCTTTGCCCGTGATATCGTCCGCAGCATTCAGGATGCACGCCGCAAGATGAACTGTGCGATCACCGACCGCATTTCGCTCTCCCTGACCGGCGATTATCCGCAGGCATGGGCAGAGTACATCTGCGGCGAGACACTGAGCAGCATCACAGAGATTACTGCTCCGGATACCGAATATGATATCGACTATGAGGACGGCAGAAAGGCACATATCAGCCTGAAACGCTGAGAATCAAAGCGGATGTTCCGCCCTGCTCTGACGGAGAAGGCGGAACATCGCCGCTTATCTGATAAATCAAACACCCAGACGGCTGCGGAATCCGCAGCGAAAGGATTGGTTCGATGAACAAAGAATTACCAAAGACATATAACCCTGCTGAGGTCGAAAAACGCACCTATAAAGCATGGGAATCAAACGGCTGCTTCCGCGGTATCGCTGATCCGAAGAAGAAGCCTTATTCGATCTCGATGCCGCCCCCGAATGTCACCGGTCAGCTCCACATGGGCCACGCGGTCGATAATACAATGCAGGATATCCTGATCCGTTTCAAGAGAATGCAGGGCTATGCTGCACTCTGGATCCCCGGTACAGACCATGCCGCGATCGCAACGGAAGCGAAGATCGTTGAGGCAATGCGTCAGGAAGGTCTGACCAAGGAAGATCTCGGCAGAGATAAATTCATGGAACGCGCATGGGCATGGAAAGAGAAATTCGGCAGCCGTATCGTTCAGCAGCTCCGTACCCTCGGAAGCTCCTGCGACTGGGAGCGCGAGCATTTCACAATGGATGAACAATGCTCGAAAGCGGTTCTGGAAGTATTCATCAATCTCTATAACCAGAAGCTCATCTACCGCGGAAACCGTATGGTCAACTGGTGCCCGAAATGTAATACTTCGATCTCCGATGCCGAGGTTGAATATGAGTCCAAGAACGGCCATTTCTGGCATATTCTCTATAAGGTCAAGGAAACCGGCGAGTTCCTCGAAATTGCAACGACCCGTCCGGAGACCATGCTCGGCGATACCGCTGTTGCGATCAATGAGGCTGATCCGCGCTATCAGCATCTGCACGGCTGCCATGTTATTCTGCCGCTGCTGGATAAGGAAATCCCGATCGTCTGCGATGAGCACGCAGATATGGAAAAGGGTACCGGTGTCGTGAAGATCACGCCGGCACACGATCCCAACGACTTTGAAGTCGGTCTGCGCCACGATCTGCCGATGGTCCGCTGCTTTACCTATGACGGTTACATGACCGGCATGGACGATGTTGCAGAATATAATGAATTGAAAGCAAACGATCGTCTGACAGAGGGCGAACCCGAAGTTCTGGACTGCGGCAAATATGCCGGCATGACCACCGATGAAGCACGAAAGGCAATCGTTGCCGATCTGGAAGCACTCGGTCAGCTCAAAGAGATCGAGGATTTGCAGCATGATGTCGGCACCTGCTACCGCTGCCATTCGACCATTGAACCGATGATCTCGAAGCAGTGGTTTGTCCGTATGAAAACACTCGCAGAGCCGGCAATCAAGGCGGCTGAGGACGGCGAGATCCAGTTCGTACCGGAACGCTTCACCAAGAGCTATCTCAACTGGATGAAGAATACACGCGACTGGTGTATTTCCCGTCAGCTCTGGTGGGGACACCGTATTCCGGCATGGTACTGTGATGACTGCGGCGAAACCAATGTCGCAAAGACTGCACCCTGCAAATGCGCAAAGTGCGGCAGCACCAATCTGACACAGGATCCGGATACGCTGGATACATGGTTCTCCTCGGCACTCTGGCCGTTCTCCATTCTCGGCTGGCCGGATACCGAAAATCCGGATTACAAATTCTTCTATCCGACAAGCACGCTCGTCACAGGCTATGATATCATCGGCTTCTGGGTCAGCAGAATGATCTTCTCCGGTCTTGCATATACCGACAAAGCACCGTTCTCGAAGGTCGTTATTCACGGTATCGTGCGTGATGCACAGGGCAGAAAGATGTCCAAGTCGCTCGGCAACGGTATTGATCCGCTGGTCGTCATTGAGCAGTACGGCGCTGATGCGCTCCGCTTCATGCTCGTACAGGGCAGCTCACCCGGAAACGATATGCGCTACAGCGAGGAGAAGATCCTTGCAATGCGCAACTTCACCAATAAGATCTGGAATGCATCCCGTTTCCTGCTGATGAATATGTCGATCAACGAGATCCGTCTGCCGGAGGAACTTGCTCTGGAAGATAAGTGGATCCTGTCGCGTCTGAACAGCGTGATCAGCGAAGTGACCTATAATCTGGAGCATTTTGAAATGGGCGTTGCAGCGCAGAAGATCTATGACTTTATCTGGAGCAGCTTCTGCGACTGGTATATCGAGCTTGCGAAGAACCGCTTCAACGGCGATGATGCTGCGAAAAAGAAGAATGTCGAGAACGTGCTTGCTTATGTTCTGCGCGATATTCTGAAGCTGCTGCATCCGTTCATGCCGTTCATCACAGAGGAGATCTATCAGGCATTGCCGCATGACAAGGGCTTCCTGATGCTGCAAAGCTGGCCGGAGGTTCGTCCGGAGCTGAGCTTCCCTGCGGATGAGGCACGTATGGAGAAGATCATGGAGGCTGTCAAGGCTGTCCGTGAGTGCCGTTCGGAGCATAAGGTTCCGAATTCCAAGAAGTCGCATATCACGATCGTGACTGCCGATCCGGCACAGTATGCAGAAGCCGGTGACTTCCTTGCACGCCTTGCAGGTGCATCCGGTGTGAATGCTGTCAGCGAGGAGCCGGAAGATCTGTCCGGTATGGTGACAGTCGCAACGGCAGATGCAAAGCTCTGTATGCCGCTGAAAGAACTGATCGACGTTGAGAGCGAGCGCATCCG
>JAZQOZ010000062.1:0-49662 GCA_045628085.1 Oscillospiraceae bacterium | reverse complement strand
GCATCGGTGCATTCCTTCTTATAAGTACCTGCGACCGGATGCTGGAAACGTGTCGGGTTGGTAGAGTTTCCGGTGATGGAAACGTCAACGTTTTCCTTCCACATGATGGCAACGCCCTCACGGACATCGTTTGCGCCGTAGCAGTTGACCTTTGCACGCAGACCGTCAGAATATGCCTTACGGAATACTTCCTTGACTTCGCCTGTTGCATAATTCATCTCGGTTTCAACATAGGTGAAGCCGTTGATTCTGGCAATGATCTGTGCAGCGTCCTTGCCGTGACCGTTCAGGATAACACGAAGCGGCTTCTGACGAACCTTGTTTGCCTTTTCAGCAATACCGATCGCGCCTTCAGCAGCAGCAAAGGACTCGTGACCTGCGAGGAATGCGAAGCACTCGGTATCCTCTTCAAGCAGCATCTTTCCGAGGTTGCCGTGGCCAAGACCGACCTTACGCTGATCAGCAACAGAACCCGGAATGCAGAATGCCTGAAGACCTTCGCCGATTGCAGCAGCAGCGTCAGCAGCTCTGGTACAGCCCTTCTTGATTGCGATTGCACAGCCTACAGTGTAAGCCCATTTTGCATTCTCAAAGCAGATCGGCTGAATACCCTCGACCAGCTTGTAAATATCCAGACCTTTTTCCTTGCAGACATCTGCACACTCCTCAATAGAGTTGATGCCATACTCTTTGATGACAGCGAGGATCTGCTTTTCGCGTCTTTCATAAGATTCAAACAATGCCATTGTTACAAGTCCTCCTTAATCTTTTCTCGGATCAACGATCTTAACAGCATCAGCAACTCTGCCGTACTGTCCCTGTGCCTTCTGGAATGCAGTATTTGCATCGTCGCCGGCCTTGATGAAGTCCATCATCTTGCCGAAGTTCACGAACTTGTAGCCGATGATCTCATCATCCTCGTTCAGAGCAAGACCTGTAATATAGCCGTCAGTCAGTTCCAGATAACGCGGACCTTTCTTGAGTGTACCATAGGTCGTACCGATCTGGGAACGAAGTCCCTTACCGAGATCTTCCAGACCTGCACCGATCACAAGACCGTCCTCAGAGAAAGCAGACTGCGAACGACCGTAAACGATCTGGAGAAACAGCTCTCTCATTGCCGTATTGATAGCGTCACAGACAAGGTCTGTATTCAGAGCTTCGAGAATAGTTCTGCCCGGCAGAATTTCAGCAGCCATAGCAGCTGAGTGTGTCATTCCGGAGCAGCCGATCGTCTCAACAAGTGCCTCCTGAATAACGCCCTCTTTGACATTCAGCGTCAGCTTACAGGTTCCCTGCTCAGGTGCGCACCAGCCAATGCCGTGTGTAAAGCCGGAAATATCCTTGATCTCCTTAGCCTTTACCCATTTTGCTTCCTCCGGAATCGGAGCAGCGCCGTGAGCAACGCCCTGTGCGATCGGGCACATTGTTTCAACTTCGTGCGAATAAATCATTATGAAAACTCCTTTCGGTTTTTAGGCAGCCGATTCACTTACCTGCCTACTATTATACAACTTTTCCACCCGTAAATCAAGCCCCTTTTCCAAAATATTAGCATAGGCTAACCATACTTGACTTTTTCCATTTTTCCATATATAATAGGAAATGACGGTTTTCATATCAAAATTTGGAATATTCGTGAATTACCAAAAAGGAGCATCCATTATGTACGGAATCAAAGTCCGGATCCGCTGTATCACAGACGAATCCTATCCGCGTTTTGCCGAATGCATACTGACAGACTATGACGGCATGACGCATATTTTTCGGGATAAACTACCGGTTTTCACCGCAGACAGCGATCCGATGATCCCCGGTGACGGTTTTATCCGCTGTTCCGTCATTCGTGAAATGCCGCTGTACGCAGAAGTCGATACAGTTCTTCCGGATGATGTGGAATCCATCATGGGACAGACGAGATTCCGAATTGCGTATGAGAATCTTACGGATAACGCCTGATTTCAGGGAAAGAGGTCAATGAAATGGAAAAAGTCAGAAAACATTTTATATTTGAAGGATATGTGCAGGGTGTCGGATTCCGCTACCGTGCATACCGTGCAGCAGAAAGCCGCGGCATTTCCGGCTGGGTTCGGAATTGCTATGACGGTTCTGTTGAAATGGAAGCAGAGGGAGATCCGAAGGACATTGAAGATATGCTTGCTGCACTTGAAAAGAATCAATGGGCGGCAATCGAATCCATTCATGAGCGGGATATCCCTTTGAAAAACACAAGCTCATTCAGCATACGTGATTATTGAACAGCAAATATCAAACAGCCCTGCGGTCAAGCAAAACCGCAGGGCTGTCGGCTTCATACTGCTGAACAGCATGAAAGAGGATGAATTATCTTCTGTTATAGATGACATCTCCAAGCATCAGATCACGCTCAAGTGCAGCAGGTGTTGTATCTGCATTGATCGTTACCAGTTCAATGCCCATGATACGGGCAAAATCACGGATCGTATCATCAGAAATATCATACGAAAGGACTGTATGATGCGCGCCGCCTGCAAGGATCCAGCATTCCAGACCGCGCAGGAAATCAGGCGCAGGCTTCCACATTGTGCGTGCGACCGGCAGATTCGGCATAGACTGGAACGGTTTTTCACATTCTACATCCTGAACGATCAGACGCAGTCTGCCGCCGGCATCAATCATGGAAAGTACCTTTGCCGCACCTGCCTTGCCCTCGAATACGATACGGGCAGGCGGTTCTTTTCCGCCGATTCCAAGCGGATGCACCTCAATGCGCGGACGATCTGCCGCGATCGTCGGACATACCTCCAGCATATGTGCGCCGAGAATCAGTTCGTGCGGATAATCGTATGTGTAGTCCTCCATGAAAGAGGCTGCACCGTCCGGATACATTGCCTTGACGATTGCTGTCAGACCGGCTGTTTTCCAGTCGCCTTCGCCGCCGTATCCATAACCCTTGGACATCAGATGCTGTGTTGCCAGTCCGGGGAGCTGTTTCATACCGTAAAGATCTTCAAACGTATTGGAAAACGCCTTTGCTCCGACACGAACAAGGATCCGTTCGATCGCAATTTCTTCACGCGCCTGATAACGGATCGTTTCCATGTCATCGGTCGCAATATCGTATGCAGCTTTGTATTCGCTGACAAGTGCATCAATTTCGGTATCCGTGACCTGATTCATTTCTGTGACCAGATCGCCGACTGCCCATGTATTCACCTGCCAGCCGAGCTTGATCTGTGCTTCAACCTTGTCGCCCTCAGTCACAGCAACCTCTCGCATATTGTCACCAAAACGGACAATTTTCAGGTCACGGCTGAACTGCGCACCGATCGCTGCACGCTGCCAGTCTGCGATCTTCGCCTGCACTGCCGGATCTTTCCAGTAGCCTGCTACGATCGTTCTCGGCATACGCATACGCGCACCGATAAATCCATGCTCACGGTCACCGTGTGCGGACTGATGCAGATTCATGTAATCCATGTCGATCTCATCATTCGGGATCGACTCATTGAACTGCGTATGGAAATGCAGCCACGGCTTTTGCAGCATTGCAAGTCCGTTGATCCACATTTTTGACGGTGAAAACGTATGGCAGAACGTAATAATGCCTGCGCAGTCCGCATCATAATTCGCTTCTTTGACAAGACCGCAGATTTCCGCGTTCGACTTTGCTGTCATTTTGTATTCGACCGGAAACGGCAGTTTCAGACCGTCTGCGATCTCTTTTGCATCTGCTTCCACACGGCGGAGCGTTTCTTCACCGTACATCGCCTGTGAACCAGCAATAAACCAAAATTTCATATTCAATCACCTCTGTTAGATTGTGCAACTGCGGCTTTCTCCGCGGCAAGTCCGGCACTGTACTGCTTCATATATGCTGATAATCCTTCATGATCTGCCTGTTTCGGAGAAACAGTCTGCTGCTGCTGATCGGCAAAGACACGGTTCTGCAAAAATTCCCGAAGCGTTTCATGCCGTTCGGATCTGTTCAGATATGCGGCAAGCAGGGCAATGCCCCAAGCGCCGCCTTCTCCTGCCGACTGCATCAGCGTGACATCTGTACCGAGTACGGCGGCAAGCGTCGGCTGCGTGATCAGCGGCGTTTTGAAAAGACCGCCGTGCGCATAGATGCGGTCAAGTCCGACGGATTCTTCTTTCAGAATGTCCATTCCGATCTTCAGCGTTGCCATGCACGAATATACAAGGCTTCGCATCAGATTTTGAATTGTAAATGCCGAATCAGGATCGCGCAGGAGCATTGGCTTGCCTGCCTGCAAATGCGTGATCTCCTCACCTGAATAATAATTATAGCTGATGATGCCGCCGCAGTCCGGTTCACCCGCTGCCGCAAGCTGATACAGCAGATCATAAAGCTGCGGCTTGGTATATTCTGCCCCTGCTGCTTTCAGGAGTCCGCCGAACATTTTAACCCATGCATCAAGATCACTGGAGCAGTTATTACAGTGTACCATTGCGACCGGTGCGCCTTCCGGTGTCGTCACAATGTCAATTTCACGGTGCAGTGCCTGCAAATTTCTTTCCAGAACTGCCATTGCAAAGATCGAAGTACCTGCCGATACATTTCCGGTACGCGGCGTGATGCTGTTGGTTGCCGCCATTCCGGTCTGTGCATCGCCTTCCGGTGCGCAAAACGCGATACCGGCGGAAAATGTGCCCGTTGGATCAAGGAGCATTGCTCCTGATTCCGTCAGCGTACCTGCATTTTCACCGGCAGGAACGATCTCCGGAAGCAGATCGCTGAGTTTTGCCTGCAATCCGCTTTCCTGCACCATTTCATCGAACTTTGCAGACATTTCAGTATCATAGGCTCTCGTTTCCGGATCAATCGGAAACATACCGGATGCATCACCGATGCCAAGTACGTTTCTGCCGGTCAAAAGCCAGTGAACATAACCTGCAAGCGTTGTAAAATGCCGGATACTGCTGATATGCGGTTCTTTATTCAGAATCGCCTGATATAAATGTGCGATACTCCATCTCTGCGGAATATTGAATGAAAAAGCGTCCGTCAGCTTTTGCGATGCATCAGCTGTGATCGTATTGCGCCATGTGCGGAACGGTACAAGCAGATTCATATCTGCATCAAATGCAAGATAACCGTGCATCATTGCAGAAATACCGATACTTCCGGCTGTCCGGAGCTGTACGCCGTACTGCTGTTCCGTCTGATGCATCAAATCGGCAAAGCAGGCACGAAGCCCGTTTCGGATCGCGGAATCCGAATAAGTCCAGATGCCGTTTTCAAGCTGGTTTTCCCAGTCATGAACACCGGATGCGATCGGTGAAAAATCTTCCCCGATCAGGACTGCCTTAATTCTCGTCGAACCGAACTCAATTCCGATCGCAGTTCGTCCGCTGACGATCTGCTCTCTGACTTGCATATTATCACCTCATTCTGGTTTCAATTCGTCTGTCATTTCGTCTGGATCAGCGCTGTGCGCTGGAAGCATTTGCTTTCTTTCTGCGGGAAATAATGATACTCTGAACAACCAGGAACAAACAGAGCATTGCTGCGATCGTGATACCGGTCCACCATGCCTGATCGAGTCCGACAGAAGATACGATCGTCTGGATCAGAGCAAGCGACATAACGCCGAACAGTGTACCGATAATGTTGCCGACACCGCCTGTCAGCATCGTTCCGCCGATGATCGAGGATGCGATCGCATTCATCTCTGCACCCATCGCGTGCGATGCAGATCCCGATCCAACGTGCATAAAGTATACAAATCCGCCGATTCCTGCAAGCAGTCCGCAGAGCAGGTGCGAAAGAAATGTGATGCGCTTCACATTGATGCCGAGCATCAGGGCACTCTGACGATTGCCGCCGACTGCATAGAAACTGCGTCCGGTCTTGCCCCATTTAAGGAATACGAACAGCGCCGCAACAATAACCAGTGCAACGATGACACCGATCTCAATATACGCATCTACATATACATTGTGTTTATTGACAGAGCCGAGAAACGGGATAATGATACGGGTTTCCTTCAGTTTCACAAAAGCTTCATTCTGAACATTAAACGGATTTGTATGGACGATCGTTGTCATGCCGCGTGCAAAAAACATTCCTGCGAGCGTCACAATGAACGGCTGGATCTCAAGATATGCGACCAGATAACCCTGAATCAGTCCGAATGCCAGACCGATTCCAAGTGCGATCAGGAGCGAACCCAGAATACTGCCGCCGTGATAATCCAGATATACGGCACAGCTCATACTGACAAGTGCTGCAACACCGCCGACAGAAATATCAATTCCGCCTGTAATCATAACAAGTGTCATACCGCAGGATAGAATGATAAGAGCCGCATTGGAATTCAGGATATTAAAAAGTGTCTGCGGTTTCAGAAAGCCTTTTTGCAGAAAAATGATCGCGCCGAGATACATTAGAATAAAGACGATAATTGTAATCGACATCAGAAGATTGGTGTCGGTCATTTTATGCAGTCTGTTTGCAAGACCGCCGCGTTTTGATACAGAATTAGTCATGTAATACTCCTCCTTCTGTTCATGCTGCGGCCTTACCGGCGCGTACTCTGCGGAACAGCGAAGAAATCTTTTCGCGGAATGCAGGCGCACTCAGTACAACCAGTACAATGACAACAACTGCCTTGTATGCAGACAGTGCATCTGACTGCACATCAAACTTGTAAAGCGTTGTTGTCAGATATTGAATAACGTATGCACCCAGAATCGAAGCGCCCATATTGAATTTGCCGCCGCTGAGTGCGTTGCCGCCAAGTGCAACTGCAAGGATCGCATCCATTTCAATATCTTTTGCAATGACGGAATAATTGATCGTGGAAAGACGGCTGACCTTGATCAGTCCGCATACTGCAACACACAAACCGAGCAGTACGTATACAGCAAACTTGATCAGTTCCGGATTCAGACCGTTCAGACGGGATGTTTTCTCGTTGATGCCGACTGCCTGAACATAAAGTCCGAGATTCGTAAATTTCAGGACAGCCCACGTTACTGCAAAGCAGACCAGTGCGATAAAGAACGGTGTCGGGATCGGTATGCCCGGCAGGTAACCGCCGTAATACGTAAAAGATTTTTCGCTGATGATCGGCAGTTCATTATTGTTGATCCATGCCGCGATAGAACGTCCGGCAGTAAAAAGGATCAGTGTGGCGACCATTGGCTGAATCTTGAAAAATGCAACCAAAGCGCCGTTGAATGCGCCGCAAACCATTGCGACGACACAACAAATGAGAAACGCAACAAATACAGGTGTCTGAAGTGTTTCCGGACGGGAATTCGTACCGCATAATACACGGAGCAATACGCTTCCGGCGATCGCAATACCTGCGCCGACTGAAATATCCTGTCCGCCGGATGCTGCTGTCACAAGCGTCATGCCGATCGCCAGAATCGCAAGTTCAGAGCCGTAGTCGATAATGGAGATCAGGTAACCGGAAAGGATCGGGTTGCCGTCACTGTTATAGCCGAATTTGATCTTGAAAAATGAAGGATCTGCGATCAGATTAAACAGCGTCAGCAGCAAGAGTGCCGCAATCGGAATCAAAAGCTGATTATGCAGCAATCTGGAAAGGAATGAGCTGTTATTGCCTGATTTTCCTGCTGTCATTCTTTGCCACCTCCTGCAATCGTATTCATAACAGTTGTCTGATTCAGTTCGTCTCCGGTCAGTTCACCGACAAGCTTGCGGTCACGCATAACAAGCAGACGGGAACAGGTTCGGAGCATTTCATCCGTTTCCGATGAAATAAACGTGACGCTCATGCCCTCTGATGCGAGCTTCAGCACGAGCTTCTGGATATCGACCTTCGTACCGACATCAATGCCGCGTGTCGGTTCATCCAGAATCAGATATGCAGGTTCAGTCAGGAGCCAGCGTCCAAGAATCACCTTCTGCTGATTGCCGCCGGAAAGTGATTTGATCGGCGTATCAACAGATGCGGTCTTGATATCAAGCAAATCAATATATTTTTTGGCAAATCGTGTCGCTTTCGCCCTTGAGAACGGTTTGAAAAATCCGGTCTTGACCTGCAAAGCGAGAATAATATTATCCTTGACAGACAAATCACCGATGATGCCGTCGCGTTTGCGGTCCTCCGGCAGATAGCCGATGCCATGCCGCATCGCATCAAGCGGCTTTGTGATCTTTACAGGAACACCGCCGACTTTTACCTTTCCGCCTGTGACCTTATCCGCACCGAAAATTGCACGCACGGATTCACTTCTGCCGGAGCCAAGCAGTCCGGTAAAGCCATTGACTTCACCTTTATTGATATAGAAATTAAACGGCTGAATGCCCTCAGCAGAACAAAGATGTTTTGCTTCGTACACAGGAGCAGTCTTTTTTCCTTTATATTCCTGCGCATCATTTTTGATATCCGCCATATCATCAAGCTCTTTGCCGAGCATTTTCGATACGAGCTGAACACGCGGCAGTTCTTCGGTCGTGTATTCACCGACCAGCTTGCTGTCACGCAGAATCGTGATCTTATCGCAAACCTCGTAAACCTGATCGAGGAAATGCGTCACAAAGATGATGCCGACACCGCGGTCACGGAGCTGCCGCATCAGTCCGAACAGCTTTTCGACCTCGGATTCATCCAGAGATGAAGTCGGTTCATCCAAAATCAGAACACTGCAGTCCATATCCACTGCACGCGCGATCGCAACCATTTGCTGTACGGCGATCGAACAGCTTGCAAGCTGCTGTGTCGCCTGAACATTGATTCCGAGCGAACGAAGCAGTTTCGACGCATCAGCGTTCATTTTTTTCCAACTTACAAATCTTCCTTCTGCTCTGCCGAGATAAATATTCTCCGCAACAGAAAGATTCGGGCAAAGCGAAATTTCCTGATATACTGTACTGATTCCCGCGCGCTGTGCTTCCTGCGGTGAATGAAATACCACCTTGCCTGCCTTTGAACCCTTTTTAATATAGATGTCACCTGCGTCCTTTGAATAAACGCCGGTCAGCACCTTGATCAGAGTTGATTTTCCTGCACCGTTTTCCCCCATTAGTGCGTGAATCTCCCCTTTCCGAAGTGTAAAATCCACATTCTGAAGTGCCTTTACACCCGGAAATGACTTATAAATTCCGCGCAGTTCAAGAACGGAATCCTTTTCCATAACGATCCCTCCATGAAGCTGAGATAATTATAGCGGAGCGACATACAGAAAAACACTATATGCCGCCCCGCTATGGTTTCTCTATAAAAATCCCCCTACGGCAGCGCCGGCATTATGATCAAATGCCGTACTTGTCAACGTCCTCCTGCGAAATTGTTGTTGCATCAAAGCCTTTTTCATCCATGATGATGGTCTTCTGCTCAAGCTTTTCGCCTGCTTCAAGCTTCTGGATGATATCAGTGATGTAAGAAGACTGGAACGGATTGCACTGACCGTCATAGTTCCATTCGCCTGCCTTCAGTTTTTCGAGTGCCCACTTGTTGCAGTCAAAGCCCATAACGATAACGTCTTTGCCGACACCGTGCGAGATATTCGCCTTATCGAGTGCAGCAACTGCACCCTTCGCCATATCGTCATTTTCTGCATAAATGACATTGAAATCCTTACCGGAGTCAATAACGGTCTGAACGATCTGCTGTGCTTTTTCAGCATTCCATTCAGCGGTCTGCTCTGTCACGATGTTCCAGCCAAGCTGATCTGCAGCTTCTGTCAGTGCGCCGGAACGTCCCTTCTGTGCCGCAGAACCCATAACGCCCTGAATGTGAATGACATTGTATTCAGAAAGGTTCTGTCCCTTCAGCCACTCGACTGCGGTCTGACCTTCCTTGTCCATATCCGAAACGATAGATGCCTCATAAAGATCCTCGGAAGCATCAATCGTACGGTCGAACAGGATAACCTTTACGCCTGCCTTCTGTGCATCCTGCAAAACGGTATCCCAGCCTGCTGTATCCGCTGCGGAGAGAAGCAGGTAATCGACCTCGTCCTGAATAAACTTCTGAGCGTGCTGGATCTGCTCATCGTTCTTCAGGCTGTATGCAAACTGTGCATCGTAGCCGTTTTCAGCAGTAAACGTATTCTTCAGATCGTTTACGTTTGCGGTACGGTAACCGGACTCGTTCGGATCATTGTTGATGATGCCGACGCGAATCAGATCATTGCCATTGCCGGAACCAGAGTTGTCTGCATCCCCTGTTCCCGTCTGACCGCAGCCTGCGAGCATTCCCGTGCACATTGCGGCCGTGATGATGATTCCCAACATTTTCTTCAATTTCATAAAGTGTAACACTCCTTTTCCATGTCGTTAACGTATCGTTAACTTGTACTTACATTATATTCCAAAAGTACGCACAAATATACCTACTTTTTTATCTGAAATGTTTATAATTTTACGGCATCAAAAAATTATACAACATTATCAGCCGCATACAGGTCATTTGTACTGTTCTGGAATTGCCTCGGTGTCATGCCGGTCTGCTTTTTGAATATCTGACTGAAATACCGATAATCTCGGAAACCGACCTCATAAGCAATTTCCGAAATCAGTTTTTTCGTGCAGCAAAGCAGCTCTTTTGCGCGTGCAATACGGAGAACCGTGATGTAATCCGTGAAATTCTGTTTCGTTTCCTTTTTGAACAGCGCGCTGAGATATGTCGGTGTCAGGCCGACATTCTCTGCAACCTTATTCAGTGAAATGTCATCATCTGTATAGTTATTGTCAATATATTCCTTTGCTTTCCGGATCACGCTGTTTCCGTTTCGGGAAACAGATTCGATCCGCCAGCGGATACACTGTGCGATCATCTCCTGCAAGTAGGATGCTGTCGTTTCAACTGTCTGCATTTTCATGGAAATATCGTCGATCGAACCAAATGACAATACAAAATCTTCCTTTGAAACACCGAATCCGTGCGCAGCATTTCTTGCTGCAAGGTAAACATCCATACCGATATACAGACGGAGCATCAGGGATTCCATGCTGTAGAATTTCACCTTATCCAGATACGCTTCAAACGTATCTGCGCAGGTTTCGAGATCTCCGTACTGCATCAGTGCCTGCAGCTGCTTATTGTCTATCATTTGAATATCGGAGACGGTTTCCTGTTTGCTGAGTTTTTGCATACTGCCTGCTCACCACCTTGCTGAAGTGTAAAGACAGATCAATGATTCTCTGTGATTCTTTTGACAGAATCGCGGATAATCAATTCCGGCATATAGACAACATCTTCAACGGTTTTCTGCGGCATATTCATCTGATCCATCAGCATCTTGGCGGCAGTTTCTCCCAGGATCTGGTGCGGATGGCGCACAGTTGTCAGTGCAACATCGCAAAGCACGGAGATCTTTGAATCATCAATGCCGATCACCGAAATGTCTTCCGGAACACGGATATTATGCTCACGGCAGAAGCGAAGGAAATTGATCGCAAGTTCATCGTTATAGCAGATGATTGCCGTAGAATCGCGGATAATCGACATCAGTTTCTTCTGTGCATAATAGAACAGCTCACTTTTGTCGCCGGTCGCAAACCACAGCACATTTTTCTCAGCAGAACGCACATTGTGTGCAATACAGCTCCGCATAAAACCGCTGTAGCGTTTATGTCCCTGAATATCGTCCAGTGCAAATATACCGGAAATCCTTGTATGTCCGCACTCAAACAGATAATCTGTTGCGATCTTTCCGGCAAGCTCATCATTCATTGCCGTAAACGGGAAATCTGCCCACGAATACTTTGCATTGAAGAAGATCAGCGGCATATGATTCCGCTTGATCTCCTGATACAGCTCGGTATTCGGATTCGGCAGCGCACTTTTCGACGGTTCAACGATCAGACCTTGTACGCCGTTTGCGATCATGGTTTTCAGCGCTTCCGATTCTTCCAGAACCTGATTGTGCGTGATCGCAAGCTGCATCGCAATACCAGCCTTATTCAGAACGCTCTCGATTCCGGTAACGATCTGCGGAAAGATATAGTCGCTGAAATATGTGGAAATTACACCGACACTTTTCAGCGCAGCCGGCTTTTCAAATTTCGCGTCTTCTGTTTTTTTGACGAATGTTCCGCTGCCGCGGACACGGCAGATGATATCGTCACCTTCCAGACATTTGAGCGCCTGCCGCACGGTCTGTCTGCTGACTCCGTGTATCGAGCAAAGCTCATTTTCTGAAAGGAAGCGATCGTTCGGATGCAAATTTTTTGATGCGATATACTTTTTGCTCCACTCTACGATCGCCATGTATTTGTATCCATCCATTATAACCCTCCTGTAGTCTCGAACTTATTTTTATGAATAATGCAGATGCCACGATACAAGTTACATACATCTTTACAATATTATACGGTTCAATCGAAAAAAAATCAACAGAAAAAACGCAGAAATGATGGACAATCCATATGTATTTACAATTTTTCCGAAAAAATGTACGACAAAATACATCTTTGCACTGTTTTTTCTACAATTAAGAACCCGTTCCGTTATATTTTAGTGCGCCGTACATCCAGAATCGATAGCTCAGCCAGAAGAACAGGATTCCGATCAGCGGGGATATCCATGATAGCAGCGGCACTTCATCCGGTCTGAGAAGCACAAGGCTCGGATAGTACGCAATGAACGCGATCGGCATGAGGAATGTGAATACAAACCGGAATACCGGACTGAATATCGTCACAGGATACTTCGCATAATCTTTGAATTTCATCACAAAATCCATGACATAAAATGAATTCTGAATCCAAAAGCAAGTCGCTGCTGCTGCATTTTGCAGTGCGATCATGACCAGTGATGCAGTCAGAAGAAATACGATGACTTTCAGTATCATCAGAACAGATATACCCAGACCGAGTTTTACCCATGCGCAGATCAATGTAACAACTCCAAACACAAGCTGTCCCAAACCTTTAACATCAAACACTTCTGCCTGATAATAAAAGAACAAATTGATCGGCCGGAAACAATACTTTATAAAATCGCCTGAATACACATTCATCCGCAGATTCCAGTTGTTGTCAAAGAAACACTGGACAGGTGTCAATGAGATCAGGGAAAAGCCGTAAAGGAACAATATCTCATAATATCCCCATCCATTGATCGAGGGAAAATTGCTGAACAAGATCCAAAAGCTGATGAATCCGGCAATATTGGTACAGATCATTCCGATCGTTGATATGATAAAATCTGCACGGTAACTCATTTTGCTTTTGATATCCTGAATAAGGATTTTTCTGTAAATACGAAGATAAAATTCAAGACCTTTTCGTTTCATGTTATCAGCCTCCGTTCACCGTGATCTGCCGCAGAGAACGATTCCAGAACGCACTGCTGAGAATTGTCAGTGCCGCCGCCCAGAACAACTGCATCCCAAGCGTACCGCAGACGGTCTGGACATCCGGACTGCCGTTCAGCAGAAGCGTAAGCGGCGCATTGTAAATCGACTGAAAAGGCAGAAATGATACAACCGTCCGTAATCTATCCGGAAAAAATGCAAGCGGAATCGTTGCGCCCGAAAGCAGAAGAACGATCACCTGCTTCATAATATTGATACCCCAGATAGATTCCGTAAACAGACAGACTGTTCCGATTATGTAGTCAATGCTGTAATTGATCATAACGGCAAATACAACCGAGATCATAAACCACAGCAGATTGATGCCGATCGGGATCGCACCGCCCGTAACAAAGAATACCACCAGAAAAGTCGGCAGAAATGTCAGAAGAAACTGTATGACAAACGATCCCGAATATGACCAGAACAGGAATCGCCGGTACGGCATCGGTTTCAGAAGATCGAGTGCGATCTTGCCGGACTGAATACTTCGCCCGATATCCCATACCAGATACATTTCCAGAAAGCCATAAAGTGCTGTCGCAAGAACAAGATAGATCAGCGTATCCGTAAATGTCATGCCGTTCACGACATCCGTGCCGGCTGAAGCATAGATCGCTTTCCAAAGGAAATACGTCACGATCAGATACACAAGATTTCCGATCACCATAATTACGGCAGACAGCCGGAACTGCAGCGCCTCCAGAATGCCGGCGCGTGTCAGGGTGAAATACTTTTTCAGGTTCATTTCACACCCTCCTCGTAGATTTTCTTGATGACCTCCTCTGTTGAAATCTCCTCCAGCTGCATATCACGAATCATATAGTCCTTTTGCAGTTCTCCGAGCACATTCATGACGGTAGTTCCGGATTCATCTACTAATACCGAGATCCATTCATCATCGGCAGAAACAGAACACTGCGGCAGCTTGTCTGCAATTTCATTTGCGAATTGTTTGTGATCGCCCTTGATACGGATTTTCAATGTGCGGTATGAGCCGAAAAACTGTTTCAGATGTGTAATATCGTTATCATACAGCATCCTGCCTTTATCAATGATCACAATTCTCTGACAGAGCGCATCCACATCGCCCATATCATGTGTTGTCAGAATGACAGTTGTATGCTTCTGCTGGTTGAGCGCGTGAATCAGCGTGCGGATCTTTGCTTTCATGGATACATCCAGTCCGATCGTCGGTTCATCCAGAAATACAATTTTCGGATTATGCAGAAAAGCCGCCAGAATATCACTCAATGTGCGCTGACCGAGAGACATCTGTCTGACAGGTTTGTGCAAAAGCGGTTCAATGTCAACAAGTGACTGATACAGCTTCATCATCTCATCATAATCCGCATCCGGAATCTGATAAATGTCCTTCAGTATCTTAAAGGATTCGATCAGCGGCAATGCCCACCAGAGCTGGGAACGCTGTCCGAATACAACGCCGATCTGCTGCGCATTTTTTGTCCGGTTTTTGTAAGGAATATTTCCGCTGACCAGTATTTCGCCGGAAGTCGGTTCAAGGATACCGGTCATCATTTTGATCGTCGTGGATTTTCCTGCACCGTTCGGCCCGAGATAACCGACAATTTCGCCCTGCTGTATCTGCATGGAGATGTTATCTACAGCGCGGACGATCTTGTAATCGCGTGAAAACAGGTCACGGATGCTGCCTTTCAGACCTTCACGGCGGTTCAGCACCTTAAATTCCTTCACAGCATTTTTAATTTCTATAATTGGTTCCATATCTTTCTCTCTCTTTCCAGTAAATTTGTATTTGCAAGTACGGTACGGCTTCCCAGTTGTATTATAGCATATTATAAATAAAATAACAAGTAAAACGGCAGACTATTATATATATATCCAAATTCGGGTAAATATCTATATATATCTTTGTCGCTGTCCCTACAAAAAAATATATACGGACACCACATTTCACGTATACTCTGTGATTCATAGTGAACGCAAAGTAATTCCTCTGTCCCGCGTTCTGTGCAGAAAGAAAAACTCTGCCTGTATGGTATTATATTTCATGATATATGGCTTTCATACATCTTTCGCAGCATTTGTACATA
This sequence comes from Oscillospiraceae bacterium, assembly GCA_045628085.1. GTDB lineage: Bacteria > Bacillota > Clostridia > Oscillospirales > Ruminococcaceae > Firm-04. The sequence continues at coordinate 34,306 of JAZQOZ010000062.1, read as the reverse complement.
GTAAAAGATACATCATCGCAATTTTTGATAATATGTTGTACTGTTTCGCAATACATGAAACTTCTGCAATTTATCCAGAATATCTATGAATTGCACATTGAACGGTATGTGAAAATAGTTTATAATGAACATAGATATTCGTGTATTGTATACAAATCAACTACACAAAGCAGAAAGGGAAAAGGGTTTTTATGAAAATTTGGAAAAGAACCGGTGCGATGATACTATCCCTGAGTATCCTCGCGGCAGCTTTACCGGGGCAGTATTTGTCTGCACATGCGGCTGCATCCGATATACAGCTTGGCTTGGAACCGCTGTATAGAGCCAACGTGAATGAACAAAAATTCAATCACAATGAATGGACAGGTAAAAACGGCGCGGAAGATGTATTTGCAGTCAACCGCGAACCGGCATCCCTGACGCTCATCCCCTATCAGGACACCGCAACGGCTGCCAGTGCAGTCTGGGACTATAACGCCCGAACCCAATCGGATTATATGCAGATGCTGACAGGTCCGGATGAGCCGTGGGATCTGACAGTCGTTCAGAATTCCGGCAGTGCGCAGGCACTCCTGAATGCCGGCGCGATGAAGCCCGGCTACACGCTGAATGCTGCGGACAAATGGAAATCCGTTACCCTGCCGAACAGCTGGACAAGCGACGGCTTCGATTTCCCGATCTACGCCAATGTTACGATGCCGTTCCAGAGCAAATATGATCCGGGTGTCTCCTGCCCGAATGCCCCGACCAATTATAATCCGGTCGGTCTTTACCGCAAAACGATCAACGTTTCTTCGGATATGCTCGCAGATAACCGCCGTGTTGAAATTCACTTTGAGGGCGTTGAATCTGCATACTATGTATATGTCAACGGCAAGGAAGCCGGCTACAGCGAAGATACATTCAGCCCGCACCGTTTCGATATCACTGACTATCTGACAGAGGGCGAAAACCTGATCGCTGTTGAGGTTCACAAATTCTGTGACGGTACATGGTTTGAAGATCAGGATATGATCTACGACGGCGGTATTTTCCGCGATGTTTTCCTGACCAGTACGCCGCTTGTCAAGATCTCTGATTACACAGTACAGACAGATCTGGATGATAACTATAAAAATGCATCTCTGAATCTGTCCGTCAATATTCACAACAAAGCATCAAAGAGTGTCGGCAATCTGAGCGTGGATGTTGCCGTTCTGGATGAAGCCGGCAATAACCTGACAGCCGGTACTACCATTCCGGTTTCGACAGTCGATGCCGGTAAAATCGTGACTGCAAAGATATCAAAGGAAGTTCTCTCACCGCTGCTGTGGTCTGCGGAGCATCCGAATATCTATGCGCTTGTTCTGACACTGAAAAACGGCTCCGGTACGATCGAAACCGTATCCGCACAGCTTGGTTTCCGTGAAATCGGCTTTACACGGGCAGAGGTAGACAGCTCCTATCGTGTCACAACAAAGCAATGGCAGCCCATTACGATCAACGGCAAGCGTCTGCTGCTGAAGGGTGTCAACCGTCACGACACCGATCCGTTCCACGGCAAGGCTGTCACACAGGAGTGCATGGAAGAAGATGTCCATCTGATGAAAACCAACAACATCAATGCCATCCGAACCTCGCACTACAGCAATGACTCCTATCTCTACTGGCTCTGCAATAAATACGGTCTTTACATGATGGGCGAAACCAATATGGAATGTCACGGACTGATGTACGGTGACAACAATAAACAGACAGGATTGTTCTATGAGCTTGGTCTGAACCGTACCGAAACCACATTCCAGCGACTGAAAAACAATCCGGCGATCATTGCATGGTCGATCGGCAACGAAATGAAGTATACAAGCGATCCGAATTTCGGAAACGGTATCTTCCGCGATATGATCTGGTACTTCAAGAAAAACGATCCGACAAGACCGGTACACAGCGAAGGTCAGGGCACCTCAATGGGCGTTGACATGGACAGTAATATGTATCCGGGCGTTGATACAGTTCGCGGCAAGGGCGGAAACGGCAAAATGCCGTACGTCATGTGCGAATACGATCACGCTATGGGCAATTCCCTCGGCGCACTGAAAGAATACTGGGATGCGATCCGCAGCGCAGACAATCTGCTCGGCGGCTTCATCTGGGACTGGGTCGATCAGGCAAGAGCCGTTTCACTCGGCGGTTTCGGCGGCAGCGATACTGTCTATGAGATCACCGACAAAAAAGGTCAGGTCGGTACTGTTCACGCCGGTGATTCCGATTTTAACCGCAGTGCCGGCAACGGTTCGCTGACAGGTGTATCCTGCAAGGGTTATACGCTCATGGACAATAATACATCCTATCTGAGCGCACTTTCCGGCACAGGTAAATCCTTCACCTTTGAAGCATTCGTAAAACCTTCCTCGACTGCTCAGAACAGCATTCTGCTGTCGATCGGTGATAATCAGGCTGCACTGAAAACCAAGAGTTCGGGCAGCGGTCTGGAATTCTTCGTTCACAGCGGCGGCTGGAATGCAGTATCCTGCGATTTCCCGTCCAACTGGGTCGGTAACTGGCATCAGGTCGTCGGTGTCTTTGACAAGGGTGCGATCTCCATTTACTGCGACGGCAAACTCATGGCATCCGATACAGTTGCCGATGCGATCGACGCAGGCACAACGCCGCTCGGTATCGGTTACGATGCTTCCAACGGCAGACGCTGTGACGGTGAGATCTCTCTGGCGCGTGTCTATAACAGAGCGCTCTCAGCAGCTGAGATCAGCGCCCAGAACAGCACTTCTCCCGCAATAGCCCCGACCGATTCTTCCGTTCTGGTATGGCTCGATTACAGCGCAGAAGTGAAAGAATCCACGAATGCCGGTTCGAGCATGATTAACGGCAAATGGGATTATTACAGCGAAGATTTTGCACAGACAAACCTCTACAGCGAACTGAGCCCCGGACATTACTTCGCATACGGCGGCGACTGGGGTGACAATCCGAATGACAACAGCTTCTGTCAGAACGGTCTGATCAGTCCGGACAGAACACCGCAGCCGGAGCTTGCAGAAGTCAAGTATCAGTATCAGAATTTCTGGTTTACCGCTGATGCAAGCCAGATCAATGACCGCAAAATTTCTGTATACAATGAAAATAATTTTGCAAATCTCAATGAATTTGATGTTGAATGGACACTGCTGAAAAACGGTCTTGCCGTCAGCAGCGGAAAAGCAGAAAATACCGATGTCGCACCGCTGACACACGGCACGATCACCGTACCGTTCAAGCTGCCGGCATCCATTGCCCCCGGCGATGAATTCCTGCTGAATATTTCCGTACGGAAGCTGAACGGAAACGATCTTGTTCCGGACGGCACTGAGCTTTCCTACGCACAGTTCACCGTTCCTGCCGGTGCAGCGAAAGTTGCAAAGAAAACCAGCAGTGATTCTGTAACAGTCGTTGAAAACAGCGGCGATTATGCTGTTGTCGGTAAAGATTTCAGTTTCGCAGTCAATAAGAGTACCGGTCAGATGACCAATTACGCTTATAAGGGCGAAGTGCTCATCGAAAACGGCCCTGCACCGAACTTCTGGCGCGGCTACGTTGAAAATGACAACAACGGCGCAAAGAATGCATTTGATCCGAACTGGAGAGGTGCAATGAACGGCGCAAAAGTCAATAAGATCGAAACCAGCGAAGCAGACGGCAATCAGATCATCACAGTATACACTACCCTGCCGAATGCAGGCAATACTTCCGTCAATCTTCAGTACACGATCGCTGCTGACGGCTGTGTCACAGTCGGTATCCGCGTCGATGCATCACAGAGCAGCATGGGTAACTTCATCCGTGTCGGCTCGATCATGACGCTGCCCAACGGCTTTGAAAATGTAAGCTGGTACGGCAACGGTCCTGTCGAAACAATGTCTGACCGCAAAACAAACGGCAGACTCGGTATCTGGACCAACACAGTCGGCGGCTTATTCTTCCCGTATATGAAGGCGGATGACTGCGGAACAATTACCGATCTCAACTGGATGGCAATTCAGAGCAGCAAGCATCAGAACGGTGTGCTGATCGCAGCCGAAACACCGATCGAAGGTAGCGCACTCCACTTCCTGCCGGAAGATCTGATGAAGGCAAATCACCCGTATGAATTGACTCCGCGCAGCCAGACATACGTCAGCATCAACTACGGCTCAATGGGTACCGGTTCTGCAACCTGCGGTCCCGGCGTACTCGGTCAGTATCAGCTTTCCAGCAAGCGTCCGTACAGCTGGACATTTACCATTATCCCGACAAGTGCAAAAGCGACTGCATCAGAGCTTGCGGAACAGGCAAAGCCTTACAGAAAGATCGCATCCTACATTCAGGATCTCAGCAAGAATCAGATGATGATCCCCGTTCCGGCATCTGCTGATCTCAAGGAATCTGAAGGTCAGGTATTGATGAGCGGTCAGGTTCAGGTCCCGTTCAATTCAGTTCTCGATCCGATCGTAGAAAACAAAAACTCCTTCACTGTTGAAGCCAACGTGATACCGACCGGTGATCCGGAATACAATATGTTCGTTGCAAAGGGCGACCACAGCTTTGCACTCCGCACCCGTCCGGGTATTCTCGACTTCTTCATCTTTGCAGACGGCGGATGGCAGGTCTGCTCCTATGAAATGCCTTCTGCAATGAAATCCGGCTGGATCGGCAAAATGCATCAGGTCGCCGGTATCTACAACGGCGCATCCAATACCTTGTCAGTCTATGCCGACGGTCAGATCCTCAGCACAAAGCAGCTTTCCACAGGCGGTCCGGCACATTCCGGATACAGTGTCACGATCGGCGGATGTCCGGAAACAGGCAGAAGCTCCAATGCTGAATTCGGTGCAGTCCGCATCTACAGCAAAGCGCTTTCCGCTTCTGAACTTGCATCCCAGAACACCGCTTCTCCGGCATATTCTTCACAGGATGATGCAGTTGCAATGTGGGTTGATTTCGGCGCAGAACCGGACTTCCCGACACCGCAGGCAGGTCTTCTCGGTGATGTCAATGAGGATCAGTATGTCGATGTTTCCGATGCAGTCCTGCTCGCAAGACTGATCGCAGAAGACGCCGCCGCCCGTGTCACAGAGCAGGGACTGCTCAATGGTGATGTCAATGAAGACGGTCAGCTCGAATCCGACGATGTCGTCAACATTCTCCGCATCATAGCCAAGATAGATATTCATAAATAATAACAGAAACAGGGTTTTGGGGGATCTATATGATATATCATTCCAATAAAAGCACGTTTCTTCGCATGACGGCAGCACTCAGCGCAGTATTCTGCGCGTCTGCTGTCCTCAGCGGACCGGCAGATTTTGCATTGAAAGCTGCTGCCGCAAATCCGGGGGCTGAATTATTTGTTTCACCGGACGGCGATGACAGCAATGCCGGAACGATCAATGCGCCTCTGAAGACACTTGCCGGAGCAAGAGATGCTGTTCGTAAGATCAACGGCAGTGTCAGCGGCGATATTATCGTCAATTTCCGCGGCGGTACTTACCGTCAGACCGAACCGGTCACCTTTGACATGAAAGATTCTGCCAAAGGTGATTACCGGATCATCTATCAGGCTTATGAAGATGAAGTTCCGGTATTCAGCGGTGCGCAGCAGGTCACCGGCTGGGAAAAATACAACGATTCACTCTATGTTGCATCTCTCGACAGAGATTACAAGCTCCGCAATCTCTATGTCAACGATCACCGCGCCAATATGGGCAGCAAAGGTGTCGGCGCACAGGGCGGATACGGTACGTATTCTGTTCGCGCAGGTCAGGCAGACTGGGCTTGGGATTCCGGACAGAAAAGTGACGGTATCAAGTATAAGGAAAGTGATCTGCCGCATATTACAAAGAACACCGATGATCTCGAATGTGTCAACGGCACAACGTGGAATGAAAACATCGTCTGTTCGCGCGATATCAAATATGAAAACGGCACTTTCGTTTTTCTGATGCAGCAGCCTTACGGTGCGATCGCGCAAACGCCGGGCTGGGGCGCAGGTTTCTCTACCGGCGGCTGGCATACGCTATATAATGCATTTGAATTTGTCAATTCGCCCGGTCAGTTCTATTTTGATAAGACCGACCATAAACTCTACTATTATCCCTATGAATGGGAAAATATGTCCGAAGCAGACGTTGAAGCGCCGATTGCGGAATCTCTTGTCATTATCGAAGGCGAATCCAACAACAGCCGCGTTAAGAACATTTCATTCAAAGGCATCACATTTGCACATACCGACTATATGCTGACAAATGTGGACGGTTCACACGGTAAAACGACCTGTCAGGCAGCGCAGACCTATACAGCATTTGCCGATTCCAACTGGCACAGCAAGAAATATGAAATGGTCGATACTCTGCCCGCAATGATCAAAGTCACATCCAGTGATTCGATCGAATTCACAGGCAATGTCATCAAGCACAGCGGCGCGGACGGTTTGCAGATGACCAACGATGTCATCAACAGTTCCATCTCCGGAAACTATGTCACAGACATCACATCTTCCGGTATTACGATCGCACATCCGCAGCATATTTACATCGGCGACAAAAACGGTTCCAACCATGAAAAATATCCTGCCGGTGTCGAAGGTGTCTGCAAAAACATTTCGATCTGCGACAATCTTCTCTATGATATCTCCGTTGTTCACGGCTTCGGCGGATGTGCTGCGATTACTGTTTATTTCGGAGATTCCGTCAAGATCCTGCGCAATCAGGTCGAAAAAACCGCTTATAACGGCATTCATCTCGGCTGGGGCTGGTGCAATTTCAAAGATTCCGAAACCTGCCGCGATAATCAGATCTGTTATAACCGCGTCATAAACTGCCTGAACCGTCTGCACGACAGCGGCGGTATCTACACGATCGGTCAGATGCCCGGCACAATTATCAATGAGAATTACATTCAGGGCATTCCGGCAGGCGGTGCAGGTGCGCCGACATACGGTCTGCACAATGACGAAGGAACAGCATGGATCGAAGAAAATGACAATGTTCTCGAAATCGACAAAAATGTTACCTATACGATCAACTGCGAAGAATACGGCGACAAACATGACCTGACGATTCTTCGCACTTATGCAACGGTCAACAAAATGGGCAAAAATCCGCCCAGCAGCCGGATCGACACACCGATCGTTGTTTCCGACAATGTTTGGCCGCAGAAACAATATGAAGTCTGCCTGAACTCCGGTTTGCAGGACGAATTCCGCAGCATTATGCCGGAAAATATGCGTACAGATGCCGATTATGTCTTCCCGGCAAGCTGTGCGGCAAAGGGCGATGGATTCCTGCCGATCCGTAAAGCCGGTTCCGGAAAAACAGTATGGATCGCGCCGGACAGCACAACATCTTTCAAAGCCGGCAGTATGACAACGAAAGCAACCGGTACAGCGGCAAAGATCAAGACACCGTCAGAAGCAGGAGAATATCGTATCTATGTCACAGACAGCAGCGGCAAGATCCTCAGCAAATCCTCACATATTCTCCGCGTCAGCGGTTCTGCATCACAGGTCGATGCAAGTTCGTTTTCCACACAGTCCGGCATTGATCTGGAAAATTGCAGTGAAGGCGGACAGGATGTTGCTTATATCGAAAACGGCGACTACATCGGTTTCAAGGATGTCGATTTCGGCGACGGTGCTGATAAGATCGACGTTCGCGTTGGTGCAAACAACGGCGGTTCTTCTATCGAAGTCAGACTTGACAGCGCAGACGGCAAACTGATCGGTACAGTTGATGTCGCTTCAACAGGCGGCTGGCAGGATTGGCAGACGATGTCTGCATCCCTGACAAAAACTTCCGGTGTCCATGATCTGTACCTTGTATTCAAGGGCGGTGATGGTTACCTGTTTAATGTTGCATGGTGGAAACTCAATGTTCCGGCAGGCTCCGGTTCTAAGGAATTTATCTACGGTGATCTCAACGGCGATCAGAGTGTTGATGCACGCGACCTTTCTCTGCTGAAACAGGCAGTCATGAAAGGTGAGATCGACGACCTTGATCCTGCCGATCTAAACGGAAACGGTGAGCTTGATGCAGAGGATGTCACACTGCATAGAGATTATCTCATCGGCAAAATCAGCGTTTTCCCCATTATGGCATGAATATGCACGAAGTCCCCTGTCTTCGGACGGGGGCTTCGTGCATCTGTCAATAAAATAAGCGCTCTGTTCATAGTTGAGCAGAGCGCTTGTGCTATTTAGTTATTATGCCTTGAACATTGCTTTGAAGAAGTTGTAGAACAGCGGAGTACCAACACCGCCGTCATGACCTGCACCCGGAACTTCCATCCAGATATTGGTCGTGCCGTTCTTATCAAACAGCTCATGATACTGTTTCGGGAATGTTCCGACAACACTATCATTTGTTCCGCCGCCGATCATCAGCAGATACGGCAGATCAGCATCACTGATCTTGAAATCTTCATTCTTCATACGATTGACACCGTCAGCCTTATAGCTTCCGAGATGATTGGAAAGGAATGCATCACTTGCCGGAACGATGCCGGGAGCCGGTGAAGATGCGCATACATAACCAAACAGGTCTGGACGCATGATTCCAAGATACAGCGATTCTCTGCCGCCCATAGAGAAACCGGCAACTGCTGTATTATCGCGTCCGGTCTTTACAGACCAGTGTTCCTCGACATAAGGCATCAGGCTTTCAGTCAGATCATAGAGGAAATCATCGTAATGATCCATAACAGACATGGTCATTCCCATGCCCGGATTTTCCGAAGCCGGATCGGTATACATCTGCGAGAAGATGATAATAAACGGTTCTGCTTCACCGCTTGCGATCAGACTGGATGCCATTTCGCGGACATTAAAGCCGCTGAGCATACTATCCTCATTGCCGAAGATACCGTGATTCATATACAATACGCAGTACTTCTTGGAATCAGAATATCCTGCCGGAAGCCAGACATTCGCGCTCTTATTGCGGTTTGCCTTCTTGCTGAAATATGTAAATTTCTTAGTTGAGCCCTGATCCATTCCCTTCGCACTGCCGGGAACATTCTGTGTCATAGAGGCACTGATCTTTGCCATATATTCTTTCGGAGATGCGTGTGAACCGGATGACGGCTGACCGCCGTTATCGGAAACCGTTGTTGTTTGTGTCGGCTGCGTTTGTGTGGTTGTTGTAGTCGTAACAACCGGCGGATTCATAATAAGATCCTTCAAAATGGAAAGATCGGCTGCATTCAGCTTTTTGTTATTATCAAGATCGGCTGCTTTGCCGTCAATTTCACTTGTTTTGCCCAGAAGATAATCCAGGAGCTTCTCTGCATCTTTTTTGTCTACACTCTGGTCGCCCGTCACATCACCGATTTTCGACGGATTCTGCGGCGGATCGTCATTCGGCACGCTGCCTTCTGTGGAGATAATGATATTATCAACGAAGAAATCAATCTTGGAATCCTCAGTTTCAATATACAGAACAGGATTCACTGCATCCGCAGGGATGGTATAGGATGCATTGGAAAGCTGTGTCCACATACCGGATGCACAGTCTTTTTCTGCTATAGTAGCATAAGTTGCCTGACCGCCAAAGCCGCCAAAACCGCCCATGCCGCCGTCTCCGGTCGTATATTCAAGAGAGAGCTTGAAATGGACAGCCGCAGGAGAGGCCTGCTGTGTGACCATTGCACTGAAGCTGTAGGTTTCGCCCGGCGTACAGACTGAGGAACTGAGCGTATATGCGATACCGTTCCAGCTGTCCGAACGGTTGGTGACAGCAGCCGACTGCGAACCGGATGCCGCCTGTGTAGCTGTCAATTCGACTTTTGTACCCGTACCGCGGGCACTCCAGCCGTCAAGGCCGCTTTCAAATGTCGAATTCAGGAGATCTGCACCGGACGCTGTCATCGGCAGCGCTGTGCAGGCACCTGCTGCGATCAAAGCCGACAGCAGTGCAGAGATTGTCTTTTTCATGGAAATCATCCTTTCATCAGTAAAAATGGATCGATTTCCCCCTAAACTGGCTGTTGAATCTATTTCCAATGGTTTGTTTTTCTGTTACCGGTATGCCAAACGGCAGGGATCCGTTTGAAGAGGGCGGCATCCGATATATCTATATGTGTATAATACAGAACGTATCATACCAACTATATTATACAAAATCTATTATGCGGTGTCAAATGACTTTTTTCAGATATTATGGATAAAGCACATATTGCTATACTGTTTGCAGATATTGACAGTATCGCTCAATTTAAATTTCCTTTTCATCGTTACAAAAAGCAGATTTTTGCATATAAATTGCAGATATTGGCAGTATCATAATAAAACAAACCGCATTGCAGACTGACATCTTCTGCAATGCGGTTGCATGAATACATTTTACTGAATGATTTACTGTCGTTTCAGGACTGTCAGATCGCGGGCATCCAGAATCAGATCAGCCTGGACATCTGCGGCGTAAGCCTGTTCCCATGTCAGCGTCTTTTTCGTCAGCAGATAATCGAGCAGAGCAGCTGAATCTTTCGCAGTCACGTTTCCGTCCAGATCAACGTCTCCGCGCTTGCCGACAACCGAATAACGCGCATCATCGCCGAAACGAATGAGAATATAATTCACATTGATCGCCTTATCCGCGCTGCGGAAATTCAGTGTCAGCTTGCCGTTTGTAACCTTTACAGTGCCCTTGACAGTTGTGCCGTCAGTCGGGCAGCTTTCTGCCACAGTCGCCTGATCTTTTTCGCCGTAATTCGCATAGACGGTCGGATTTTTCGAGCATCCCCACGGATCGCTGAAGCTCATTTCAACTGTATATGTACCGTTCGGAAGCGTAAATCCATAATCAATATGGCGGTCAATATCATGCTCATACTGATTCTTGGTATAGCGGAACGAGGAAGTTTTCGCCTGACCGTCCAATGCTGCCGACTCATTCGGCCATGTATTTGCGGTATAGATTCCGCCGCTCTTGGATGCACCGTTATACTGATCGGTCGCATCGTCGATCAGGCCCCATTCCATACCGGATACCTCATCAACGCCGTAAAGCTGTTCCGTCACGCTGTTGTACCAGCCGAACTTATCGCTGCCGGTTGCAGTTGCGGTATTCTGGTCGCCGCAATCCACGAAATATGCAATATTAGAATCAAACGAATAATTCGGCTTGGCTGAAGTCATATACACAAAATCACATATCTTTGCAGATTCTTCGTCGTTATCCGCAGAGAACGTCACATCAAGGCACGGATATGTTTCGCCGTCGGCCACGACTTCTTTCAGATTCCGTTCCACAACATCAGCCGGAACCGGAATCTTGACATCGTAAACATCATCTTTGCCTGTGTAGTTCAGCTCACCTGCATACAGGACTGCATCACCGACACGAACACGAATTGTCTTGCCGTTATCGGATTTGCGCAGCTTGATGATCAATGCAGTATATGCAGATTCCGGATCAACCGCCATCTGATAACGGAAGTATCCGCCCGGTTTTGCATAACGGTATGTGCTGTCATCCGTCACACCGGCAGAATTGTATGCGAGCATCTGATGCTGTCCGTCGTTCTCATACTGACCGTAACCGGGCTGAACCGTATCTGTAACCGTGATCTTGGCACGCGGCGGCTTTTCTTCGATGACCGTTCCGTTGGTCAGGAAGTTCCAGTAGATACCGTAGCGCTGCTGATACTGCTGATAATGCGGTGTAAAGGTCAGATTCTGGTTCGTATCCTTGAGTGTGAATTTCATCGTGTCTGCATCTTTGACCAGATGATCGTTGATCTCAGACATAAAGGATGTCAGCGACTGTCCCTCTTTGGAAAGTGTGATATTCTGATTGCTGACAACCGCATCCTTCGGGATCGTAACCCACATACCGGTCGAACCGGTTGTCATATTCTGCTTGCCAAGCTCTGCACTCAATACAACAGGGCCGTACTTGAAACCGTAAACGCTTGTTTTATCCGGCAGATTATATGCCACGACTGCTTCCGGAATCGTTACCGTGATCTTGTCGCCGGATTTGAAACTGCCCGTCACCTGCGCATATTCATCGACTGTTTTGTATGTATATTTTGTTCCGTTGACAGCGACCGTCATCGTACCGGCGTTCCAATCCGGAATGCGGAAACGGAGATCCAGATCACCGCTGCCCGTAACCGTAAAGGTCGATGTATTACCGTTCGGGATGGTGCTTTCCTGCTTGATGGTGACATTCTGATCTGCCCAGCTGACTTCTGAACTTTGGTACATATTGACATAGAGCGTATTGCCGCTGTGCATATAGATCGTATCGCCCAGCTTTGTAAAGCTCTCCATGCCGCTGCCCGTACAGCACCAGAAGCTGTCATACGGAGAACTGTAGACCTTGAAATATCCCGTTGCCATCGGCTGGAAATAGGTTGTCATACCGGTTTCCGGATTCTGCGAGGAAAGAATCGAATTGTAATATGTTCCCTCATAGAAATCCATATACTTCTTGTCACCGGTACATTTATACAGCTCACGGCTGAGCTTCAGCATATTATAGGAATTACAGGTTTCACAGTTGCAGTTGGTACGTTCCTTATCGAGGATATCGTCCATACCGAAATGTTCCCATTCACTGTTTCCGCCTGTGATATATGTGTGATGTGTTGTGACCATTTCCCAGAATGCTTCTGCATACTGGAGATAACGGGATGCATCAATTTTTTCGCCTGCAACGGTCTTGCCGTCCAGTATGATATAGCGTTTGAGCGCACCGACAAATTTCGGGATCGTTGTGTTGGCGTGCTTGCCGTTCAGGACATTCGCACCGCCTTTCAGCACCGCTTCATGCAGATTGGTCTCATCGAAATAATGTGCCGCAACTGCATGATCGTCTTTGCCGGTGATGGAATACAGTTCATAAAGGCAGTCATTCATGCCGCCGTACTCAATCGAAAGAACTGTATTATGTGTCTGCTGATTCCACGTTTTGCATCGTGCAAGCGTCCAGTCGCCAAGTCCGGATGCGATATCCTTTGCTGTTGTTTTACCGGTATACTTGTAAACATCGACCAAACCCTGGATCAGCTTATGCATTGTGTACCACGGCACCCATGATTCATCAATAATATTGGTTTTGCCCTGCTGCACAAGATCAAACTGCACTTCGACATTGTTGGCATTTTTCACCTGACCTGCCCAGAGAAAACCGGGCTTGCCTTTTGAGTTCTGCTGGCAGATCTTCATGCCGTTCAAAAGCGCGTCCATTTTGGAAGAAAGCGCCGAACGCTGTGTATCTGTCAGATTCGGATTCTCGTATGCCTGTGCAACTGCGGAAAGATAGTGACCAACCGTATGACCGGCGATCAGCGTATTTTCCCAGCCTGCATAACGCTTTGCCCCGTTTGTACTGAGCTTTGCGTTTTCGCGGAATCCCGCCAGCAGTCTTTCCGTATCAAATGACAGCAGATACTCAACTTCTTTTGAAAAAGCGTTTGTGCAGTAGCTGTCTGTCATTGTGATGTCAGCAAGGCTGAAATCTTCGATCGCAATATCTGCTGCTGATACCGTGAACGAATCTGCCGATTCAAATTTCGGCAGGAATCCGACTGTTCCGAGCATAACGGAACACGCCGATGCGGCTGCTGCCGCACGTTTCCATGTACTGAGTTTCATTGTATTTCCCCCTACAATAAATACTTCGTTTTCCCAACTTCACATGATTTTTTATAAGCTAAGTTGTATGCCTGCCTTTCTCAGACACATCATAAATTCCCAGCTTTTCTACTTATATTATACCTGAATATTGTATGATTGTCACTATAAAAAACATATTATTTACTTCACAAATCGCAGAAATATACATACAAGCTGACTGGTTTCATACAATTTGGTTTGAAATCTGTACTGTTCGATTTGGATATGATATGACTATTTCTCACATAGCAGAAAACGGCAGGGAAGCACGTACTCCCCTGCCGTATCCGGATTCATTTATGATTGCGTTGTCAGGAACAAAATCATGCTGCTGATATCGGAAGTATCGCGTTTTCCGTCCATGTTGAAATCCGCCGCGTGTTCGTCCTTTGAACCGGTGAAACCTTTCATCAGTCCGCGCTTGAGCAGCGTCAGATCGACAGCATTGATGATACCGTCATAGTTCATATCGCCCGCCAGAACATCCTCATTCGGAATCGCAAGTGCGATACGGTCTACAGAGGGTGCTGTGCCCTGATCGTTATACAGCTTTACACTGTTCTGACCGGCTTTCAGTTTCACCTGAATATTCACAGCACGAATACCTGTCCAGTCGCCCTTATTTGCGTAGCAGTTGTCGATCTTCTGCGAGAACGCACCGTTTACATCGACTTTCAGGCTGCGCGGTTCGCCGGAAACATAGTAAATGCGGAGTGTATATTCGCCGTCTGCCGGAGCAGTCACATTTTCAAATGTGACGCTGCCGTTGTTGCTGCCGCCGATATATCCGACATACGCACCGTTTGAACTGTAACGACCGTCCGCACCGCCTGTGATTTTTGCATCACTGCCGATTTTTGCTTCTTCCGCCTCATAGCTGAGGTAATTGGAATACGGCGTTGTCAGCTTCATAGAGCCTTTGGTGATCTTGACCGCGCAGCCGCCGTTTGCGAGCAGGCTTTGCTCGATCACATCTTTTTTCGTAAGTCCCTGCTTGACGGTCACTTCCAGATCACTGCCGTCAGCGTTATCATGGAAGATATACGCATTATATGTTCCGTCATCTTCTATCAGTTCAGAAAGTTTAATGCTGATTTTTCGTGCTGCAATCGTAGATGCACCAACGTACCAGTTATTGCCGTTACGGCGAGCCGTTACGTTAAACTGCATCGGTCTGCCGTCTAATACCTTCATATCATCCCAGACAACCGGAACATCATTCAGGAAAGGCAGCGCTGATGAACCTTCATAAGTATAAACAGAATGTGCAAAATGCTGTAAGCCGGATTCAATATTCACAACATCGGCAAGCGCAAAACCTGCGGTTGCCTTACTGTTCAGAACAGGAACTCCGGTCGGCGTGAAGTCAGCCGAACCTGCAACATTTCTTGTGAATGTATAGGAGACACGGTTTTCAAGCGTCGGGCTTGTGAACCATTTGTAATACTCCGAACCGTTGACCGCTTCAAACGAAATGACATTCGGATAGGTACGGCTTTCACCGCGCGGAAGTGTGCAGCCGTGGAACAGCACCATCAGCTTATTCTTTGCAGCGATCGTTGCACAGAGATACATCTGCTTCATGGTCTGCTGCGTATCGCTCTCATAGTAATCGACCTTGACACCCTTGACACCGAGTCCGCTGATGCGCTCAAATTCGCGGACGATCGTTGCTTCATCAAGAAGTGAATAATACGGATATGCAGGATTTCCCTGACTGTCTTTGTAGCCGCTGTGACCGGTATTGTTCACGCCGTACCAGAGCCAGATACCGACGCCCTTTTGCGCACCGTACTCGCACAGTTCTTTCACCTTTGCCGCGCTGTCATCCCAGAGCGCCCAGCCGAAATCCACACAGACATAATCCCAGCCGTTTTCAGCCGCAAAATCTATATAATCCTTCTGCGTATGATATTCGACCGGTGAATCGCCGCCGCTGCTCCACCATGACCATGCCAGCTTTCCGGGCTTCACCCAGCTGATATCGTCCAGTCTGGAAGGCGGATTCAGATTCAGGATCAGGTCGCTGGAAGACATCTGATCCAGTGAATCACCGATGACAACTGCACGCCACGGTGTCTGAAACGCTTTATCAAAAGTGATATCCTTTACCTTGTTGCCGCCCTTGAACCGCAGACTGTGATAATTGCCGACAAACTGCAATGTTCCTGCGCAGTACGGTGTTTCCTCGTTGAATACATTTGCTTCGGAAACCGTTACCCAGTAGCGATTATTGATAACGCCTGTATACGGGCAGGAGTAAGTTGCATTGGTTTCATTTGCTCTGTCACGCGGTAATTCAACCATATCCCATTCATACGTATTATTCGGCCAGTTGCCCCAGAATGTTGATTCACCGGGGAACATCACCTGTGTTTGCTCCTCTTTGATCGAAGCACCGTGATTCAGACTGTATCGCAGGCCGACACCGTCATCATAGGCTCGCAGTATAACTGTCAGCGTACTGCTGCCCTTCGTCAGCGGGAATGAGATCTCAGTATAGTTGTCGTGGAGCGTTCTATGCTTACCATAAGGCATTGTGTATGTTTCATCATGTTCATCTATTGTTGCAGCCGGATCAGTCTGACCGAAACCGCCCGCAAGATCTTCTGTGGTTGTAACAAGACCGATACGGGAAGGCTGGATCACAACCCCGTCAATTCCGTCGCTCATCTTATTCACGGAATAATAATATCTGCCGTTGCCGTCACGCCAGAATTTGACCGTCAGCGAACCGTCCGGCGAAGTGACCTGAAGCGACGGAATACTTGTGATCGCTGTACCGTCCGGCGCACGCGAACCTTCCGGATCAGTTGAAGGTTCACCTTCGGTGATTGTATCCGGCTCAAAGGTATAGCAGAGGTTTGGATCAGCCGGCGCCGTGATCTGCGATGATTTCAGCGGTACATTATAAAAGCATACATCATCAATCTTTGCGCGGAGATCATTGTCATTATAAAGCGAATGACCGATACCGCAGTATGTATACGATGACAGCACAGAACCGCTGAACAGACTTGCACAAGCTGCTGCCAGATCATCAACACCCTCACCGTCTTTTGAAAGTTCCTTGCCGTCCAGGTAATACGCCGCGCCATCCGGCGAATACACAGCTGTCAGATCATGCCAATCGGAGTCCGGCGCTGCGCTGAGCGTAAAGATGGAACGATCATCCGCAGTCGCACCCGTTCCTGCAAACACACTTGCACGGAATGCAGTTTTGTCATTGACATCAACCGAAATATCCGGCGAATTATAGCCGTTTGTGTTGCCTGCGCCGAATGCTGTCGGTGAAAACTGAAAGATTCTGGAATAGCTTGATACTGACGCATCCAGCTTGATCTTCATGCTGACTGTAAAGCCATTTTTGCAGCCGGACTTGAACAATTCCGGAAGCTGTAACCATCCGGAACCAAATGCACCGCCGCCGAGTGAAAGTACATTCGATTTCTGATCCGAATCGTAGATCACAGCAGCACCGCTTCCGCGAATCACAGCAGCATCCTCACTGAGACCTGTACTTGCGACTTTCGCATTGTTGTAAACGGCTGCTGCATGGGCAATCTGTCCTGCTGATCGGCTGAAACCGTCCGGCGAAGCCTGCGCAAGCAGACATAACGCCAGCAGTATACTGCCCGTTTTTTTCCAATTTCCCTTTTTCACTGATGAATCCTCCTCAAATAAAGTAAAAAAAGCTGTATATGAGCAGAAGGGTTCTCATATCTGCCTGTGCAGACAATATGAAATTCTCATGTACCAATGCTGCCCTCATATCTATTATATAATTATTGTGTAAAAAGCACAATGTAAAAAAGGCAGATTGTATGCAAAAAACACATTACTTTTATATACTTGTATTGTCACACTCTATAAAAAAGCAGCCATGCACACAAGTTGTATGGCTGCATGGCTGCTCTGTTCTATCAATATCATGATGCACGGAATATCATACGGAAAAAGTTGTATAAATGCGAGGTAACGCTTTTATAGTCATGACCGCTTTTCGTCATCACATGGAAAAGATGCTGTGTGCCGTTATCTGTCAGGATATCGTGATACAGATAGGGAGAATCCCCGACTGCCTCATCATGCTCTGCCGCACTGATCAGCAGCAGATACGGCCGCTTGTCATCAAAGCAGAATTGCTCCGGCTGAAGTGTAAAAGGCGGATTTCCGACATTCCGCACGACACCGGATGCCGGACAGACCGCACCGGTATAGCCGAACACTTCCGGATGCGAAAAACCGATGTAAAGAGATTCCCGTCCGCCTGCCGAAGTGCCCGTGATCGCCGTATGCGCTCTGTCCGTATCAACAGAAAACGTACTGTTGATAAACGGGCGCAGGTCTTTCATCAGATCATTGATAAAATTATCGTAAATTCGCCAGTTTTTGACATCCAGGCCGGTGCTTTCAGGCATCTCCGGGCTGCAAAAGATATACGGTGTTACAACGATCATCTCCTCGGCTTCGCCGTCCTGGATCAGATTCGTCAGCATCACACTGATACCGATTTTATCGCTTGTGAGCCAGTCCTCATTACTGCCTGAACCATGCAGAATGTATACGACCGGATATTTCTTCTCCTCGGAATAATCTTTCGGCAGAAGAACATTCACGCCTGTTCTGCGCTTGGCTGTATGCGAATAATAATAATATTTCTCGAATTTCGGATATGTAACGCCCTTCCGTTTTGTAAGCGCATTCTTCGGCTGAACCTCAACCATATCCGGTTCACATTGTTCCATATAATACTGCTCCGGTGATGTTGTCGTGACTGTCGTCACCGTTGTTTTTCGCACAGCGGCTGTTGTTTTCTTCGTTGTATCTGAACTGGAAGCCGTCGTTTCCGCTGTTGGCTCCGGTTCCTGTCTGCCGCACCCGCACAGCATACATCCGCACAGCAAGGCAAGCACGGCAAATCGCTTCAAAATGACAGGATGTATCATTTTCACGCCCCCAATAACCTGCTTCATCCGCTTCATTATATCACATAGAATCGAAAATAGCAAGCAAATAGGCGAAATGCCGTATCCGGATGCGGCATTTCCGCTAAATGTCTGCCGCATCTTTCCAAACTCTTTACGCAAAACGATAAAAATATCTTTAATATCTTGTATGATTATTGCGGCTGTAGTATAATAGTATACAGGATAGGTGTGCTATATAGTACAATTATCCCCAATAATCTTATTATTACGGAAGGACATTTTATCATGGCAAAAGAAAAGAAAAGCAAGAAAAAACTCGGTTGTCTAATCATCTTTCTCGTCATCCTCGCACTCATCATCGCTCTGATTGCCTTTTTGATCAAAGCGGCATCCAAGACCATTGCAATGGCAAACATCATCCCTTACGGTGAGGCAGCCGTCAAGGATCTTTCCGAATACGTCAATGTTTCGGGCAATGTTTCCAGCAATGATGCCTACGATGTAACAGCAGAGGTACTGCAAAAGGTTTCCAAACTGAATGTCAAGGTCGGAGACAGCGTGAAAAAGGGCGATGTTCTTTGTCAGCTTGATACGACGGCGCTTCAGGAACAGTATGACAAGCTCGTTTCATCTGCCGGAAAAGCACAGGATGCGCAATCCTACAAAAAAGGCATCCTCAACCGCAATCTGACAGAAGCAAGAAACAATAAGACCAATATGCTCAATAAGGCGCAGAATGCGATCGACAATGCCGTTTCTGCCCGTGATGCCGCTTATGAACGCTACAATCTGGCAGTCAATCAGTATAACGAACTGATTGCCCAGACACCGGAAACAGAAGAAGAGGCAGCTCAGGTTTTCGAACAGGCAGAGGCACTCAAGGAAATGATGGACGAACTGTATCAGAAGCTGCCGGAATTTGATGCAGCGATCGAACAGGCACGTACAGCATATAACGAAGCTTCTGACAGCGCAGATCAGCTGATCCAGTCCGCACAGGATGCGGTCGATGCCGAACAGTATTCGACCGGCGATGATTCGGTTGACGATGAACTGGAAGATTTGCAGGAAAAAATTGATGCCTGCACGATCCTTGCGCCTGCTGACGGCGTTGTCACTGCACTGAATATCACAGAGGGAAGCCTCCCGATGAACAATCACCTTATGACGGTCGAAAATACCGATTCTCTCGTGATCCGCGGTAAAGTCAGCGAAGCAGATATTCTCCGCATCAGCGAAGACATGGCTTGCGAGATCAAAACAACTGCAACAGATGATAAGATCATCGCCGGCAGTGTCGCACGTATTGAGCGCATCCTTTCTTCCGGCTCCGATGCTTCAATGGGCGGCTATACCGTTGAGATCTCCATTGACGATCCGGACAGCAAACTGCTCATCGGTATGTCCGCAAGTGTCAAGATCGTTCTGAACAAGGTCGAAAATGTCCTGAGCGTCCCGTATGATGCGGTTCGCGGCGGTGAAAATGACGGTTACTTTGTATTTACATTTGAACCGACCGAGGAACAAGGTATGGTCAAGGTCGTCAAAAAGGATATTGAGATCGGCTTTGAGGGCGATTTCTTCACTGAGATCAAAAAGGGCGATATCAAGGAAGGCGATACCGTTCTGACAGACTTCTTCAGCGATACGCTCACCATTGAAGAAGGCTCGATCATTCCTGATCCGACTCTGATGAACAGTCTGCTGGCTAATGCAGGTGCAGAGTAATCACAGAATCGGAGGTCAAAGGAATGTATATCTTTGAAAACATCCGGCTGGCATTCGATTCGCTTGTCAATAACAAACTGCGTTCGCTATTGACAATGCTCGGCATTATCATCGGTATCAGCTCGGTCATTACGATCACAACGATCGGCAGTTCACTCAAAACAACACTTGCCAATACATTGATGTCCACAGGAAACAACGGCTTCTATCTGAATTATCAGCGCAAACCGGATGAAGACGGTAATTATGATTATGACACGGTTTTATCGGAAGATAACTATGTTACATCTGAAATGCTCGATGAACTCACGGAAGAATTTGACGGCAAATACCAGATCTGCCGCGAAGCCGATCTCGGAATGGGTACCCTTCGCAACAGCAAAAGTCAGATGCTCAACGTCAGCTTATACGGCTTTTCAGAAGGTTCGATGCTTACAAATAAAAGTATGATCCGTTTGACAGCAGGCAGATATGTGAACGATGCGGATAATCAGAACCATAAGCACTCTTGCATCGTATCGGATATATTTGTTCAGCAGTATTTTCTGGACGGAAGCGATCCGATCGGTGCAACGATCAATGTGGATATTACCGGTCTGTGCAATTCAGATTTCGTCATTGTCGGTGTCTATAAATTTCCGGCGGCAATGGAGAAAACACTTGATCCCGGCACTTCGCTGATGGACCGCACAACAATGGTTTATGTCCCCTATCGTGTCGCACTCGATCTGACCGGAGCAAAGGAACCGTACACCAAGTATCCGCAGATCAATGTTCGCGCAGATTCATTTGATAACGAAGCGTGCAAAGCTGAGCTTCAAAAGTTCTTTGATGAAAAGTATGCAGAAAACCGCAAATTGTCTGTCATCGTTCACAGTGATCAGGAAGATATGGAACAGATCGACATGGTTCTGACAATTATTACGGTCGTCATTTCTGTCATTGCAGCTATTTCACTTCTCGTCGGCGGTATCGGTGTCATGAATATCATGCTTGTCAGCATCACGGAACGTACAAGAGAGATCGGTGTCCGCAAGGCGATCGGTGCAAAAAGCAATACGATCCGAAACCAATTCCTGATCGAAGCCGTCATTCTGTGTTTAACAGGCGGTGCGATCGGCATTCTGCTCGGCATCATCAACGGTTTGCTCGTCGGAATTATCGGCACAAAGCTCATCAACTATTTCTTCCCGCTGTATGCTGAGCTTGTAACGATCAAGATCCAGCCCTCTGTCACAGCAATTCTGGTATCCGTCCTGTTCGCCGCAATGATCGGCGTATTCTTCGGAACCTATCCCGCATCCAAAGCAGCAAAAATGAACCCCATTGACGCACTGCGCTACGAATAATTTTTGCAGATGTATTTCCGACATCCCGTTCGGCTGCCAAAAGCTGAACGGGATGCTTTTTTATCACAAAATTTTGATAAAAAGCAGAAAAGTTATTGACATTCCGAATACTTCCTGCTATAATTAAAATGTACAGTACCATATAAATAGCTGTACGTACAATTTACTGGGAAAGGTTGGGTTTGAAATGCGTTTCAAAAAAGGCATCTCCGCAGTCATGGCAGTGTGCATCGCCATGACAACATTCGGCATTTGCTCTGTGCCAGCACAGGCTGCAAAAACGATCGTCGTTTCGCCGGATGACACTTACGCCATTAACAACGGCGTATTTGAGGGATGGGGTACGTCACTTTGCTGGTGGGCAAACCGTGTCGGCTACTCTGATTCTCTCGCACAGAAATGTGCAGACACATTTTTCGGTGAAAACGGTCTGCATCTCAACATCGCCCGATTCAATATCGGCGGCGGCGATAATCCCTCACACAAGCACATCACCCGTACAGATTCCAACATGCCCGGCTATACCGTCTATCAAAACGGACAAGCCACTTATGACTGGTCAAAGGATGCAAATCAGCGAAATGTTCTTCAGCGCTGCATCAAAGCCTGCGGCGATGATATGATCGTCGAAATGTTCTCGAACTCTCCCCCGTATTATATGTGCAAAAGCGGCTGTTCGACCGGAAACTCAAATCCCGGAGCGAATAACCTCAAGGATGACTGCTACGATGATTTTGCAGAGTATCTCGCAGAAGTCTGTAAGCATTACAGAGATGACTGGGGCATTGAAGTACAGTCTGTTGAAGCGATGAATGAGCCGTATACTAATTTCTGGGGCGCAAACAGTGCAAAACAGGAAGGCTGCCACTTCGATATCGGCAATTCTGAATCCACGATCATTCTGGAACTCCAGAAATCAATGGCAAAGCGCGGCATGGGAGATGTCATCATCAGCGCATCCGATGAAACCTCGATCGACACGCAGATCGACGCTTTTAAGGCGCTGTCCGGAGATGCAAAGAACGCTGTCTCCCGTATTGATACACATACCTACGGCGGCAGCAAACGTACTGAGCTGAAAAATCTTGCCATCTCATCCGGCAAAAACCTCTGGATGTCTGAGGTTGACGGCAAGGGCGAAGCCGGAACAAATGCAGGCGCAATGGCACCGGGACTTTGGCTTTCCGAGCGCATTACTGCTGACTGCAACGGTATGAACGCATCTGCATGGGTTCTCTGGCAGGTCATTGACAGCCATGTCAGCTCCACCGGATACAACGGAAACAAGGACGGCGGTATGCTTGATATGACAAAGGGCTTCTGGGGAACTGCTGTTGCCGATCACGATAAAGATACGATTTATCTCTCGAAGAAATACTACTGCTTCGGTCAGTATACGCGCTATATCCGTCCGGGAATGATCATGCTGAATTCATCCGGCAATACAATGGCTGCTTATGACAAGGAAAACGGTCAGCTTGTTATTGTTGCATATAATACTTCCGGAAGTACAGCAGAGCAGGTCTATGATCTTTCTTCCTTCGCACAGGTCGGCACAGAAGCACAGACCATCCGCACAAGCAATTCCGAAGACTGGAAAGATATCGGCGCAACAAAGCTCAACGGGTCACAGTTCCCTGTATCGCTCGCACCGAATTCTGTTACAACCTTTATTATCAGCGATGTAAAGGGCAGCATTGAGCGCGAAAACAAGATTGATCTTGCCGGAAAGTCAATTACCGGTTCTGCTTCATGGCATGATGATACTGCAACATCCTGCGAAAAGGCATTTGACGGTAACAAATCCACATTCTTTGACGGTGTCGGCGACGGTTACACACAGATCGACCTCGGCGAAGTATATGACTTTGAAGCATTCGGTTTCTGCCCGCGCAGCGGCTATGAACCCAGAGCAATCGACGGCATGATTCAGGTTTCTGATGACGGTCAGACATGGAAAACAGCTTATACCATTGAAAATGAACCCGGATACGGTATGCACTACGTCCAACCGGCTGAAGGAACATCCGGCAGATATGTCCGCTATGCCGTTCCGTCCGGCGCACCGACAAACGGTGTCAACAAGGACAGCGTATATTGCTGCAACATTGCAGAAATCGAACTGTACGGCAAACCGCATACAGCAGAGCCCCAAAAGCTGAAAGGCGATGTTGACGCTGACGGCAAGGTTGCCGTATCCGATGCAGTGATGCTAGTCAAATATCTGCTGACATCCGGTGATGTCAATGATCCGGAAGCCGCCGATATGAACGAGGACGGCATTCTGAATGCCGCCGACCTGTCCATGCTGAAACGCATCATCACACAGTAAACACACACAGCCGGTATCTCCAGCAGATGCCGGCTGATTTTTTTACCAATGATACAGCAATATTTTTTCAACACCCATTGCAATTTCTACGATATTGTGTTATAATATAGTATCTTTCAGAAAAGGAGCATCGAATATGCCTTATATTCAAGTTCAAACGAATCAAACAATATCTGCTGAAAAAGCGGCGAGCATCAAATCTCAGCTCGGTTCTGCCATTACTGCAATACCGGGAAAATCCGAAGGATGGCTTATGGTCGGTCTGGAAGGCGATTATCAGCTGTATTTTCAGGGAACGGATGCTCCTGCCGCTATGGTTACAGTGCGAATTTACGGTTCTGCATCCGAAAACGCACTCAATACCCTGACGGCACATATCACCGGCATCCTGACGGATACGCTCGCAATTCCATCAGACCGGATATATGTAAGTTTCTGGGAAACATCACAATGGGGCTGGAACGGCTCGAATTTCTAACCGTACAAATTTAGGAGGTATACTATGGAAGACAGAATGCAGATCATTGAATCAAAGCGCAACAGCAAGATCACGATCGGAATTATTCCGGGACACTATGCAACAAACCATTCCCATGTCAACTACTACGTTGATATGACTTCCGTCAAAACCAGCATGAAAACCGCAAAAGCCGCCGCTGAACAGCTTGCAGGAGAATTCCAGAGTACGTTTGTTGACACTGTGATTTGTCTGGAAGGAACAGAGATCCTCGGCGCATTTCTTGCAGAAGCACTTGCACAGAACGGTATCAATCAAAACAAGGATATCAATGTCATCACACCGGAGATGAATGCTGTCAACCAGATGCTTTTCCGCGATAATACGCAGAAAATGATTTGGAGCAAGCGTGTTCTGCTGCTCATCAGTTCCGCTTCGACCGGCAAGAGCATCAATCGTTCGATCGACTGTCTGCAATATTACAGCGGCGAACTGGTTGCGATCGGTGCAATTTTCTCCGCAATCGACGAAGTACAGGGAATTGAAGTCAAGTCGCTGTTTACCGACAACGATCTGCCGAAATATGACAATTTTGCACCGAATGAATGTCCGCTCTGCAAGCAGGGCATCAAGGTCGATGCACTGATCAACAGCTTTGGATATTCCAAACTGTAATTCTGACAACCGCATAGAAGAAAAGCCCGAAATCAGGTCATTTTCCTGACTTCGGGCTTCTTTTATCCAACAAGATATGCTTCTGCCTGTTTCTGCCGCCGTACTTCCACCATTGCTTCAACGACTGTACCGTCAGCCGTATATTCTTCACGGAATATCTTGCCCTCATTGCGGATCACCTGCAAAAAGCTTCCGTCAGAATATGGAATACACAATGTCATGCGTTTTGCAGTCTGCGGCAATGCAAGCGCGATCGCGTGCAGGAGTGCATCAGTCCCCTCACCTGTTTTCGCGCTGATCCATACGGTATCCGCATCATTATGTTTCGGCAGATCAACAAGATCGGCTTTGTTCAGAACATGGATCTGCGGTATATCGGCACATCCTAAATCATTGAGAAGTTCCTGTGTAATCTGCATTCTTTCGTGGAGATCCGGTTCGGAAGCATCGAGAACGTGAATAATCAGATCAGCCTGCGCAGATTCTTCGAGTGTTGAACGAAACGCCTCTACCAGATGATGCGGCAGACGGCGGATCAAACCGACTGTGTCGGAGAGCAGAATCGTCCTGCCGTCCGGCAAATCAAGGGCGCGAGCCGTGACATCCAATGTGGCAAACAGCTTGTTTTCAGTCAGCACACCTGCATCTGTCAGCAGATTAAACAAAGTTGATTTTCCGGCATTTGTATATCCAACGATCGCAGCAGAGAGAACACCGTCTTTCTTTCTGCGGCTGCCCAAAAATTTCCGGTGCTTTTCCATTTCTCGGAGTGCCTGCTCCAATGAAGCAATGCGCGTCCGGATATGACGGCGATCGGTTTCAAGCTTTGTTTCGCCCGGACCGCGTGTACCGATACCGCCGCCGAGCCGCGAAAGAGCCGTTCCGATACCGGTCAGACGAGTCAGCCGATAACGATACTGCGCAAGCGATACCTGCACTTTTCCTTCCGCAGTCCGCGCTCTGCCTGCAAAAATATCAAGAATGAGCATCGTCCGGTCGATGACTTTGCAGTTTGTCATATCAGAGATATTGCGCATCTGCATACCGGTCAGTTCCGTATCAAAAATCAGCATTTCTATTTCAAGCGGTTCGATCAGTGCTGCGATTTCTTCAATTTTACCGCTGCCGATACAAGTTGCTGATTCCGGTGCCGGACGCTGCTGTATCACAGAACGCAGTACTTCGCAGCCGGCAGTATCGGCAAGTTCTGCGAGTTCTTCGATCGAAACCTTTGCATCATATTCTCCGGTATCTATACCGATCAGAATGACTTTTGTGCGTGCCGCCTGCTGTTCATTTTCATACATATCTGGTGACTCCTGTAACAGAATGACTTCGGGATACAATACCGCCCTGCGATCCAGAAACAGATCACAGGGCGTAAAGACAGAATCAAATTATGCCATACCTGCGGTGATGATTGCCATTGCGTAAACTTCTTCAGCGTTGCATCCGCGGGAAAGGTCGTTGATCGGAGCATTCAGTCCCTGAAGGATCGGACCGTATGCAGCATAGCCGCCAAGACGCTGAGCGATCTTATAACCGATATTGCCTGCTTCGATCAGCGGGAAAATAAAGGTATTTGCCTGACCTGCGACCTTGGAATCCGGACATTTGGTCTTTGCGACCTCAGCGGAAACAGCCGCATCAAACTGGAACTCACCGTCGATAACGAGTTCCGGATCAATCTCGCGTGCTGCGAGAACTGCATCATGGCTGAGCTGAACAGTTGCGCCCTTGCCGGAGCCGTATGTAGAGAAGCTGAGGACTGCGACCTTCGGATCAATACCGAAGAATGCAGCAGTACGTGCAGTCTCAACAGCAACCTCACCAAGCTGCTGAGCAGCAGTCAGAACAACATTGCCGTCCTTGTCGAGCTTATCGGAATAGCCGATATTGATCGCGCAGTCACCCATTGCGATCTTCTCCTCAGCGCCGTCCTTTTCACGGAACAGGATGAAGCTGGAGCTGACCAGATTTGCGCCCTTCTTCGTCTTGATGATCTGGAGAGCAGGACGAACGGTATCAGCAGTCGAATAGGTTGCGCCGCCGAGCAGAGCATCCGCTTTGCCCATTTTTACGAGCATTGTGCCGAAATAGTTCGATTTTTTCAGAGCTGCACGGACTTCATCCTCACTCATCTTACCCTTGCGCAGTGCGACCATTTCAGCAACCATTGCATCAATTTCCAGATAATTTTCCGGATCAATGATCATTGCGGCAGCAACATCGAAGCCGCCGTCCGCAGCAGCAGCCTTGACTTCGTCTGCATTTCCGCAAAGGATCACATCCATCAGACCTTCCTGCATCAGGCGGGCAGCCGCAGAAAGGATACGTGCATCAGTACCTTCAGTAAATACGATCGTTTTTCTGCTTGCTTTCAGGTTTGCAAGCAGCTTGTCAAACATTCCCATTGTTGAAAGCCTCCATAAATAATATTCCGGATCGTCTGCCTTGCAGAACTTCCAAATGATATTATAGCATATTAAGCCAGAAAATGCAATGGGTATTCCGGATAAAAATGCACAGCGCGCCTGAAAGTCCGTATTTTTCGTATTTTCCCATTGCAATTCCTGCAATAATATGCTATAGTCGGCAGTTCCGACAGCCGATTTTGCTCCCATGCAGTTTTCATGTTATTATTTCATCTTCACCCATTGCAATTTCCACGACAATATGCTATAGTCGGCAGTGCCGACAGCCGAATTTGCTCCCATGCAGCGATACAGTCACATTTTTTCTGCATCTCCCATTGCAATTCCTGCGATAATATGCTATAATAGAATGTCAGGATCGTTTGAAACGGTCAAATTCTTAGAAAGAAGTGCATATTCATGACTAAAATCACCATCTTCTCCGGCTTTCTCGGAGCCGGTAAAACAACGCTCATCAAAAAGCTCATTCAGGATGGCTTCAAGGGCGAAAAACTTGTTCTGATCGAAAATGAATTCGGTCAGATCGGCATTGACGGCGGATTTCTCAAAGAAGCAGGCATCCAGATCAACGAAATGAACTCCGGATGCATCTGCTGTTCACTGGTCGGTGATTTCGGCAAGGCGCTCCGTCAGGTATTGGAGGAGTATCAGCCTGACCGTATCCTGATCGAGCCGTCCGGTGTCGGTAAGCTCAGCGATGTCATCAGTGCCGTGCAGAATCTCCACATGGAGGATGTTGAACTGGACGGCTTCACAACCGTTGTTGATGCGAAGAAATGCAAGATGTATCAGAAGAATTTCGGTGAATTCTTCAACAATCAGATCACTTACGCAAGCTGCCTGATCCTCAGCCATACATCCGGTCTGACCGAATCGCAGCTTCAGGATACGATCGAACGTCTGCGTACACTGAATCCGGCTGCACCGATCGTTACAACAGAATGGGATGAGCTTTCCGGCGATCAGCTGATGTCTGCCATGACACAGAAGAATACTCTTGATGATGAACTGAAGGCACTTCTGGAAGAAGAAGCCGAGCATCATCATCACCATCATCATCAGGGTGATGACGAGGATGAACATGGACGTGAACATCATCATCACCACCATGACGATGATGACGAGGACGAACAAGAGCATCATCACCACCCCCACCATGACGATGATGACGCGGACGAACATGAGCATCATCACCACCACCATGACGATGATGATGACGAACACGAGCATCATCATGATCACGGACCGGACTGCACCTGCGGCTGTCACGACCATGACCACGAGCATCATCACCATCATGCCGACGATGTCTTTACAAGCTGGGGCATCGAAACACCGAAAACTTATACCGCAGATGCGATCACCGCTGCACTGGAAGCCCTCTCCGATGAAGAAAAATTCGGTCTGGTTCTGCGTGCAAAGGGTATCGTTGCGGGCGAAGACGGTCAATGGATCCACTTTGACTATGTTCCCGGCACACCGGATGTCCGTACCGGCAGTGCTGAAACGACCGGCAGACTTTGCGTGATCGGCTCAAAGCTGAACGAAGAAAATATCGCAAAGCTGTTCTGCGCAGAATAAGGAGGAGAAAATGCCGAATAATCAGGAGGAATTTATTCCGGTATATTTGTTTCTCGGATTTCTCGAAGCCGGCAAGACGAAATTCATGCAGGATGCGCTGGAAGATGCTCAGTTCTCCAACAACGAGCGCACACTGCTGCTTGTCTGCGAAGAAGGTGTCGAAGAATATGACACATCCAGAATCAAGGATTACGATATCACCATGCAGGTCATTGAAGATATCAGCGAACTGACCGCCGAAAATCTCGAACGTATGGCAAAAGAATGCCGTGCTGAGCGCGTCATGATCGAATATAACGGTATGTGGCAGATCCAGACGCTCTTTGAAAATATGCCCGATGACTGGGCTGTATATCAGGCAATACTCATTGCCGATGCAACGACATTCGAGCAGTACAATGCCAATATGCGCAGCCTTGTCGTAGATAAGCTGAATATGTGCGAACTGGTCTATTTCAACCGTTTCACAAAAGACTTTGATCCGCAGGTCTATCATCAGATCGTCCGCGGTGTCACGCGGCGTGCAGATATTTATTATGAATATCCGGACGGCAATGCTGTTTTTGATGATATCGAAGATCCCCTGCCGTTTGACGTCAACGCAAAAAATATCATCATTGAAGACCGCGATTTCGCACTCTTTTACCGTGATCTGATGGAGGATGCGAAAAAATACGAGAATAAGACGGTTACATTCAAAGGGCTTGCAATTAAAAATGCAACATTCCCCCCGAATATTTTTGCAGTCGGGCGGCATATCATGACCTGTTGTGTCGATGATATCCAGTACAGCTGGATCGCAGCACAGTACGGACGTCCGTTCAAACCGCACAAGGATCATTGGGTGACTGTCACCGGAGCGATCGAGGTACGATTCAATCAGATGGACGGCGTATTCGTTCCGATGCTCCATATTACCAAGCTGACGGACGCTGAAGCGCCGGAACAGACTGTCGCAACATTTTATTGATTCAAAACCGGAGCGATTTGCTCCGGTTTTTTCGTATCCATGAAAGAAATGACAAATCAATTACAAAGCACTTGAATATGATATAATAATAAATAAATATTATAAGTACGTGCCTACGTTCGTTTCGTGCATTCGTCAATTCATGCACATGGCAGCATTTCCATGTCTTTTTGAAAATTTGATAAAAAATCGGTAAAAGCGCTTTACTTTTTTCAAAATTTGCGATATAATATACTTAGGTGGTCAATTATTGCTGTCAGAACAGATCATATTGGAAAACTGTGAAAAGGAGGGTACGGATATGATCAAGCATCTGAATGATAATTTTGAAACCGTTGAATATGCTGACAAACGGTTTGTGATGCTGTATGACAATGTCGAAACGGAATTTTATCCGACACACTGGCATAATGCCATTGAGATCATCATGCCGATCGAAAACGACTTTCTCGTCGAAACCGGCGGCACGGAATTCCGGCTGAAGGAACGGGAAATTCTCATCATACCTGCCGGAGAGCTGCATACACTTCCGGCACAGCCCGGCAGACGCATCATTTTCCAGTGCGATCAGGGTGTGCTGATCGGCAATCAGGCGCTCGAACCGGTCATGACCGTACTCAACGCACCCCTCTATCTCACACCGGATACCGACCGCGATCTCTATCTGCGTGCCAAAAAAGCCATGCTCGATATCTATTCGGATTACTATGAGGATTCCGAGATCACCGATGTCAAGATCTATCTCAATCTCGTGAATATGCTCGTTGCAGTCCGCGAGTTTCAGCTCGATCAGGCACGCGAAACACTCGCCTGCGCAAAAGACAAAATGGTGCAGTACAACGAAAAATTCAAGCAGGTACTCAAATACATCGACCAGAACTATATGTACGATATCTCGCTTGATACGCTTGCGGAGATCGCCGGATACAGCAAATTCCATTTTTCACGTATTTTCAAGCAATTCAATTCCATGTCCTATTTGCAGTACATCAATCTCCGCCGGACACGCGCTGCCGAAACGCTCCTGCTTGATCCGACCATTCCGATCACCGAGGTCGCCATGCAGGCAGGATTCTCCAGTCTGTCCACATTCAACCGCATTTTCAAAGAGATCAAGCACTGCACTCCGTCCAGTTATCAGCGGTTCTATTGTTCTGCCGGAAAAGGTCCGATGCAGACTATTTCGCCCAATAGCAATTTCTGAATACGACAAAGCGCTCTGCGGATTTTCTCCGCAGAGCGCTTAACTTGTCGATAAATTCTTGTACGTTGATTTGCTTTGCGATTCACTTACGGGTGCCCTCTATCGCAGGCCCCCCTCACTGAAAAACGATACACCTGATCGTTTTATCAGATTCACCCCTGCGGAGCGCCTAAAGTATAGGGTATTTCGTACTCTGCGGAGTATGACCAAAGGCCCTGACTTTGGACACCGCAAGCCTATGAAAAGCCTTGACCGAATCTTTTATTTTGGCGTACAGATAGTTTTTCGACAGACTGAGAGCAGTCCTTTCAGGCTGCTCTTTTCATATCCTGACAGAAAGACGTCACGCCTGCTGTAACAGCGCATTTACTTCTCTGACAGCCGTTTCGTAACGTGCCTGATACGAACCGCTGACCGTCACAAATGTTTTTCCGTGTGAATGCAGCAATGCTTTGATCTGCTCACTGTATTTCCGGCGGTCATTGCGTATCACCTCACTCCGATCACCTTCCAGCACAAACGTTACATCCGGCTCCAGAAACAGGATCAGATCATATCGGTTCAGTGCGTCGATCGCGTCAGAGAGCATTTTGTTCTGTTCGATCGCCGGATCATCCAGAAAGCTCATATAAAACTGCGTTACAAGCGTATCTGTATCAATAAACAGTACCTTATTGCTCTGCGCGGCTGCTTTCATCTCATTCAGTTTTTGCTGCAAAAGAATCTCCGTGAAGTCTTCCGGCAGCATCAGCAAATCCGTACCGCTTCGTTCAGAGATTTCTCTGCCGGCTTCGTCGATATAATTGGTATTAAACCGGTTGGCAAGATTGATCGTCAATGTAGATTTGCCGGTGCTTTCGCCGCCGATCAGCAGGACTTTTTTCACATAGTACGGCTTAACGATATTCGGCAGCCAGTCCCAGTGCATATACGGATCCTGCCGCAAGGCTGTTGAACTGATCTCATTCCGCTGAAAGATATGCAGTTTGCTTTCGGGATAACATTTGTTCCAAAAGCTGTTTTCGTCATAATCACTGCCGCAGAACACAATATCAATGGGCTGTCCGATCTGTGCTTTGACTTTTTCCGCATCTCTCTGCCAGTATTCTTCCGTATATGCTGCTTTATCGGCGGCAGAATCTTCCAGCATAATGATTTTGACATTCCCTATATGTTTTGTCAGCTGATACAGCCAGCGATACCGTATCCTGCTGTTGATCTCATTTCGATTATCGCCGATACTCAGAACGATATACAGGGAACGGCAGAGATTCGCCGCCTGAATGATACAATCCAGATGACCGATATGCAGCGGATTAAAAGAACCGCCGTACATTCCGACATTATACTCCATCTTTCTTTGCCTCCTTATTCCAGCGAATGAACATGATGACTGCATTGATGAGGTATACGCTCCACATTGCAAGTGTTGCGATCGTTTCGCCGCCCTGCGCAAAATGCACAGCCCACATGATAACCGTGACAACATCAACAACGATCCACAGCACCCACTGTTCCATGAGCCGCTTGATCGAAAGGATCTGCGCAACAACAGAGATCACCGTACTCATGCTGTCGATAAACGCCAGATTGCCGCCGAGTTTCTTCAGGATCAAGCCATATCCCCAGATCGCGGCACCGGTCAATACATAGATCACAACACTTTGCTTCAGATTCAGCCGTTCTTTTATGACTTCACCGGTTTCATCGTTCATGTGTTTCTTCCATGCAAACCAGCCCACAAAATTCATCGGCAGATAATACAGCGCATTGAGCATGACTTCCCCGTAATATTTTGCCTCTAATGCAACAAGTGCATAGCAGACCGTATTCAGCAGACCGAAAATAAAAGATGAACGCTTCCCTTTTCCTGTCAGGATGACACACCATGCACCGGTCACGGCTGCGGTCAGACTCAGAAGTGTATCCTTCCAGTAAAGCGACAAGCCGAGAATGACTGCGGTTGCCAGTATCAGCCATGCGGCTTCCAGCGGCTGCCAGCCGGTCAGTTCACTGCTGATATATTTTCTAATCGTATTTTCATTTTTTGCAGACATCATTATGCTCCTTTCGATATTTCTTAGATGGGGCGTATCATGGAAGTGCCTTCCGAACAGGTTCTTCATGCTCTTGTATCCTGTCAGGGAAATCTTTACTTTCTGCGCACCGTTTCAAAACGATACAGGATTTCTTTTATATCTTCGGGGAGACGATTTTTGCATTCTTCCGCAAGGGCGGCCGGTACACCGTAATAGGCTTCTGCCATACTGCCTGCGATACAGGTCAGCGTATCACAGTCACCGCCCAGCGAGACAGCAGTACGAATCACATCCTCGAAATCCTTTCCTTCGAGAAAGGCTGTGATCGCTTCCGGCACAGTTTCCTGACAGCTTTCCACATGATGATATCCCGGTCTGATTTCATCGCAAGTACGCGAAAGATCGTAGCCGAATTCACGAATTATGTAACTCTTGATCTCATCCTTGCTGCTGCCCGTTCTTGCAAGAAAAATTGCACTGGCAGCCGCCTCTGCACCCTTGATGCCTTCCGGATGATTATGCGTTACGGAAGCGGTCAGTGCCGCCATGCGGCGTGTCGTATCAAGGTCATCAAAAAGCCATCCCGCAGAAGACACCCGCATCGCAGAGCCGTTTCCGTAACTGCCATACGGCTTCGGATTGTCATTTTGCAGCCATCGTCTGAACATACCGCCAAATCCGGCAAGAGGATATTTTCTGCCCCACTTCTGCATAGATGCAACCAGTTCCGCAGAAATGTTCTCATCCGGCTGTCCGAGCGTATCAAGCAGCGCCTCAGCAACTGCGATCGTCATGACCGAATCATCCGTGAAACATGAATACTTGCTGAAAAGCGGAAATTCCTTTGTTTTGCTCCCCCTGTCAAACTCATAGGGTGCGCCGATCATATCACCCAATAATGCACCGATCATATCGATGACCTCCTTTCATTTGATGTTTCCATTATACCACAAAAAAAGAAAAAGTGGTCGTTTG
>JAZQOZ010000061.1:0-14050 GCA_045628085.1 Oscillospiraceae bacterium | reverse complement strand
TGCCACGGCAACATCTGCCGTTCACCAATGGCAGAATATATCATGAAAGATATCATTAAAAAGGCAGGCTGTGAGAAATCATTTATGATCGCTTCATCTGCAACAAGCACCGAAGAAATTGGCAATCATATTTATCCGCCTGCACAAGCTGAACTCAAAAGGAGAGGCATCCCCTTCGGAAATCACTGCGCTGTCCAGCTGAAACCATCCGATTATGATAAATATGATCTGTTTATCCTGATGGACAAATACAACGAAAAAAATATCAAACGGATATTCATGCATGATAACGAGAAGAAGATCCATAAGCTGCTTGAATATGCCGGCAGAAATGATGATGTCAGCGATCCGTGGTATACAGGCAGATTTGATATCGCATTTGATGATATTTACGCAGGCTGTATGGGACTGCTTGAACATTTGAAACCGTCCGTCATGTACTGATTTTCAGGAACACAACGCAAAACAGCAGTGATTCTCAAAAAAATCCAAAAAAGCTCTTGACAAATCAAAACAGATATGCTATAATAATAAAGCTTGAATAAAACAGTGAATCCCGTATTCCACAGACAGCCGGCAGTGCAGCAATGCGCGGAAGTCCAGCCGAGGAGTGCCGGTCGTTCCGTTGATTGCGTGAACTCCGCCTCTCCGATGTTTCGGGAGAGGTTTTTTTATATGCCTCCGTTCGCTTGTTTGTTCAGCCGATCACAATACCGGAGGTGAAAATCATGCCAAGTGAAAAGGTTTTGCAGGCAAAGCAGGAAAAGGTCAACGCTCTGACAGAGCAGCTCAAGAACGCTGCCGCTTGTGTCCTCGTGGACTACAAGGGTATCACCGTTGAGGACGATACCAAACTCCGTAAAGAGCTTCGTGAGGCGGGTGTCAGCTATTCTGTTCAGAAGAACACCCTGATCCGCATTGCAATGCACAACATCGGTTTCGAGCAGTTTGACAGTGTCCTCGAGGGCACAACCGCAATCGCTACCTGCGAAGGCGATCAGACTGTCGCAGCCCGCATTCTCGGTGATTTCGCTGAGAAGTCCAACGGAGCATTCAGCCTGAAAGCTGGTTTCGTTGACGGTGAGTTCTATGACGCTGACGGTGTCAAGGCACTCTCCAAGATCCCGTCCAAGGACGTTCTGCTTGCACAGCTCGTCGGTTCCCTTCAGGGTCCGATGCAGAAGCTCGCTGCAACGCTGCAGGCTCTTGTGGACAAGAAGAACGAAGAGGCTGCCTGATCATAAGGTCGCCTGAAACCCAAATTATTTTTATTTATGTAAAGGAGAATTATCATGGCTTCCGAAAAAACAATGAAGTTTATCGAAGATATCAAGGCACTCTCCGTTCTCGAGCTGGCTGAGCTGGTCGAGGCAATTCAGGAAGAGTTCGGCGTTACCGCTGTTGTTGCAGCAGCAGGTCCGGCAGCAGGCGCAGGCGCAGCTGCTGAGGCAGAAAAGACTGAGTTCGACATCGTTCTGAAGTCCTTCGGCGACAGCAAGATGAACGTCATCAAGGCTGTTAAGGACGTTCTCGGTCTTGGTCTGAAAGAGGCAAAGGCTGCTGTTGAAGGTCTTGGCACTCTGAAAGAAGCAGTTGCAAAGGCAGAGGCTGAAGAGCTGAAGAAGAAGCTCGAAGAGGCTGGCGCAACCATCGAGCTGAAGTAATTTTTGCTTCATTCCAAAGACTGCATATCCGTTTGGGATATGCAGTCTTTTTTCATGCTGTTTGAAAAGCGATATCCGATATTTTCTGACAGAAAGTGCAGGAAGCATCCACAAAAATCAGAAACGGCCGCATTTTTCCTCGTCTCACGCATTTTTTTCATTTCGCCCATTGCTTTTTTTGACATTATGTGCTATAATAACTAGGAATGTATTATATTCATGAACGGAGCGTAACATGGTTTATCAAAATATTCTGGAAGCAATGGGGCACACGCCCATCGTCCGGCTCAATCGTATGGTCAAGCCCGGCAGCGCACAGATCCTCGTCAAATTTGAGGGACTGAATGTCGGCGGTTCGATCAAAACGCGCACTGCCTATAACATGATCCTGAAAGCTGAGAAGGAAGGCAGGATCAAGCCAGATACCATTATTGTCGAGCCGACCAGTGGCAATCAAGGCATCGGACTTGCACTTGTCGGTGCTGTCCGCGGATATCAGACGATCATTATTATGCCGGATTCCGTCAGCGAAGAACGCAGAAAACTCGTTGAACATTATGGTGCAAAAGCAATTCTCGTTCACGATGACGGCGATATCGGTAAATGTATCCAGAAATGTCTGGATACAGCGCTTGAAATGCAGGCTGCCGATCCGCGTGTATTTGTTCCGCAGCAATTCGAGAATCCCAATAACACGGCAGCGCATAAGTATTACACCGCACTCGAAATTCTGGAGCAAACCGCCTGCAAGATCGACGGATTCTGCTCCGGTATCGGTACAGGCGGTACGATCACCGGCATCGGTGAAACACTGAAATCACAGAATCCGGATATGCTGATCTGGGCAGTCGAACCCGAGCACGCCGCGATCCTTGCCGGCGGTACAGTCGGTACACATCTGCAAATGGGAATCGGCGACGGCATCATCCCGACAATTTTGAACCGTAATATTTTCGATCATATACATATTGTCACAGATGAGGATGCGATCAAAACTGCGCAGCAGCTTGCATCACTTGAGGGCATCATGTGCGGAATCTCCAGCGGTACGAATGTGGCAGCGGCACTCAAGCTTGCCGAACAGCTCGGCGAAGGCAAAACCGTCGTTACAATTCTGCCGGATACGGCTGAACGTTACTTCTCCACTCCCCTGTTCGACCACAATTTTTAATATGAAAAGGCAGCAGTCAAAACAACGACTGCTGCCTTGTTTTTTATAAAAGCCGGCGGAACTGACCGGGTGTCAAACCAGTGATTTTCTGGAATTGCCGCAAAAAATAGTTACAGTCCTCATATCCGCATTGCTCCG
This sequence comes from Oscillospiraceae bacterium, assembly GCA_045628085.1. GTDB lineage: Bacteria > Bacillota > Clostridia > Oscillospirales > Ruminococcaceae > Firm-04. The sequence goes on along the minus strand of JAZQOZ010000061.1, from coordinate 11,077 downwards.
ATATACTTGCGATGCTCTGAACAGTTGTTGTCAGAAGGAAGATCGCACAGAGAATTCTGGCGCGGATCACATCCTGATGAAAACTGATTCCGAACATTTCTTTGTATATCTGGCGGAAATATCCGGTACTGAATGAATATTTCCGGCAAATCGTATCGGCGGAGCTGATCACCATATTATAGATATGATTGCGGACAGAAAACAGCGTATCTGCGTGCGGCTGGAGTTTCTGTTCAGAGAGGCGCGTCCTTGTTTCTTCAAGCTTTTGATGCAGATTTCCGATATTTTCGGATGCAGACAGATCCATCGAAAGCCGGCTGCTTTCCACCAGTACATTTTCCATACCGGATGTTTCACACACACCCGTATGATGCAGCAAGACCGCGATCAGCTTATCTTCAAGCAATTCACACTGACTGTCGGACTCACAGGAAAAGCCTGCACAGATGAATGTCTGCACATTGGTACGTGCGATCAGTGCATTTTCAAAATTCAGTATACGAAGTGCTTCCGCAGTTTTCTGTATCAATGCACTCTGCTCGACCTGTGTTTCCGGACTGATATCGCTGCGCAGCGCTCCAACATGAATTGCGATCGCATACACAGGTGTCTGACTGCTTTCCAGTCTTGCGCCAAGAACGGATTCCAGACCGCGCAGATTATACAGTCCCGTCAGAGAATCGTGCTGTTCGGATAAATTCTGACAATGAAGCAGATACCGGATATCATTTTTCATGCACAGAAATGTCAGACCGACCATTATGGATTTCATCCATTGCCGGATAATATCGTCATAAGTATCTGCCTGATGATATTCCAGCACAAAATAGCCGAAAAAGTGCTGCTCGAAAAACAGCGGAAGATAATAATGCACAGCGGTATCCGGTGCATTCTGATAAAGTGCATGGAGATGATACCGTGAACAGAGGATCGGCGGTTCATGCAGATGCCACGGCATAATACTGCGGCAGCTCATCAGCTCACTTGGAATTTCCGCAGCCGTATCATACCAGTTATCGCACAGACAGAGATACATATTCTGTACGGAGCGCACCCAGTAATGCCGTTCGCTCATGACACGGATCAACTCATCCAGTGTAACGCAAAGTGTCATCTGCTGTTCCATCGTTCCAACGAGATTCCACCGTTCAAACTCCTTTTTTTCGCGCAGTTCCATCAGTTCCAAATGCACTTGTCTTTGTTCTATGCCGCACGGACAGCTTTCGCCGCGAATCAATTTGCCCTTCGGCGGATAGAACGGCAGCGGTTCTTCGCCGCGTGTCAATGCATATATAATATCAACCGCACTGACACCGAGTTCCTGCCTTCCACGCTGATATGTCGTCAGAACAGGTGCATGATAGATACGATCCTGAACAAACTCATATCCGATCACAGAAATATCTTCCGGAACACGTACCCCGTTCTCCAGAAAAGTATCCAGCATACCAAACGCCATATAGTCATTTGCACAGATGACCGCATCCGGCATTTCCAGTTCTCCGCTGACATACTGTTTTGCAAGCGCCGCACCGGACGGCATCCAGAAATCACCCCAGTGAACACGCGACGCTTCAAACGCAATACCGTGCATTTCAAGTGCCTTGCGGTAACCCGTCACACGCTGAATAGCCGCTTCATTGCCCTCAAGGCCTGTCAGCATATCAATTCTATGATAGCCGTGTTCCTCGATCAGATGTGATGTGATGATCTCCATATCCTGAGAATCATTTGCATTGATAAAGCGAACATTCGGAAAAGCGAGTGCAGGGATATATATTCCGATCACCACGACCGGAATATCCTGTCTTTTTTCCAGCATACGGCTCACGCGGTCCCGAAGCTGCTCGTTTGTAAAGGATTCTGCGATCATGATCAGACCGCACAGCTCCGGCGAATAAATCATCTCATATATATTGTTTTCAAGATCAAATGACTTATCGTACTCATAAGAATTATAGACATTTGAAAAAGCAACAATTCTTTGTTTCAGCGCCTGTCCCTCAGCAATGACGCCTTTCATGATCTGGCGCTGTTCAATACTATTGATTTCAGCAGCGATTATGCCGATAAATCGGTTTTCTGTCATGCTCACGGGACCTCCCTCCCCCTAGTCTATTTTCTATTATAAGGTTTTTTTCGTTATTTGTCAAGTAAAATATCATCATTTCGTCAAGAAAATATACATTTTTTACACAGAAAAAAACCGCGTACAGGATAATCTGCACGCGGTATAGCAAATAACGAAACGAAAACAGAACTTTGTGAGAGGGTTCATCACAACGGAATCGAAAAGACAGAATACTGTCAAATCATATTCCGGTCATTCAAATGCAGAAATCTGACCTGTCAGATATTCTGTAAACCAAACAATATCCGCGACCGTGACCTTGCCGTCCTGATTTACATCAGCCGCAAGTTCTGCTGCTTCGGAATCAAATTTCTCATTCAGCACACCGCGCTTTGCAAGCGTCAGGTCAACCGCATTGATGGTACCGTCATCATTGAGATCGCCGAGCGTGAATTCAATCGGATCAGCAGGAGCAGGGCCGTCGATCTTCGTACCTTCCGGCGCACCGATCATTTCATCAAGATAGAAACTTGTGTCGCTTTCATCCGTTTCAACATAGATCGTCATGCCGGATGCGCCTTCCGGAATTGTGAAGGACTCATTTTTCAGCTGTGTCCATTCTCCCTTCTTGACCGTTTCCGTAGCGATCTTCGTATACTGCACTTCGCCTTCGGGATCAGTATATTGCAGTGTGAAATGGAAGGTATCAGTTGGATCGCCCTCAGTATACAGAACATCCGTGCTGAAGCTGTAAGATTCACCGGCCTTGAAAACCGCACCGCTCAGAGAATGCGCTGCACCGTCCCATGAAGCACTTCGTTCTGTGCAGGCAAGCGCTTTTTCACCTGCATACTTCTGATCTGCGGTTGAAGTGATCGCTGCACCGCCGCGGCTGGAGAAACCTTCCGCATTCTTCTCATAAGTATAATGGAACCAGTAGCCGTCCTCATCCAGTTCAACAACGATCGGCGTATTGAATTCAGCACGCTCATAATCGAAGAAATCAATATCAGCATAGCCGCCGGTCGATTTGGTCGGATAGCTGTAGATCGCACTGCGGTAACCGGTAAACATCTTGAGATCATAGGTCATGCCAAGCGTATCACCGATCTTTGTCCAGTTGCTTCCGTCATAGGAATAGAAGAAGTTTGCGCGGTCAATATTATTTGAAACATTAAAACTGCCGTCAACTGTCGCAAACTGGAATTCGACTTTCAGATAGATCTCTTTCCCGTCCATATTCTTCTGCTCGATGATCTTATTGCTGCTGCTTGCGATCTCGCTGCCGCCGTTTTTCGCCATATAGACCTTGCGGCTGCCGTCATCTGCGACATATACACCGACATTTCCGAAATTGAGCTGGAAAGCCGAAAGTCCTGCGTAATCGCCTGTCTTCATGCCGGATGTATCGAGCTTGATCACGCTGGAACAGGCAGGGCCTTCTGTACGCATTGTCAGCGTATTTCTAGCCCAGATGATATTGTTGACAACGTGTTCGTTATGCAGACGCAGGAAACCGGGGCGCTCTGTCACCGACCATGCCTTATCATCCGGATTGTGATTCCATTGCCATTCAAGCATCAGCTTATTGGCATCATAATCAAATTCATCATCTTTTGCAACAAATGTACCCTTATATCCGTCCGGTGCTTCGAGCGTAACAGGTGCTTTGCCGTTCACGCCGAGCATCGGCCAGTCATTCTGCCACGATACGGGAACCAGTACCGGAACACGTCCGACTGCACCGTGATCCTGAAACATCAGGCCATACCATTTGCCGTCCGGCGTATCAACGATCGCGCCCTGTGCAACACCGGAACCATACGTGCCCAATCCGGAATTGAGAATTTCCTTGCCCTCATAGTTTCCGGTCAGATTTTTGGAACGATAGCAGAGTTCAATACGAGGCTTGCCGTTCGGCCATGCAATAACAAAGACATAGTACCAGCCGTTGATCTTGATAACGTGAGAACCCTCACCTGCAAGACCTGTCAGACCTGTCTTGAACAGCGTCTTATCTACGCCGCCCCATTTGAAATCGGTCATTTCCTCGTTGAATTCCTTGATCTTGATCTCGCCGCCGCCGCCGTAGACAAGATAATGTCTGCCGTCATCGTCGAACAGCATAGACGCATCATGGTACATACCGTTCAGAACGCTGCGTGTCCATGTTCCATGCTCAAGATCATCCGTTTTATAGATGTATGATTTATTGGAACCGTAGCTGCCGAAGAATACATAATAGTTGCCCTTATAATAGCGCAGACTGGTCGCCCACTGACCGTGAGCATAGTCATGCTTGCCGTTTGTCAGGTTCTGGACATCTCCGTCTTCATACTTGTCATACACATAGCCGCAGATCTCCCAGGAAAACAAATCCTTGGATTTCATGATCGGAACGCCCGGTGTAAAGAACATGGTCGTACTGACCATATAATATGTGTCCCCTACACGAATGATGTCATCATCCGGTACATCCGAATAAATGAACGGGTTTGCGACCGTATCGGCGGCTGATACAGGTTCAGCCTGTACCAGATTCGGAAAAGTTGTCAGCATTGAAAACATACAAGCTGACGCGGTCAACATGGAAATCAAACGTTTTTTCTTCATAATTCTAAATCCCCTTAATAAAAAAATAAGACCAATGCGGAACAACAGAGCGGAAAATGCCATTCTTTTTTATATATCATATCAAAAAAAACAAGTCACTTCAATACAAAAACTGCATATTCTGTGGACAAAATACAGCTTTCAGCTGAAAAAACGGCATTTTGCAGACATCTAAGCTGTCAAAACCAAACAACTTCAAGCGGATCAGCATACAATTTCTCATACAAAGTATCCTGCGCCATAGCGAAATTAGCCATTTATTCCTTTGTTTTATCCATATAATCTGCAAAATGTGTATTGTATTCTGTCCGCACATCCAGTACAATAAAGGTAACGAATACCATACCTCTGCGGTTTGATCTGTATTGGAATTTGCACTCCCCTTCGTGTGAAAACCGTACAGACTCACCGTGAGTTATGGTTATCCGCAAAGTTCGTCAATTTGAATTTTAGAAATCATGCTAGGGGGAAACGTATGAAACGCAAACGTTTGTGTGCAGCTTTAACAGCTGTAATTTGCACGGCAGCGATGACATCCGTCATGCCGATGCAGGGCGTACAAGCATCAGCGCTTGTGCAAAACGATTTTGAACTCACCTACGGCGGCTGGTATGCCGAATCACCCGACTGGAGCGCAGATATCGTTGCAGTTGACGGGATCGGATATGACGGCAGCCGCGGCATGAAGGTGACAGGCAGAACAACTCCGGACGACGGTGCAGTCTCCGAAAAGGATCTCTACCTGACCGGCGGTCAGCGCTATGATTATTCAGTCCGCGTCAAAGCTGAAAAGGATCAGCACTTCAAGTTCGCCCTTTCTGTTGAGGACATCAAGACCGGCGAAGTTACAGTCAAGGTTCTTGATGAGAAAGACGTTAAGGGCGGAGAGTGGGCAACACTCAGTGCTTCCTACAAAGCTCCGCTGAATTCAAAATCCTTCAAGTTGATTATTACGACCGATACGACTGATGATTTCATTTATGATGATGTCAAGGTCGTCGGCAAGAACAACACGATCGTGGCAAGCGCCGCAGACAAAGGTCTGAAGGATATGCTTGTTAACTACGGCATCCGTTCCGGTAACATCCTCAACGGCTCCACCGTCAATGACAGCGGCATCAAGAGCATTCTCCTCAAAGACTGCAACGCGATCGAGTGTGAGAATGAGACCAAGCCGGATGCAACGCTCGTTCAGAGCGGTTCGTCCGATACGAACATTCAGGTTCGTGACAGCAGCTTCGCAAAGATCGCTGACTGGTGCGCACAGAACGGTCTTGGCTTCCGCGGTCATACAATGGTATGGCATTCACAGACTCCTGAATGGTTCTTCAAGCAGAACATGGGTGGCAACTCCGGCAGCTATGTCAGTGAGAGCGTCATGAACCAGCGTCTTGAAAGCTATATCAAGAATATGTTCAATATGTTCGCCACCAAGTATCCGAACCTGAACGTGTATGCATACGATATCTGCAACGAGTGCATGAACGACTCCAACGGCGGTCCGCGTAACAAGGGCTACAATAACGGTAATTCTCCGTGGGTTTCCGTTTACGGCGATAACCACTTCATCGACAAAGCATTTGAATATGCAAGAAAATATGCTCCGAAGAACTGCCACCTGTTCTACAACGATTATAACGAGTATGCATCTTTCAAGCGCGATGCGATCCTGACAACCGCAAAGCGTATCAAGGCTGCCGGAAACCTCGACGGTGTCGGAATGCAGTCCCACATCAACGCAAACGCAAGCGACGGCTGGAGCGGTGAAAACCAGTATCTGACCGCTATGAAGATGTATCTGCAGGCAGGTCTTGAGGTTCAGATCACCGAGCTGGATATCAGCACGGAAGGCGGCAAGTATTCTCTCGATCAGCAGGCAAACAGATACAAGAACATTCTGAAAGCTGCGATCGACTGGAACTCTGATGCATCCCATGAAAGCAGAGTGACGCTGTTCCAGGTCTGGGGCCCGAATGACGGTCATTCTTGGGTTGGTACCGACAAAAATAGCGGACGGTCAAATGAACCGCTGCTTTACACCAGCAGCAACCAGCCGAAATCCGCTTACACCGCGCTGACTTCTCTCGTTCCGCAGTCCCAGTGGGGCGACGGCACGAAGTTCCCGGACAGCTTTGAAGTTAAGCCGGCAGAAGTCGATGCTGACGGTTACTGGTTCCACTACACCTTTGAAAACGGTGTGGAAGGATTCACAGGACGCAGCGCATCTGTTGCAACCGCTTCCGATGCTTATGCAGGCAGCAAAGCTCTCTCCTGCACAGAAAGAACCAATGAATGGGCAGGCGCAGAAATGTCCCTCCCGACCAATATGTTCAAGGCAGGCGAATCCTACAGCTTCAGCGCAGTCGTCAAGTTCACAGACGGTGCTGATTCCGAACCGTTCCACTTCAGCGTACAGTATACAGACGCAAGCGGCGAAACTGTCTATGACAAGATCGTTGAAGGTCAGGAAATCGCAAAGGATTCCTGGACACAGCTCGCAAGCACTTCTTATAAGATCCCGTCTGATGCATCTGATGTTAAGATCTACATCGAAACAGCAGATACCACCATCGACTTCCTCGTTGACGAAGTCATCGGCGCTCCGGAAGGCACCGTCATCAACGGACCGAAGGGCAATGCTCCGATGAATTCCAAGATCCTCGGCGATGTCAACTGCGACGGCTTCATTTCCGCAGCAGACCTCTCTGCTCTGAAAACAGCTCTCCGCACCGAGAAGTTCCTGTCCTCTTCTTCTAAGAAGAATGCTGACGTGAACTCCAGCCTGAAGGTTACAGAAGCAGATGCAGAAGTTCTGCTTGATTACCTGCTTACCAAGATCACAAAGTTCCCGATCGCTGAGCCGGAAGTTACACAGGTCGATTTCTCCAAGATGGAATCCTCCTTCGCAAACATGAAGCTCGCAACCAGCACCAAGAAAGACAATGAAAACAACCCGTGCTCCACGCAGCGCTTCGGCGCAGACCCGGGCTGGATGGTTTATGAGGACAGACTGTATCTCTACACCACCAACGATGCTTTCGAGTACAACAGCCAGGGCAATATGCAGGAAAACAGCTACAACTCCGGCACGATCAACTGCATCTCCTCCGCAGACCTTGTAAACTGGACTGACCACGGCGCGATCCCGGTTGCTGCAAGAAACGGCAGAACACAGGGCGGTGTCGCATCATGGGCAGCAAACGCATGGGCTCCGGATGCAGCACACAAAACTGTCAACGGCAAAGAAAAGTTCTACCTCTACTTCGCAAACAACGGTTCCGGTGTCGGCGTTCTGACTTCTGACAGCCCGACAAGCGGATTCAAAGATCCGATCGGCAGCGAACTCGTTTCCAAGTCTAAGGTCGGCAACATGAACGATGTTGTCTGGATGTTCGACCCGGGCGTTTACTATGACGATGTGACCGGTGAAGGTTACCTGTTCATGGGCGGCGGTGTTGACGGCAGAGACAAGGCAAACCCGAAGACCGGCAGATGCATGAAGCTCGGCGACGATCTGATCTCCATTTCCGGTCAGGCAAACACCCTCGAAAACCCGTATCTGTTTGAAGACTCCAGCCTGATCAAGATCGGCGATCTCTGGTATTACTCCTACTGTGCAAACTGGAATGTTCCGGGCGGCACAAACATCAACGGCGTTTCCTTCGGTAATGCAGATATCCTCTACATGACCTCTAAGAACCCGATGGGTCCGTGGACTTCCAGCCAGCTTTCCGGTATGGTATTTGCTAACACCGGTTCGCAGGGACTTGACAACGGCGGTAACAACCACCACTCCATCATCAAATTCAAGGATAAGTACTACGTTGCATACCACTCCAGACAGACTGAAATGCGTATGGGCGTCAACGGCGGTAAGGGCTTGAACTATCGTTCTACCTGCATCGACGAAGCTTCCTACAATGCTTCCACCGGTAAGATCACCTGCAAGGGCACACAGACCGGTGTTAAGCAGCTCGAATACCTCAACCCGTATCAGACCGTTCAGGCTGAAACAATGGCAAATCAGGGCGGCATCCAGATCAAGGGTGTCGGCGATACAGTTGTTTCCGATATTCAGAAGGGCGACTGGATCAAGCTGAAGGGCGTTGACTTCCAGAACGGCTGCAAGACCTTCGCAGCACGCGCATCTTCCAAGAGCGGCGCTGTCATTAAGGTTACAAAGGGCTCTCCGGACGGTGAAGCATTTGCATACATCGAAGTTCCGGCAGGCGGCTCCATGACCGATATCGCACCGGTTGCTTGCAACAGCATCGAAGGTGTCAACGATATCTGCTTCGTATTCAGCGGCGAGCTTGAATTCGACAGCTGGTCATTCAAGTAATATTAGCTCCCCCCATTTGGCTGCGTGGATTCATTTCAGTGATCCACGCAGCCAATTCCTTTATTATCGGATTTTTGTTTATTTACTGTTATTTCGTCTGCTGAATGCATCCATGCAACAGCACTTTCTCAAAAATTTGTTCTGCCGGAACGATGTTTCCGGCAGTTGTTGTATAGACATATTCTGTCATTTTCTGACAATAGATGTTTAGTATTTCAAGATATGTCAAAACGGCACAATAAAGTTGCACAAGAGGCACAACGGTTTCTTGTGCGTTTAGTAGAATTATACCGAATTCTATTCCATTTTTGATTACTTTGTGGTATAATATATTCAGATTCTACAAATCGTAGTATTCGCATTATCATATTAGCAGTATACGCTCTACCATTATCACAATAATCGAGGATGAAATGTATGAACAAATCTGATATTCGCGCACAATTTTTCAAGTACATATTCTTTAATATTATCGGTTCTCTCGGATTATCTGTCTATATTCTGATTGATACATTTTTCATTGCAAAGGGAATGGGCGAGGACGGTCTTGCCGCCTTGAATCTTGGTCTCCCGATCTTCAATTTTATCAACGGTTTCGGGCTGATGATCGGCATCGGAGCAGGAAGCAAATATTCCATGCTGTTTTTTCACGTTGACTGCAAAGAGACCGATAAAGTCTATTCAAACGCTGTATATGCTTCGCTTTTGATCTCAATGATCTTCGTGATTTGCGGATTGCTCTTTTCAAAGCCGATCACACTGCTTCTTGGCGCAGACAGCAATCTTTTTGAACTTGCTCACAGCTACCTGCGCACGATTCTCATGTTCACGCCTGCATTTATCCTGAATCAGGTCCTGCTCTGTTTCCTGCGAAACGACCATGCACCGAAACTCGCAATGGCAGGTGTACTCGGCAGCAGCGTCATCAATGTGATTCTGGATTATGTATTCATTTTCCGGCTTGATATGGGCATGAAAGGTGCCGCACTTGCAACTTGCTTTGCGCCGTTCTTCAGCATTGGAATTATGTGCATCCATTTTCTGACGAATCGGAACGGTTTTCAGTTCCGTTTTATCCTCCCCTCCCGCGAAGTCATCCGCAGCATTTCTTCGCTCGGACTATATTCGCTTCTCACGGAATGTTCCGGCGGCATTGTGATACTCGTATTCAATTTTGTCATTTACCGTCTGCTCGGCAATACCGGAATCGCTGCTTATGGCATTGTTGCGAACCTCGCGATTGTCTTTACAGCAATTTTCACGGGCTTATCCAACGGCATTCAGCCTTTGATGTGTTCACTTCGCGGTGAACGAAATGAAAGCGGCCTGCGTTATCTGGTCATGCTTTCGATCATAACCGCAGGCATCCTTGCCGCAGCCGCGTATTCCGCTGTTTATTATCAGACAGATACACTGGTATCCGTTTTCAACAGCAGCAATCACTCCACGCTTCAGACTTTCGCTGAGCATGGTTTGCGCCTGTACTTCCTCTATATGCCGTTTATGGGTATCAATACGATATTGACGGTTTACTATACGGCGAATGAATACCCGACTGCTGCACAGATCATTTCGCTCCTGCGCGGAGCATTCTTTGTCGTACCGCTCGCATTTGCATTCTATGCCTGCCGTTCGGTCGATGGCATCTGGCTGACGATCGCGATCGCAGAAGCATTGACGCTGCTCGTCAACGGCGGTATCATCCTCTTTCTTGCAAAACCGAACAATATTTATATATACCGCTATCAGCCGAATGAACGGACAGTGTCTTCTTTCACAAAACAATAACGATGAATCAACAAGCATCGCCCCGAAACAAACTCTGATTGTTCGGAACGATGCTTGTTCTGTTGATCTGATTATCTGACGGCACTTAACGCCAATTCTAAACCGGTCGGCAGTGCCGACAGCCGTTTTTGTCCTCATGCAGTTTTCATGTTGTTTTTTTCATCTTCACCCATTGCAATTTCTGCAATATTATGCTATAAGTCGGCAGTGCCGACAGCCGTTTTTGTCCTCATGCAGTTTTCATGCTGCTTTTTTCATCTTCA
>JAZQOZ010000060.1:0-1957 GCA_045628085.1 Oscillospiraceae bacterium | reverse complement strand
TACACGCTTTCCGATGACACCTTCGGTCAGGCATCGCTCTCCGCATATAAGCTCGGCACGGCGATCAAGATCTCCGAGGAACTTCTCAACGACAGCGTGTTCGACCTCCCGTCCTACATCGCCCGTGAGTTTGCCCGTCGTATCGGTGCAAAGGAAGAGGAAGCCTTCTTGATCGGCAACGGCACCGGAAAGCCTACCGGTATCTTCACCAACACTGGCGGCGCACAGGACGGCGCGACTACCGCAGGCGCAAGCATCACATTCGATGATGTTATGGAGCTTTTCTATTCGCTCCGCAGCCCTTACCGCAAGAAGGCGGTCTGGGTGCTGAACGATTCTACGGTCAAGGCACTCCGCAAACTCAAGGATGGTAACGGCAACTACATCTGGCAGCCTTCCGTTGCGGCAGGCGTTCCCGATACGATTCTCAACCGTCCCTATAAGACTTCCAGCTATGTTCCGGAGATCGGCGCTGGCAAGAAGTGTATGGCATTCGGCGATTTCAGCTACTACTGGATCGCTGACCGTTCCGGTCGTACCTTCAAGCGCCTGAATGAGCTGTTCGCAATGACCGGTCAGGTCGGCTTCCTTGCAATGGAGCGTCTCGACGGCAAGCTCATCCTGCCGGAGGCAGTCAAGACGCTCAAGGTCAAGTCCGGCTCGTGATCACGCTTCACGAAACCAAAAACTACCTTCGAGTCGACCACTGCGAGGACGACAAACTCATCCTCTCTCTGATCGACACGGCAAAACGGCTCGTGCAGGACGTTGGCAGAATGGACGATGCGGCACTTGCGGTCAATGAGGAAACCACCCGGCAGGCTATGCTGTACACTGTTTCTTACCTCTATGAGAACCGCAATGGTGCTGACTACCACAAGCTGACGCTGACACTCCGGTCGCTGTTATTTGCGCAGCGTGAAGGGGTGATCTGATGGAGATTGGAACGCTGAATCAGCGCATTGCCTTTCTGGAACACAGCACGAAGATAGACGGCATCGGCAACCACAAAGCCCGGTGGGAGGAAGCCTTCTCCTGCTGGGCTGCCGTGTCCGTAAAGACATCGATGGAAACAACCGAGGCGGGCGTCACCAAAGAGGTCACCTCGCTGGAATTTACTGTCCGGCAGACACCCCATACCAAGCGCATCAATACCACCACGGAGAAGCTGCGCTTCCGTGGACTGGTGTATGACATAAACGGTGTGCTGCCGAATTATAAATCACTCGACTATATGAAAATCACTGCAGGTACACGAAAGGCTGGTGAGCAGGATGACTTCGATTGACGATATGGCGACGGAAATCATGCGCGGTCTGACGGAATATGCAGACCTTGCCGATACCGCCATGAAAGCGGCTGTGAAAAAGACAGCAACCTCCGTCAAGAAGGAAATCTCAGCCAATGCTCCGAAGCGCAGCGGCAAGTATCGCAAGAGCTGGACGACCAAGAAAACAAAGGAGAACAGTCATACACTTGAAATGACTGTTCATTCCAAAGACGGCTACCAGCTTGCACATCTGCTGGAAAAAGGTCATGCAAAGCGCAACGGCGGACGTGTATCCGGCAAGCCGCATATCGCGCCTGCGGAAGCGCACGGCGAGGAAATGCTCACGCAGCTTATCGAGGAGGCGCTGTCATGAACTATGAAGAAATCAATGAAATGATGCAGGAGATCGGGATGCCGTTCGCCTATCATCATTTTGCCGAGGGCGAGTCTCCGAAACCGCCCTTCGTCATTTTTCTCTCACCCGGCGAGGACACTTTCGGCGCGGATAACCTGATGTATCACAGCTTCAAGCAGCTTGATATTGAACTGTATACGGATGAAAAGTCGCCCGATACGGAAATCCGAGTGGAAGAAGTGCTGACGCAGCACAATATCTATTACACGAAAACCGAAAGCTGGATCGAGAGCGAAAAGCTCTACGAGGTGCTTTACGAAATGGAGGTATAA
>JAZQOZ010000059.1:0-24467 GCA_045628085.1 Oscillospiraceae bacterium | reverse complement strand
ATGGACTGAATGCCGAACGGTATCTGACAGAGCTGTTCTCGCAGGCGGCAGGAACGATCATACTGCCATTCAATACATGATACCACACTAGCCTCGCCATTCGGCGAGGCTAGTTCTTTACTGCAAAACGTCGAATATTTGACGCATACAACAGAAACAGGACATCCGGTGAAGGGTGTCCTGTTGTATATTATTCGGTATATTTTTTACATTCATTTCCAATAATCTGAATTGTACTAAAACTCAAGGAAAAGTATCAGTTTATTGAACTTGAAACAAAGCTATCCATGTAAATGTTTATAATACGCATCGAGTTTCTCATCACACACTTGAATAATTGATGATTTTTCATCCAATATGAGATGTTTCCATATTGTAGGTTCTATTTCAATTATACCAAGCGTTTTTGTATGGTAAAGCACCTGACGATCTTCAAAGGTTTTAAATGGATATCTGAGAATCAACATCTGAACAGATTTTCTGTCATATGTTCCTTTTGCAAATATACTATCACTTTTTTCTGCTAGCAACCCTGCATTTTTACGAGAAGAGTAGTAGTCGATGAAGTAATCTACGATTCGATCAATCGATACTCGACCATTTGAATCACACTCTGACAGGATTGCCTTAATTAGAACTGGTTTGTATGAGTGATTCATATCCATTTTGGAAATGACATCTAGGAAAATCTGTTTTCTGTTCTGATCATTAATAAGCGTCCATCCAAATTGCTCTGCAGCAGCAATCAGTGTTTCTTCACGAAAATACAGTATCTTTCGTCTGCTTCCAAAAGGGATCACCATATCAGGGCGCAGAGAGCCTTCTTTGATTTTTGCTTCAACAGTATCTTTCTGAACATCTACACGTCGTACAAATTCCATTTGTGAGAGCATTCCAGCGGCTTCTTCCTGCCAGTTAAAAATATCGACCGCCTCGTAATCTGTCACGCTAACCGGAAAATCTATTATCGCATCCGGCTTTTCTCCGCGTTCATACAGCTGCGCATCTGCTTCCATCTGTTTCTTTGGACCGATCACCATTTTACCAGGTACATAGTCTTTTAATTTGAACATCCGGTGTATGGAATAAGGCATATTATATTGACTTGCATTGTCTACAAAATCAAACACGATCAGGCATTCTTTGCCTTCACTGAGTCGCATTCCTCTGCCGAGCTGCTGTGTATACAGCACCTTTGACATGGTTGGTCTTGCCATGAACAGCACTTCTGTTTCTGGACAATCCCATCCCTCATTGAGTAAATCACAGGCACACAGAGCCATGATGCTGCCGCGTTGGAACTTGGCGAGATACTCTTTGCGTTCTGACGCCTTCATACTGCCGGATACAGCAGCAGCCGAAGCGCCGCGCCCCCGTATCATCTCAGCGATTTGTTCTGCGTGTTTGACACTTGCGCAGAATATTACAGTGCGTTTGTTACTGACATATTCCATGAATGTATCCACGATCAAAGTATTACGTTCTGGAACAAAAATCTTACTTTCCAAATCGCGGATATTGTACTGTACGCTATTGAACCGCACTTTTGTGAGGTCGATATTCGTATGAATACGGATGCATCGTACCGGCACAAGTTCGCCGATCTCAACTGCTGTCTGAATATCCAGACGGTGTGCCGTATTCTTGAAGATATCCAGTATGTTCTGATCGTCGGCGCGTTCCGGTGTTGCTGTCAGACCAAGCGTAAATGCCGGACGGAAATACCGCAGAACCTTCTGATAGGTTTCCGCAGAGGCATGATGCGCTTCGTCGATGATCAAATATCCGAAATCTTCTGGATGAAACTGTTCCAGATTCAGAGCAACACTCTGAATGCTGCCGCAGACGATGTACGCATCCAGCTGCTTAACAGTATCCATATATATGCCGACCAGTTCCGGATGCCAGAGCGCACGAAATGTATCTGCAGCCTGTTCTACCAGTTCACGGGTATGTGCCAAAAACAGTGTGCGCTGTCCGAATTTCTTTGCATCACTGACCGCTGTAACAGTTTTTCCGGTTCCCGTTGCATGATACAAAAGTGCGATCGTTTCGTTTTTTTCGCGCATGGCAGCGAGTGCGGTAAGTGCCTGTTTCTGATGCTCTTTCAGTTCAAGATTAGTTCCTTCGATCGAGCTGCCACGCTGTACCGGCAGATAGTCCTCGATTTCATGAAACTGTGGACAGGAACCGAGAAAGACACGCAGCTCATCCCGCACGGTATCTGGCTGAATTTGCATCTGGCGGACTGCCCAACGGTAGACCTCCCACCCAAGATGAATCATGCTGTTTTGTTTCAGCAGGTCATCATAAAACTTATTGCCCGATACCAGCGTCTGGTTATGACTTGCCTCATCGTCAATTTCGATCGCGATACGCTTGCCGCCGTTTTCCAGAAAGAAATCCGCAAAACGTTCATTCTGGTAAATATCGTAGAAGTGATATTGTGTATAGAGATATCCGGCTTTCTCAGCACCGAAAGTATCCGAAAACAGCTCGATAAACAGATCCTCTGCAGAGCTGCCGGATGCTGCATGATATTGATTATTCATGTTCCACTCTCCACGCCGTCAAGGTAGATACGTTCCCGAAATCCGCCGCGTTCGGCTGCTTTATCCATGCGGGCTGCTTCCAGCTCTGCAATGGAATAACCGCGTGCTTCTGCAATCGCATGCATGACCTCTAGCATATCCGCCAGTTCTTCCAGGTTCTTACTCTCTTGATATTCCGCACACTCTTCGTTCAGCTTGCGGTCCAGCTCAGACAGATATGCAGCTTCATCCAAAATATGCGTGACAGGCTTTTTCCCGGCGGCTTCGATGATCTCGGGAATCCTGTCTCTGACTAATTTCTTATAGCTCGGCATTGAGCATCCCTCCCTTGCAATACCAATCATATTGGGTATTATACTTGAATTCGCAGGAATATCTTGTCCATTAATCGATTTTCTGTCAGCCAAGTTGAAACTTCAGGAGTAAGATCAGCAAGTGCGGCATTCCCAGATTTCACCTTTGATAGAAAAGCTGAGATAACAGCATCAAACCGCATTTCAGATAGAAGCTCTTCTGCTTTTTGCTGAGCCTGCATATACTCTGAAGCGGATTCTGCACTGACAGGCCATGATTGGCATCCAGAAAGCTTTTGAATCAGCTGTGAGATCAACATCTTATTTTGTGTGATCATCTTCAGGATTCCAAGATCTTCACGAGGTTGCGCTGCATAGTTTGTGCTGTTCTCAGTCCACTCTTTTTTTAGAGCATCCGTACACTTTTGAACCTGCTCCCTGTACCTCTGGGGATTGATGACCTTCTGTGCCTGAAAAATCTGTGCTGTTTCCGACATAAGAGTGCGTAACAGCTGAACTGTTTCTTCGGATGCATGAAAACCAAAGTATTTCTGTACCGTCAAATAACTATTTACGGTTTCTGCAAATAGTGTATATGAAGTGAAAAAAACATTATTCCTGGAGGCTTCACGCTCATTTTCTATTACAGCATTCTTATTTTTGGCAATTTCTTGCATCAGGCTCACACAAAAGCTGATTCTATTTTGCATTATCTGTCCACCTCCTCAAAGACTGCCCAAAGCGCATCAAATCCGGCTTTTTCGTCTGCAAATCTAGGATCCTTATGTTCTGACCATCCGCCTTTTCGCTTTAATTCTTCTTTTTCTGTCTCCTTTTGGGATACGACACGTTCGACATCTTGCACCGTCTGTCGAAGCAGATTGATCAGTGACATGATTCTTCGCATCGGATTATCCGCAAAATGAAGCAGAAGACTCAGCGTAGTATGATCAGAATCTTTCGTATTTAACGCTGAGATGACGTTTGCGAGAACCGATGCATTGCTTTTCAGCTCATTAATTGTCTGATATTTATTGGCAAATGCGAGATTAACTCCATATCGTTCGGCCTCTTGATAAAAGAGCATGATACTATCCAACAACTCACGAATATCAGATGGATCGATCTCATCATCTTCCTCAAAGCCAAAAAATCCGACAATTTCATGAAAAAACGCTTGTGCTGATTCCTGTTCTGCTTTGGCAGCCGTATCTAATCTTGGGAGCAGTCCTCGGACAAACTGAATGATCTCTTCTCTTTTTGCAATCACATCCCTTTGAGATAGTTCTTCTGCTGTCAGTGTCAGACCGGACGCACGCAGTTCACGAAGCACAGCCTGCAATTCTGTATATTTCAGAAGATACTTTGGAGATCTTTCACTGGTACCTTGGATGAGATTGAAATACTGTACGGATAGCCGCTGAATCTCTTTCATCTGTTCAGGATTCAAATATATACTATCAAGCAAACTACTCCATTTTTCAGAATGACCGGAAGCGTTTTTCGCTGCTGGTACTGAAAGCAAATCATCTGTTTTCAATGCCTTAAGAGATGCACCGATGTATTCTCCATTCAGTATTTTACGATACAACTCTGCGATCATGGCGCATTTTAGATAGAGCGGAGGTTGTGTTGTACCTTTCACAGCATCTATGATCTGTGGACGGTACAGGGTCAACCAACGTGTTACATGATAAATAGCTGTCTCTGCTCCGACAAAATCCCATGACTTTTTTCCAAGATGCACCCATTTTCCGAAAGCAAGCAGAAGCTGATAGTTTTCCTCTGTGTTTTCCAGCTTCACAAGCATTTGGTCCTTACCTCTGTTTTGGTTGGCGAAACCGATCATTCGCTTATCTGAATCTCTGATATATGCCACCGTTTGCAGAGAGATTCCTTCCTGCTGCCAGTTTACTGCCGAGATCACAAAGTCGTTGATTGCTTCTCGAATGTTGGATTTAACCAATAAATCTGAAAACACACCATTTTCAAAGTGCCAATTCCCAGCGAGCTTATAAAAATCATCATATGCTTTCTGTCTTTTTTGCTGTTCAGAATCCTCCTGGACAACGGGAGTATCTGAAGGCGGGTTCTCAGGAATCGAATCCGATACGGCAGAGACGACATTCTGTGCCGGTTGTTGTACCGTTGCCGTTGATGCAGGGATCTGACCAAATACAATATTGGAGAAATCCTGTAATCCCAATTCTTTAAAAATGGTCAGTGAAAGACCGCTCAATGTATTGGAGCCAGATTCTAGTGTACCATTGCCCCATATTCCGACCAAGAAGCTGACTCTCCTTCTGTATTCACTCCGATCTTCCTCTGAAATAGGCAATGATTTCACGAGGTTGTTGATACGGGAATCAACAGTTTCAGACAATCCGCTGCGAATACCTTTGCAAAATGCCGGAAAACCGGATCGGTTTCCAATGATGTCATGTACTGCCGGCTCGACAATATCGCGAAGGATATAACGCGGCGTGCGAGTAATACCCATTCTGCTGTACAGATTTTTGACAGCGTTTTTTGTGAACGGATAGAGACTGAGCTTTTTGTGCTGATAGAGGACATAGTCCCAGTTTTCACCTTCGGATACCTGATGACTCGGATATTCCTCTTCTCTTGCACCGTTTCGCATCCATTCTGTGATCGTTTCAGATTCCAGAGACATGACGTTCAAGTATTTCGCCACAAATAGGAGCAGCTGTTGTTCTCCGATTGATTCGTCCTGTAGTGTGATCTGCGTTGAGATTCTGTCTCTGTAGTTATCACGGAACTGTTTGTAGTATTCTGATGTAGTACCAACAACAGAGACTAATCTGCACATCTGGTCAGTTTCATTCATACCGGTATGCTCCGTGATCAGTACATTCAAAAGCGCCTGATTAATACCTGTAAATGATGTAATATCTTCAATCAGCAACGTGAGTTTTTTGCCCTGCCGTTTCAATTCCTGCCGGATTTCTTTGAAGATCTGCTCAAAATCACCTGATTCGATACCAGCACAGCTTTGGATTACTTCTTCAACGTGCTGATTCAAATAATCTGCTATTTTCTGTGCGTGTTCTCGTCCGTCTTCTTCGTCAGGAATCAGCCAGTTCGCCAGTTTCACCGCCTTACGGTCAGCACCGGCACTGTCGATTTCTTCCACAAAATCCGTTGTCAGAACAAAATCCTCCAGATCAAATTGTGCCACAGTGTCCTGATTGTTTGCATTCTCGGAAGATGTGACCTTGTTGAAGATTCTCTCAACTGCCCCTCCTGATTCCATCATATGTGCTTCAAAAAAACTGTTAGACAGCAGAGCGTATAATCCTTTTCGTCTGCTTGCATTTAAGATCTCGTCTTCTTCATCGCTCTGAATCTCAGCAAGAAAGCGGTGATAGATCTGGGCTTTCAGTTTTTGCTCACTGATTGACTGATTTGCCCGCACAAGTCTCTCATAAACCTCACGGTTTTGAATACTCTGCACTTCATCAATTGCAAGCAGCTGTTTTATCGTACCCTTCAGTGTATTGTCACTGCGGCGAATAAGCAAAATGACCTCGTTCGGGTCTCCTAGATTCTTGAGCCTTGCATGGATCCAACGAATAAAATGAGATTTTCCAGCACCGCTAGCGCCCTCTACAATCATCAGCTGATGCTGGTCAGCCATCTCTGGATTATCAAAGAATGTCTGGAAAACCGCCTCTTCAGATATCTCAGTTCTAGTCTGCATTGCATCATGCCCATTGATAACAATCATCTTTTGAAATGGAACATGAGATGCGAGAAAATCGCCCTGAGAACTGTTGATGGAATCGACTCGCAGCACCTCTTTCATGCGGCGCTGAACAATTTCAGAACGCATTACTGCACCTCCTTTAGAACGACAATGTGAGATATCTCAGATATCAACACATGGTCCTCCTGGTGATACAAATTCCAAATCTCTCCGCTGTCTGGAATGCGCTTCATTTGGATCTCTTTATTGTCATGCATCATACGGAGCGCAGCAGACATAGCATAATTAAACTGATGCGTTTCTTTCGCATTATGAAGTGCAACATGGGCATAAGGCATAAGCAAATCGCAAAATTCAGATACCGTATATTCTTGCTTGACCTCTGGTTTTGCCATAACAAGAAAGTCCTTCAATGCGGTGTACATATTTGGCAAAAACACCATCGATGTTCCTTTTTCATGAATCATACCGAATCCGAGAAAGGAAACCCAGAATCGCATACCTCGTAACTGATCCTGAT
This sequence comes from Oscillospiraceae bacterium, assembly GCA_045628085.1. Lineage (GTDB taxonomy): Bacteria > Bacillota > Clostridia > Oscillospirales > Ruminococcaceae > Firm-04. Next base: position 17,375 of record JAZQOZ010000059.1, on the reverse strand, counting down.
AAACAGTTTGAATACTTGTATTACGGCGAATATCATCCATGACATCTTCGCTTGACAGGGTGCCATACTGGATCCATTTCAGATCAGAATCCAAGAAACAACGAGCGATTTGATAGAATGGCGTTTGTGTGTCCTGATAGACGACAGAATTGCAGTATCTTCGGAAAGATCTGATGTTTCTCAGAATCTGTCGTTCACCGATATATGTAAGTATATTATCATCGGTCTCCTCAACAAGCTGAAGTTCCTTGGCTGCGGTTAAGATTGAACCAAAATACGCAGTGGATGAACCATTTATTTGAGATGGCTCAGCTTTTTCTCGAATATCTTTCAAGGGTGCAGGGGCATCAGAGATGATTCTGCATAGTTCATACACTCGCTCTGGGATTGGCATTGTTTCAATTCTTCCCTGAAACATTCCTATTCTCCTTTCATCAGCAGATACGCCAGCTTGCAAGGACCATCTGTCATTTCAGACAAGCGTTTTCCTCGTTTTGAGAGAAAATGATCCTGACAAGCTATATATATGATCTTTGTTTGACAGCATCTGCATAGTTTTTGCGCAGTTTCATACATTTTTAATGTTTCATATTCATCGTCTGGAAGCACAATCAGAAGGGCTCCGGTCAGATATAACTGTCCTTTACTGCTTAATTCATAGAATCCGCGCTGATGCATGAGCAGGCAATCGGAATCCGCTTGTGCAGACAGTACAATGCGATCAATTTCTTCATTTTCCTGATTACTGACAATGCCGGCTATTCCACTTTTGACAATGTGTGGAATCAGAGCTTTCTGTTCTTCCAGATCTGCAATGATCAGCATCTGCTGTGCATAACCCATCAAATCTGAAATTCTTTGACCACATGGGTGTGGCAATGCAGGAATGCTTTGCAGCAGCGGAAAATGCGCTGTTTCTTCGTTGATGATATTGCTGTGTGCATTGCATCCAGCGCAGTATTCCTCCGTCAAATGGTATACTTCGTTGAACATTTCTGACCAGCATATCCTGTCTGCTTTTCGAAGAGAACTGCGCATTTGCTCGTATTCTCGATAGATCTTATCCCATTCTTCTTTTCTGATTGTCTCAAACAAAGCGTTCGCCTCGTCTGATGGTGTATTGATTGTATAATCGCGCAGCCGAATCTTAAACAAATAGTGGTTGTTTTCGTATGTTACATCCAATATGTCGATCAGACTCTTTCGCCGAAGCAGCAGAAGAACATAAACGTTCCAACCAATATCTGCGTCATAAACATCAGCCCAAAAGCCGTCTGTTTCATTATAGCTTGGCTTTACAGAAGTGTCGATCAGGATATATCCAGTTTTTCGCAATGCCTTGGGATTTTGCAGCATGCTGAACCATCGTCCCGATAACTTATCTGTTTTCAGCACCTTCTGCTTACGCTTGAATGCTTTCTCAATATCTTCTTCTGTATACAGAATAACACTGAGGCACGGCAGACCATCACGTCCGCCGCGTCCCGCTTCCTGATAGTATTTGTCCGGGTTTTCCGGAACATAGAGGTGCAAAACAGTTCTGACATCTTTTTTATCGACTCCAACGCCAAAAGCGCAGGTTGCGATCATCAGATCAAAGTCCTGATTTGCCCACTGACGAATCAGTTCTTCTCGTTCAGAATTGGATGTTAATCCAGTAAATACTCTGGTATTGTTGATTCCAAAATAATGAAGATGTTCCTGTACTCGATCAGCTGTATCTGGCGCATTTACATAGATGATCATAGGACGGGGCAGTATACCGACTAACTCCTCCAACTTATCAAGACGGTCACGGTAGCCGTTTGCCTTTATAATGCAGTAGCGAAGCTCATGACGTAATCGGTCACATCGAATTTCGATCCAGTTGTCTTCATTCGAATAGAAGTGCCGGAGTTGACGAACAGTATCTTTACTGTATGTCGCAGACATTAAGAAGGTTCGGAGTGATGGATTATCTGAAAGCAGCAGACGCTGAAAGGAATCTAAACACTGATAATCTACACGAAATGACGAGCCCCATTCGGTAACAATATGTGCCTCATCTATGATCAGATTCTTGATATATTGTGAACGATTCGCCTTCAAAATTGCTTCTCTTAAGATATGATTGCGAATCAGTGCCTCTGGGGAGACAAAGAGGATTCTTGCACGTCGATTCTCCAATGCTGATAAAAACGGTGCCATGTCTTTTTGACTAAAATAGCTGAATATCTCGTTTGCAGTGTTAGAGTGAATGATCGTTTTTGCATTTCGCTCCTGATCCAACATTAGTGAAATGGTTGGGACAATGACAAGCGTCAGCCCCTCACGCTTTTGATAGGAAACAGTCTGTGTAACAAGACTTTTTCCTCCACCGGTCAGCATAGCGATCAGGGTAGTATAGCCGTCTGGTGTTTTTAATGCACCTGTCACTGCCAGCTTTTGTGCCATTGACTTAAAATGTGTAAAACCCGTCAGCGATGCGACAAATGGATTTGTACTGAGATCATACTGTACAGAAGATGTGTTTGTCTCTGAGCTTGCTTCTTGCATATATGCTGCTTTCAGGAAACGATCGTTCAAATACTGCGGAGTATTATAATTCACAATCACATTTCCCGTACTGTGATTCTGAATGAGTCCATAGTGATTGGCTTCTACATGAAGATCCGACAAAACAAGATCTGTGTTCCATACCAATAGAAAGCTGCGCAGACAGCTATAAAAATCTGTCTTAGTAATACTGCCAGAGCGGTAGCGAAACCAATATAACAGCATTCTGTACGCAACGGAGAAACGATACTGTTCTGACCCAGACGAAGCAATCTCTGCTTGTTTGAGTGCATTCATACATTGCTTATCATCGGAGCGAATGCACTCCTGAATCTGGATGATCCATTCACGGTCTGTCATAATGAGACATCCACCATCCTTACAAAGCAGACAGAGTCAAGTTCTATCATTGGTGAAAGCATTGCTTTCAGCAACAATTCATTTGTTTGCTGAATGCGATTGTTTTCACTATCCTGCGAAAAGAACGCTTGTACAGCTTGCTGAGATGAAACTGCACCGAGAAGGGCGTTTTTCATAGCATTGACTTTTGTCTGCTTTTTAAGTTTTTGCATTGCATCTTCTTTCGCTCGATGATAACTATCTTTTACAAATGACCGCCATCGATCTCTCGGATACTCCTGCAAAAACCATTCCAAATCTGAGCAGCCGTATTTGTCATTTATGCCAAGGATAGGGCTGCTTCGGTTTCGTTTGCCGAGATGCTCTGCATTGTTCTTGATCTGAGAAGTTGTCAAGTGTTCCAATGAGGCAAAGCATCTCATCACTCTGTCATCTGCTTCAATTTCTCCAGAGTCCCATACGGTGGCATTAATAATTTGTTTACCGGGAAGATATCCGATGTATTCACCGATCATTCTGACATCAATTCCGTTTTCAAGTAGGATAGAGATGTTTGGACGTAGCTGCCATGTGAAGAATATACCATTCCACTGAAAACTCGAAGGTACAGCAATTGCTACACAGCGACCTCTGTAGGAATACAATGCGTTCTGAACAATGCTGTCGAAAATCGCATCACCCGGCGCAAAGAAATGAAGATAGTCATTCGAGAGTGCAAGGGAACGATCAAAGGTGCCCTGTATAAAATAAGGATTCTGCTCGATACCGCGTTCGCCGTTCAAAAGACGGACACGATTCTGTAGTTGATTAAGTCGATGGGTGATCTCTGCCTGCATATCGGGAGGGACAAAATGTGTTCGCATAGCAGAACTGGGAGAGAAAGAACTTCGGTCAAAACGAACGACGTTGTCGGAAATCTGTCTGCCCTTAAATCCGGTTCTTTCAGCCCAATTCATCATGGAAGCCGCAAATAATTCTGTTTCATTGGCTGTATACTCACGGACTGCCCGGTCAAGCTGTTGGTTAAGTGATTGATACTGATAAGCAGCCGTATCAAAGTGTTGTTCCAGTTTGACTGTTTTTTTCAGTGTATCCATATCCTCCATCAACTGAGGGATCATATTTGACAGACCATATTTCAAATCTTCAGAAACGCTGCGCAGTATCTTTTCATCGATCTCATTCATGATGATCTCTAGTCCGCTTTGCGATTCCACAAATATACGAAGACCTTCTGACCATACATGAAGCAGGTCTTCCTCTAAGGTTTCTTCAATATAAGGAACAACCGAAACAACAGGTCTGTCGCCTTGACGTCCAATTCGATCAAGTCTGCCTATTCTTTGTTCTAACGTATTAGCGTTCCAAGGCAGATCAATATGAATCACAATATCTGCATTTTGAAAATTACGTCCTTCGCCGCCGGATTCGTCTGACAGCATAATTCGATATTGTTTTTCTGTCTGAAAACGATATGCTTGCAGCTCTAGTGTTTCTGAATTCATGCCCCTGCGGAAGAAACAGCATTGATCTGGGTAAAAGGCTGAGAACACCTGCTGATAGACCTCATAGGTTTTCGGAAACGATGTGAAAAGAAGCACCTTCTTGTCATATGCCTCTTGGTCGATATAGTCCAGTATGCTGACCAAACGCGACGGATAATCATATGGAGATTCCATCGCAGAGGTGATCTGTTTAATCTCACGGGTTTCTTCGCTTTGCCAACGTTTTGCAAGCTCAAAAATACCCTCTGGAACATCGGATCGTGTGAGAGATAGTTCTTCACAAAATGCGGCGGCAGAACTGAAAAATGCAGTGATCAATGGTTTCCCGAACTGGAGAAATGATTCGTAGGTCCCCTGTTTTTCTTCGATATAATCAGATAGTTTACGATAAAGCTGAAGCTGTGTGTTATTGTATGCATGAGACAGTGACAACGGGAGAGATGCAAGCTCTCTATGGTTTTTTGTATCGTTGTCCAAAACACTGCGGCGGTTTCTGATGATGCAATGTTCCAGCTGATAATGCTCACATACATATGCTATAGCACGTTGAATCCGTGCGATACCATGGTCGTCCGACTGAATATCTATGCACTGTACCATTTTCTCAAAGCGGTCATCCTGGATGAGTCTGCTGATCTTTTCAAAGCTTTCCGCCAGTTCATCATCAAATATATCCTGAGCATCTTCTGACAGATTCCCTTCCGCACCTTCAATCTCTTCCCGATAATCTTCAAAGCTTCCAAGTGCTTCATAGACATTGCGAACGATTTTACTCTGCTGCTCCAGCATATGAGAAAAAGTATCAGAAGGCATAGTGGTGTATTTCTTTGGCTGAATCAAGCAAAGCAGACGATAGAATTCTTCTTTTCGATCCTGAACCGGTGTTGCACTCAGCATAAGGACATTTGCTGCCTTCCTGCTCAATTCAAGAATCAAAGTATAATATGTCTTGTTTTGCAGACATTGATGTACTTCGTCAACGATCAGAAAATCGACTGTGCTGTCTGCACTCACTCTGGACATACGGCTGAATGGAACGATTTGGATTCTGTTTTCATTTCTGTCTGGCTGTTCAAAAAGATTGAATTTAAATGCCAGTTCTGTCCGCCACTGCTCAGTAAGTGCGTCTGGAACGATGATTACGATCCTTGCTTTATGTCGATCGGTCATATAGATCTTCAGAACAGATGCTGCTTCTATTGTTTTTCCAAGACCAACTTCGTCAGCTATCATATTTCTGCACGGTTGCTGCGATAGACAACGCATGACAGTTTTCAGTTGATAAGGTTTCAGATAGATTTTACAACCTGACAGTTCTTTAAAACCACGAATAGCGTTTTCAATCGAGTGGACCGTGCGGCTAACCGTTCGTCTGCCGAAATACCAAACGGGATTTTGAAATTCGTAGTTCATCATTTGATAGATGGGATCAATTTCGCTGTCTTGAAAGGAGGCTTCAAGTTCCTGCTCACTTACACGGATGACTGTATCTGTTTTCAGCGCGGAAATATAATACTCATAATAACCGTCCTGATTCTTTCCAGCACAGGCTTGTACTGTGTATTCAGTACTAAGATAACGAACAATAGCCTGTTTATGAATTGTGGCATGCTGCAATACACGTGCAGGATATTCGTATTCCTCCGGCATTTTATAGTATTCACGGATGCCACGGCAGTCATAAAAATGAACAGACACAGTTTCTGCAAAAGAGTTGATCTGGGAGACCTTTGCCAGTGCAAAGTCCCTGGGCTGTTCCATATCTTCTGCGTCAACTGGACATCTAACATACATCCCTACTTTCAACATTCATGATCCCTCCCTTTTTATGTCTCCTTCAGACGTTTTAAGCAAACATCTTTGCTTGCACACATTGTGCAGTATGCGCCAGTAATCGGCGCATATTCTGATTCATTTTGCAAAGATTCCAACAGTGCATTACTGCTCGGTACCTCGTGGTGAATCTGCTTAGCAATAAAATCATTGGAGATGACCCTTAAAAAAATCTCTCTTTTTTGCATACCATAGCGATAAGTCTGATTCAGTTGCGGGAAAACCGACCATTTGTTTTTCGTGATATCATCCATAATCTCTTTGTAGGACTCATGAATCAACTGTGTCTTTTCAAGTTCGTTCAAAATATGAAACTGATCAGAAAGACGCCTATACTGTTCTTCTAATTCATTTTGGATGATTGGTCTGCGGCACTGCTCTCCAACTAATTGCTCCCGTACACGATTGATGAGCAAGGCACGCATATAGTTCAGGATCAAGAAACGATCTCTGAATACGGTTTCTTCCTGCACCAAGCGTTCCATAGCAAAGCGGTATGGGCACATTGCCCATTTGATACGATCAATTTCGTCAAACCGCGGCGTGGGTATGATTCGATCAACTTGGAATTGGAGCGTCTGCACCGGCGTTCTGTTGCGGAACTCACGATATGGTGTGATCTTTGCTCCCAACAAAGCTAAATAATGGAATACGTCATTCTCTTTTTCATGCTCTGTTTTCACATAACTTAATCTAAAACCGATTCGATTGAATTCTAAACCGTACAGCAGAGCATATTTTTTGAAATTCTGATATTCCATTTTCGATTTTAAGAATATCTGATACTTCCAGTCCAGCGGTTCGCAAGCATATTCAAAGAAATGTATGTCAAGCGGCCACGGTAGACGAGTATCTTTTGAAGCACAAATGTCCTTATCACTCAGGCAGCAAAAATGATAGCATGTTTTGTCTGCCTTTCTATTCTGTTCAAGACTTCTGAGAATATCGCCATCGATCTGCTCAAAGTCTCTGACAATCCAGTGTGCACCTTTTTCAAGATGGTCATCCTGACTGAGATAATAGCTCATTGTTTGACGCAAGCACACAAACGTACCCGTATCCGGTAAATCGGATTTCTGCATTCGTTCCAGCAATTTATTAATGACAATTCTCATTTCATCATCCAGATCATCCAAATTGGACACACGTTTGACGATAAAGCTTTGGATGCGCTGATAGAATCGGCGGAAGTTGTCGCCTCCTTCTTCAAAGTCTTCGAAGAATGAGAAGATTATCGTATTCAGTTCCTCCATAGCCTGAATTAGAGAAGCCAAATCCTCCTTGGAAATGGCCATATATCCGACTCTTTTTATATTAACATCTGATGTACCGCGATTCACGTATTTTTTTAGACGCTTCAGTTTTTTTATAACATCCTCAAGTGTTGCTTCCTTTTCAATGAAAGGAATGATTTGGTTCAAGCTGTTTATATGCTGTCCTCGCCGTTGCTCAGTAATAATACCACATTCCAGGCATTCCTTGATATCTGATAAACTGTCAACCTTTACACTTTGTGTATCAGGATCCCACATATTTGCTGAAGCAACAAAGAAATGCCCAATTGGATAGTCAAGAAAATGCCGTTCTCCAAATTGTTCTGGGAAATATGCGCGCAATATGTCATTCACTTTTCCGGATGCAGAATACAGTTGCTCTCGCATCTGTGACAAATCTTCATGCGCTCTTTCAAATAATGCTGCGGCATATCCGGCAAATTCAGTCATGTTTGCAAATTCTATAACTTCGATTTCCTGATATTGTTGTCCATCGTATTGTCCCTCTGCCAGCTTACCTATTCTGTCAGCTAGCAAATTAGATTCATAGGAGTCTACCATCAAGCGCATCGGCCTAGGCTGATTGGCGGAATCTGTTTGAATTGGCTGTTCAAAGAGTGAGTAAATATTGATCCATGTTTGATAAATCGCTTTGTACTGCTCCTGGTAATTGAAAAGAAGAATCACGGTGCAGTATCTGCTGATATCCTCAATTGCACAAAGCATAGCGGGAGAAAATTGATGAATGCCGTGCAATACGACAGTGTTCGTTTTTAAACTTGAGAAATTCAGATTATCATGTTTCCGGCGCTTCATTAGGGCCGCTTCAAGCGCAATCTGAAGCTCTTGTTCAGTCTTTACATGAGAGAATGCAAACGCAGTTTCTTCACGTTTTAATATTTGCGCATAAATCTCTGCTAGATACTGTTGATCAATATTCAAATCTTGGGTAGTGAAAGGGACACTTTCTAACCCTAGCTCTTGAAACATTCTGATACAATCAACAAGAGAAGCCTCATTATATGCAAGAGAACGCTGAACCGACTCGTTTTCACCAGTGATTTCATGAATCGCTGCATCTACTTCCATCATCTGCCGCATTCGGGTGTTTAGATCTTCCCAATCAGAATAGAGTGCATTGAGCAGATTCTTTATTGTGGTAAGTTGCTGCTGCGTCTTAAAATGAGGATAGGTGCATTCCATACCGTTGACCATTGTTTGCGACACACAATATTGCGGTGCATTCTCTATTTCCGGCCAGAAACGTTCCTTATCGATACGGTATGGATCAGCATATGTATATAATTTAATCATGATACAGTTCCTCCAGCAAACCGCCCCAGCTCCAATTTCTGGTTGGTTCCTTTCTGCACCAAACAAAACGATTGATCGCTCGTGTCATGGCAACATACAGAATTCGTGCTTCTTCCATGAGTGTTTCTTTTCCTTCGGTTTCCGCATCAAAGAATGAATTCGTGTACTGATCTTCTCCGACAGTGATACAGTAACCAACTTTGTCCTCTACAAATGTTACTTCAATGCCATTTCTTTTCGATGATCCATTATCTTGATCTGTAAACGGAAGCACAACGGTACCATATTCTAGGCCCTTCGATTTATGTACAGTTGTACATAGAATCCGAACTCCATTCTGCTCCAGTTCAGGATTTCTCGGTTCGCGTTCAGCACCGGTGGTGATACAGATGAACAATGCTTCGTTTACTGAATCCAAGGTCAGATAATTCTTTTTATTGCGCTGAGACAGCTCCTCAAATAGCAGATCATAATTGGCGCGGTAATGATTCTGCTGAATATATCCTTCTGAATAACGTTTCCATGGCTCAGTGCCTTCGTAAATGCTGTGCAGAACCTTCAAAACTGGTTCATGCTGTGCCTCGTATATAATATCGCTCCACGTTTTTCTAAGTGTGGCCTTATAGAACTCATCGAGACAGCGTACACATAGCTGCGTTTTACCACTGTTATCTAATTCAAGGAATGCGCGGGGGTCTAATTCCACGCCCACATTGTTGGAACGAATCAGTGCATACAGATATGTATAGTGGTACGGATGGCAAAGTGCAGAAGTAAGTTTACACAAATCAAGCGTAGATTGCAACTGGTAAAGATCACCGCCAGAGCTACTCTCAATCTGCTGCTCACGTTTTTTTGCTTCCCGCATGATCGTTTCAATCTGTAAATTTGTACGAGTCAAAATTGCAATTGTACGTTCTGCATCAGACAGTTTTTCGGTCTGCATCCGTTGTTCAATCGCGACTTTTTGCTTTGCAATCTCTTCAAAGAGTGTGTCATAGTACGCACCTGAAGTGACTTCTGCCGAGGTATATGGGATACAGACAATTAAGTCACTATCCGTGATCTTGTCGTTCTGGGTTGCTCCTGTCAAGCGATCTTTTTCCGGGATATATGGCAAAAGAGATTTAGCGCCCATTGAAGAAAACGGCAAATCAAATTGGTCAAGTAGCCTTGCATCTGTACGGTAATTAATCGTCAGACTATATTCAATCCAAGAATCTGATTCGGTTCCCATTCGGCGGAAAGCATCCATCGTAGCGCCTCGAAAACGGTAAATACTCTGCTTCAGGTCGCCGACAATAAAGAAATTGAAATGAATCTTCTTCTGCATTGCTAAAAATGCAGCGATTTGTGCATCGTCAGTATCTTGGAACTCATCAATAAAAACATATTTGTAGTGAAACAAATTGCTGTTGAATCCCTCAAAAGCGATGCATTTCCGCAGATAGATCATATATTCAGAAAGATGCAGTGCATTGTTCTCAGCAAGCGTTCTGTCATATTCCTGTTCTGTCGGAATAATCACCTTTTCAATAATCTCCTGCAAATACGGCATAGCCTCTGGTGGTGCTCCAAAAGCAGACATTGGAAGTTTTTTGATATCACAGCCTTTATTGTAAAGCATACCAGCAATCTGTCGCAGATACCGCTGAAAATCGTATATTGACATCGGCAGTTCTTCAAAGAATAGAGGGCTATCCTGATTCTTTTGAACAAGGTACTCGTCAAAGTATCTATCGAAAAGGATATTCCTTTCATAATAGCCATTAATGGTAGAGAAATTTGTACCGATGCCCAATGCAAGTGCTGTGCCCTTAAAAACATCTCCGGCAAAACTATGAATGGTTGAGATGCGCATTTTCTCGACATCTGATACCAGATTCAAATAGCGTGTATCATTTGTCAGCACAAAATAATTCATGAACATTCGCTTCAAGCGATTTTTCATATTGACCGCAGCATCAGCAGTAAATGTGAGCATTGCAATCTCATCCGCCGGTGCATATATACCTGAGTTGGAAGCTGGATGACACAAATACGCAATACGCGAGACCATAGAATAGGTTTTTCCGGTACCGGCTCCCGCACGAACCTGAATATCTGTTCCAATCGGAGCGTGTTCAACAAGATACTGTGCCAGGTTAAAACAATTTTTCTGCGGAAGATGATCCATGATCTGCTTTTGAGATTCGCTCAACGCACCGTCATACACGGTAAAGCTTTCTGGAAATACCTCTGTTCCGATGTAAATTGCTTCAAATTGAAAGAGTGATAATCTGTTATTAGTAACACGAATCGGCTCTTGCTGTGTTCCAAACTGAAGCCCTCCGCGTACAGACGTGATGTTTTTCTCTCGAAGCAGTCCTGTCAGATTATCTGCCAGCATTTGCAGATCGCTTGCGTTTTGAACAAACAGAATCTGCTTTGTTCCGGCAAAATAAGAGTCAGTGATCACTTTGATATTTGCCAATGTAACTGGCGTTGTGAATACTGAAAGACAAGAATACGGTACCGCAGTTTGCATGGGTGGCTTCACAATATAGTCTTTTTCAAAGAATTTTCTGCATGTATCATATACTTTTCCTGTACAGGCATCTGATGCCGCATGATACATTGAAAAGTACGCACGAGATATTTTACGGCTTAAAGCGTTTTCAGATTCGAGATTTTCTGCAAATATAGTGAATTCAGGCTCAGATACTACTGACAAACCAGTATGATCATAGTCCGTCTGAGAAAGAAATGGATAACATACCATGTCCATAACCGGAGGGTCAATATGGTAATTCTCATGAAGTTTATTCAGCAGATCGAATCGGTAACCTCGAGCCTGCATTTTGGGTGAGCCCACCGGCTCGTCTGTATCTCGCAGGATAATCTCACCGGGGGATTTGACTTTGATAATATCCCGCGCGACCCAACCCTTTACTTCCAGAATCAAAAAACCGATTTCAGGAATGAGCAGGCAAAAATCGAATTCTCTCCCGTTCAATTCACGATGGTTGTAGCAAACGATATCATCCGGGAGTTTTTGATGCAGTTTATCCCATACATGCTGTTCTCCTGCATATTTTGTCGGTTTTTGATCCTTCATCACTGCCATGATAAGCCTCCTAAGTTGTTACTTGAGAAGATTCAGGAATGCATCTATATCATTTCTGGTCGTACTTCTGCCCAGAGAAGCGCGAAGAATCCGGTGTACCTGATCACGCTGCCCAATTGCTTCAATGACATGTGAGGGTTCGCCGGCGCTGCAAGCTGAACCTGTGGATATTGCTGCTTCATCACTTATACGGCGGATAAAGCGTTCATTATTAAAGTTTTCTCTCTCAACGAGAATACTAAAAATGCCCTTCATTCTACTTTCGGTCGGATTGATCAGCTTCAAGCCGGAGATTGAAATTAATCCATGTAAAAAATAGGCATCCATGTCTTCCATATGCTTTTGATCTTCGGCCATTCTGCGCTTGGCAATTTCAGCAGCTTTTCCAAAGCCAACAATGTTGTGTACAGCAAGTGTACCCGCACGGAATCCATATTCTTGCTCGCCACCGTGCAGTAATGCTGTGATTGGCGGAATACCATACCCATCTGAACGCAGATACGCACAGCCGATTCCTTTTGGACCATAGAGTTTATGTGCCGAGAACGACATGAAGTCGCAGGAAATATCATTTGTGCTGACAGGAATCTTTCCGACTGCTTGTGTTGCATCTACATGAAATCTGATACTATTCTCCTGGCACAGTTTACCAACAGCACACACATCGTTGATCGTGCCGATTTCATTATTGACATAGATCAATGATACAAGAGCTGTTTGCGGAGTAAAAGCATGCTCAACTTGCTCTGGTCTTACGGCAGCGTACTGATCAACCGGTAAGAACAAAGTGGAAAAGCCTCTGTCCACTTTGCTGTTCCCTGAAAAAAGAGATGTTGACGGATCGTTGTTGGAATAGATATCCCCATTGAGAAAATGGCATACATGCAAGGTTGCTTTATGTTCCGCATTACTTGTAATGACCTGATTGCGCCCATCTCCGTAGTATTTCTGATAATCTAAGTATCCCTTTATGATAAAATTGGTACTTTCAGTTGCGCCGGCAGTAAAAATGATCTCGTCCGGCTTTGCACCGATCAAATCGGCAACATGTGCTCTTGCCTGTTCAACTGCATCCTTGGCATGTGTTGCCTGACAGTAATACTTTCCGGACGGATTTCCGTATTCCTCTCGGAGATAGGGCATCATTGCATCTGCAACTTCCGGATCAACAGGCGTTGTCGCTGCGTGGTCAAGATAGATCATACCGTATCGCCAACCCCTATTACATGAAGTATATATTGATCCATGGTGCCTGCATGATTGTACATATCAAGCAGGATCTTGCTTCCTCGATCAATATGTGCTTTGACATATTGTGGGAAGAATTCGTCATCTGTCAAGTGCCGATGCTCATTCATTTCAATCAGCGCCTTAAAAAAAGCATCATGATCGCCGGTGATCGTCTGACGGTTCAGATCCAATCCGTTTGCGTCAGAAGTAAAACCTTCAACTGAAGTATTCTCTTTCAGAGACCAAACGATAGCGTGTTTGACAAGTGTATAGGGTTTCAGTTTTGTACGGCTCTCCAGCTCTTCAAATATTTCTTGTGTCCTCTTTGACGTCTTGAGTCTGAATATCATGTTTACACCTCAAAAAAATAACGATTCTCAACCGTTGTACGATTTCCACCCTGACTGTTGCTAAGCAGGTATTCCTTGGCTATGTATGGTTTCAATATGCGATAATACTCTTCCGTGATTTCTTCATCTGTGGAAAGAATAATGACCTGACTGCTGATCTGCGGGAAGAATTTTTTCGATATTTCAGCTCGATGATTTGCGTCAATTCGCGCATAAGGCGTATCAATAACAAACGGGATCTCTTTTTCTGAGATCTGAACCATAGCCCAATACAGCGCAAAAATGAAAATCTGCCGCTCGCCTTTGGACAGCCTGCTTAGTTCAATATGCTGATAGAGATGGAACACCTCGTTTTGATGCGTATCATCCTTGAGTGCGGTGAGCAGACTCGTTTCATCATTAATATGGTAATACAGCTTCAATATTTCAATGCTCTGACTACCTAACTGACTGACAAACTCTTTTGCGCCGACATTTGAAAGCAAGGCTTGCAACTCAGATACGTTGAAATCTTGCATTTGATACAAATGAAACTTGAAGGCTTCTGATATTTCAATATGTGCGATCAGATTATCCTTTCGATAGATCTCATTCAGATTATTCAGTGTATAGTCAGCCAGCTTTTGGCGGATGGATCTCGTCTTCTGGTCCATCAGTGCATACATAACATTGGATATTCCACTGCTCAACTCATAAATATGCCTGTCCTGAGCCAGTGTCATGATTTTCTGGTATTGCTGCTGAGATGCGTCTTCTTCTGCTGCCAGTTTTACTTGCGATGATTCCAACCGGGTTTGCAGTGCTGCAGATTCCGCCTGCAACGCCTGAACCTGTGCACGGGCTGTTTCCAACCGTGAACGGAATCTCATAGCATCCTCTTCCGTCAAAGCATTTTTCATTCTTTGATGAATGCGAATAATATCAGCAGAATATTGATTCTTCTTTTTGATTTTATTTGCGATTTCGTCCGGATCTATATGCTCCACGCTTTCTATCACACGGTCGATTCTACTGACATCATCACGAGATAAGTCTAATATTCGCTCAGAGCTGCTGCTGTCATCAAAGCGTGGCCCGATGCGATGGAGAAGTGCGGAATATAATTCCGAAGCGGCTTGCTCCGGAGCAGTACACTTATCCTGCAGTTGTTCCTGTAAGAAACTCTGTGACAGCATATTGCGTACATAGTCGTAGATTGTCAGCTTTTCTTCCAGCTGAAGCTGTTCCTCCAATGCAGGAATCATATTGCGAATGATATAAAACGGCATTGTTTCTTCTGCAAATGCTTTCAGTTCACTTGCAAGCGCAGAACGGAGCTTTTCTTTCTTTGCTTCCTGTGTCTGCATCTTTTTCTTTTCAGAATCCGGTATTCCACCAGCGCTCAAAAATCTGCTTTCAATTGATTCTATTTCAGACTGGAGTGCCTCTATTTCTGAACTGCACTCCTCAAGTCTATTTTGGTCTGCTTGTATAGAGTTTTGAATATCTTTGATTCTGCTCAGATGCTCTTGATATTCTGTTTGTACAACATTTGCTTCTTCATCTCCGCTATTATCAACAAATGAATCGCAGAATTTTCGTATAGACGAGAAAACATCCATCCCACAAAGCGTCAGCAGTGCATCCCGCACATACTGATGATAACCTTCCGTTGAAAACAGGTTTCCAACTTCTTCACCGTCAAATAAAAAGAATTCAAACAATTTGGGTGGCAGTGTGGAGTAGAGATAATTCTCAAAATAGTTTTTCTCGTTTTCATCCAACAGATGCCCATTTTCTGTTATGGTATATTCTTCTTCCAGCTTTTTATCAAGTGTACGCCATCTTCTTGTGATAGAATACAGCTTGATCTCGCGTTCTCTCTTCACAGCAATGTCAATGGAAACATATGAGAACAGGATATCGTTTTGAAATGCTTTGGTATTGATCTGATCCTTGATGCGTTTGACATAGTAGGAATTCATGCCGGTATAGCCAAATGCCAACGGTCCGTACAAAGCAATCTTGATTGCAGTAAACAACGAAGTCTTACCAGCACCGTTTTGACCGCCGATCAAAACGACCGAATTATTCCCGTTTACTGTAAAGTCAAATTCATTTTCTCCTTCGTAGGAGCTGAAATTACACAGCTTCAGTTTATGTATTTTCATTTTCAATCTCCTTCAAAGTATCATAATGAAGCCATTGCTGATGAATCAGCCTGTCTAAAGCCGTTTTCATGATTTTAGGATTGGCATAATGCTTATTTTGATAAGCTGATAAAATCATATTACGAACCAATTCCATCGGAACATTTTGCTCTTGACATAGTGTATCCAAGATTTGAATCGTTTCTGTATCCAGCAGGGCTTCCTTGCAGCTATCCCATGGAAGCCGCTCATGCATCACATCGTAGTACAATTCAACAAGGGTCCTTCTGGACAAATCCAATTCATTATCCCAGATCTCATCAATTGCCTTCAGTTCGTCAACGGTTATCAATTCATACCGCATTTTTTTCTGGGTTTCAAGTAAGCGTCTGAGAATAAGCTGGCGGGCATACCAGTTGAACGGACCGTATCCCATGTGTCCTGATTTTGTTTCATATACGCTGCCGTCTCTGCGTTTTTTCTCACGATACTCATCAACATCTCGGATGCTCATTAGCCAGGTTCTGAATTCAGCAAGCAGAATCAGCTCACGGTGACCTGTTTTAATAAAACCATTCAGTGATTTATCGTCCTTAACGACGGTGCAGACCCAGCAGCCGAATCGGGACTGGCCGCAGCTTTGCGTTTGTCCTGAATTTGACATGCCTGCAAACGGACATTCACCGCTGTCAGCATCTGCGTATAACGTGACCAATTCATTATTGTCAGAGCCCCACGGTGTTTTACCTCCGTTTTGCTCTAAGAGCAGGTCCCAGACATCATCTGTTGTTAATTCTACAATAGGATTATATACAAACGCATTCTGAATGGTTTCGTGGCGATTCAACAGTCGATTTGCAATTTCTCGTCCCTCGATGCGACGTTTTCTGACCACACTTTCTGCTTTTCTGACACCGAGCAGTACAACGACTTCACTGTCTTCTTCTTTCATGATTTCCTTGATCTTATTCGCACTAGGGGAAATCTTAAGTCTGTCAGTACACCAACGGAAAGTACCATTCATGCGAGGCGTAGGAAATCCACGACCGATGACATTTGCCCAGAATGAGTTGTGTGCTTCTGGAGTAACCATGCATGAACGGATAGGGAGTTGATCGCGCTCTGCCATCTCTCCTAGCATACGGTTCATTTTATTAAGATATATTTTGATCAAAGGATTCTCAATCATAGTATCTGATGAGATAATATACACATTTTTGTTTCTTTCATTCGGGCGGAGATTCAACAGCATCTGATATACAAGCTGAACGACAGTCGTGGAATCTTTGCCGCCGCTGTATCCTATGATCCACGGACGCTGATCTGATTGATAGACAAATTGAATCTCATTCAGTAAATCCTGAATGGAATTCTCGTTGAAATAACTGTTTTTCATCTAGTAATAGTCCTCACTATAAAAATTCGCCTGCTATCTTGCACGGCGCAAAATTACCCATTTAAATTATACCACAGTTCAACTCTAAAATCAACCCATTTGAATAGGATTCACCTATAGAATTTTTACTGTAATCATAGTAAAACTCCGCTATATATAATCAACCATTACAGTTCAATTATATATAGCGGAGTTATCATTCGATATCATCCACCAGATCCCCGGATATATCCATGATCTTGTCCATCTCAAGCTCCATATAGCTTTTGCTAGCACCGATGGTTCTGAATAGCTGTATCTTCCTTCCAACATCATCTATTTTCCTCACACGTTCCGTCATTTT
>JAZQOZ010000058.1:0-7803 GCA_045628085.1 Oscillospiraceae bacterium | reverse complement strand
TCCGCTTTTTAATATGAATCATTATATCACGCCGCTGAGAAATTGTCAAGGAAAATGCCGCAGCACTTCTGACACGAAAATCAGGTGCGATTTTTCAAAAACTCTTGCAATTTCAGGATGATTCTGATATAATAGTATTATGCGGCTGTATAGCCTGCTGAAATAAAGAAAAAAGGAGTCCGATGAAAATGGATGACCAGAAAAGCTTGGAAGCACAGCTCCTCGGAGATATGGGATATGAAGATCCGCGCAAAGCGGCACAGCCGCAGATGCAGTATCAGGAACTCAGCGATGAACAGATCGCCATTTTGCAGCAGCAGCGTGCCGCAAAAGGTCAGCCGCCCTATACGGCAGACGAGATCGCAGAGCTGAAAGCAGAATTTATCGACCGTCAGCGCACACAGGCGCTTGAAGCCGCTATGGCTGCACAGGCGGAAGCACAGAGAGCTGCCGCCGCTGCACTGCTTTCCGAGCCGGAGGATTATTCCCAGCCGGAACGCAAGCCGCAGCATGAAGCACTGCCGCAGGTCGATGCAAGCGCTCTGCTCGAAGAACCGGCTCCCGAACCGGAACGCAGAGTTGTGTTCAATCAGGAGGATCTTCAGGCGGCAAAAATGTCTGCGGCAAAGCGTGCAAGCGACAGCCTGAAGGAAATTCCGCAGCAGACCGCTGAGCAGCAGAAACGTGCCCGTGAGCAAATGGCACAGCTCCGGCTTCAGCAGCAGGAAGAACTTGCTGCAAAGGGCTTTACCGTTTCGATCCTTGTGACCATTCTCGGTGCGATCGCCGGTGTGTGTACGATCCTGTTTTCCTCAGGTGCATACCCTGATCCGGAGAGTGTTCCCGGTGTATTCAAATTTTTCGATACCTGTTATCTGCTTGTCGGTCTGGCAATGATCGGTCTTGCGATCACGGTCGTTCTGCGTGTCAGACAGGTCAAGGGCTTTACTTCCTTTATGTTTGCTTTGAATGCGGTCATCATGCTTTTGCCGGGCATTGTATCACTGCTTTCCGAGAAAAAGAATGCTGAGGGCGCTGCATTGACCTGTACCGGTTATATTCTTTCGATGATCCTCAGTATCGCGGTCGTATTCATCATGTCTACGAGTGACAAGCTCGGCGCTTACTACAAAAAGAGCGAAATCATGTATGAGTGACAACGGTATCCTGCGTCTTGATCCGATCGCAGAGATCAGAACGGATTTTCAGGATAAATTCGGACTGCCGCGGCAAAGCGGACTTGTTCCGGAACTGCGCGGCGAGATCGTTTTCCGTCCGTCCTACAGTCAGCCGGAAGCGCTGCGCGGGATCGAAGGATTTTCATACTTATGGCTGATCTGGGGATTTCATGCCGCACAGAAGCAGGCTGGAAAAGGCTGGTCGGCGACTGTCCGGCCGCCGCGCCTCGGCGGAAATACCCGGATCGGCGTTTTTGCAACACGCGCACCGTACCGCCCGAATCCGCTCGGGTTATCCTGCGTCAGACTGGAAGCAGTCTATGCAGATGCACAGCCGGTGCGGCTGCTGGTTTCCGGCGTGGATCTGCTGGACGGTACGCCGATCTATGATATCAAACCGTATATTCCGTTTGCTGACTGCAAACCGGATGCCGCAGAGGGCTATACGGCTGAAACACGGCAGCATTTTCTGTCAGTCGATTTTCCGCCGGAACTGTTTGCACTTCTGCCGGCAGACAAGCAGCAGGCTGCGATCGAAGTTCTGCGGCTTGATCCGCGTCCGGGCTATTCGGATGATCCGGAGCGGCAGTACGGCATCTGCTTTGCCGGAAAGGATATCCGTTTTCGGGTATCCGGCGATGCGCTGACCGTCTGTGCCGTCATTCCCGCAGGTGAAAAGGAGTAACAGCTATGGCAAAGCTTTATGAATCCGGTGAGAATTATCTGGAAACGATATTGCTGCTGCATCAGCATGAAGATTATGTGCGTGCTGTTGACATTGCGCGGGAAATGGACGTATCAAAGCCGAGTGTGAGCCGTGCAATGGGGATCCTGCGCGACGGCGGTTTTATCAATATCGCAGAGGACGGCAATATTACGCTGACAGACAGCGGCAGCGAGGTCGCCGAACGGATCTATGAAAGGCATCTGGTATTGTCGCAATGGCTCATTGATCTCGGTGTATCGCCGGAAACAGCCGCCGAGGATGCCTGCAAAATGGAGCATGATATCAGTGCCGAATCATTCCGGGCGCTCAAAGAGCATCTGCGCATCGCGCATCCGAATGTCAATCTGAAATAACATACGCGGGAACTCATATAAAGAGAGAGAACCGCTTGAAGGAGCAGCAACATGAACCTCAATGCATTTTTCCACAGCGCAAAATTCCGCGTTCTGCTGTGTATTCTTGCGCTGCTGACGGGAATCATGCTCTATTCGCTGAAATCCGGCGCACGGACTGATTTCCTGACGCGCATGATGCAGAGTATCAGCGCACCGGCGCGAAAAGCATCCGCGGCGATCGCCGGAGATGTTAATACGCATCTGGATACATATTTTGAGTCGAAGGCTTACCGCGATGAGAATGAACGTCTGCGGAGCGAGATCGCATCGCTGAATGAACAGCTGATCGGTTATGACGATGCAATGGAAGAACTCGAAGCACTGCGCGATCAGCTTGGAATCAAGCAGAAACACCGTGATTTCGTGCTTTCTGAGCCGTGCAAGGTGCTGATGCCCGTTGCGAATGATCTTGCACACAGCTTTCTGATCGATCAGGGCGAGGATGACGGCATCACCCTGAATGCACCGGTGATCTGTGCCGACGGTCTGATCGGTGTTATCACGGAACTGAGCCCGCATTATGCAACGGTCACGACAATGCTTTCTCCGGAGCTTTCGATCGGCGCAGTGATTCTGCAAACCGGTGACAGCGGCATCGTGGAAGGCGATCTGCGCTATGCAGTCGATGACCGTGCCGTTATGATGTATATTGATGAACACAGTACCGCAAAGGCAGGCGACCTCATCATTACTTCCGGAACGACCGGATTGTTCCCGTATGGTCTGCCGGTCGGCAATGTCACGGAGATCGGACTTGAAGAAAGCGGACTTGCCAAGACCGCGATGCTTGCGCCTTCGGTTGATTTTTCTTCGCTTGGCTCGGTAACGGTTCTGCTCGATTTTGAAGGAAAGGGTGAAACCTTCGGTGAAAGCTAAGCAGAAAAAGCCGCAGCGTCAGCGCCGGACAAGCTCCGAGCAGCGGACACGCCGGCGTAATTTCATCCGGAAGGCACTCAGTCTGGTTTTGCTCCTCATTTGTTTGATCCCGATGCTCGGCGGCGGTTTGCAGCCGCTGTGGGTGATTCCGGCAGCGATCTGTATTTGTATGAATGAAGATCTGTACTTCTGTATGGCAGCCGGCGTGATCGCAGGTCTGGGGATCGACCTCGCCTGTGACAGCATTCTGGGTGTCAATGCGATCTATATGGTAATTCTCTGCACAGCCGTCTGTCTGCTGTTTGAGCAGATTCTGCGCCGCAGTTTTCTGCATTATTTTGTTCTGACGGCGGCAGGCGTATTCCTGCACAGTGCATTGCGGTATCTGCTGACGGTCGGGATCTTCCGCACGGCAGGCAGAGAGGAATTCTGGAGCAGAATATTGATCCCGTCGTCGCTGCTGACGCTTGCGGCGGCTCTGATCGTTTATCTGCTGTTCATGCCGCTGAACCGTCTGCTGACAAAGCGCGTCCGCTCAATGGATGCTGCTGCGATTCGCAGAGATTTGTAAATGGAATGTATGAGAGGTGAACCCCCTAGGGGTTCACCTCTCAGTCTGTCGAAAAGCTATGTGGATGCCATTGTAAAAGTTTTCAAAGAGTAACCGGCGAGCAAAAATAAAAGTTTCGGTCAAGCCTTTTCAAAGGCTTGCGGTTTCCAAAGGCAGAGCCTTTGGTCGCCCACGGTTTGCAAAGCAAACTGTGGGCGAAACTCCCCTATACTTTAGGAGCTCCGCAGGGGTGAATCTGATAAAACGATCCGGTGGATCGTTTTTCAGAGAGGGGTGCCCTGCGATAGAGGGCACCCCTAAGCATCGCGCTCTGCGCGATGCCCAACTTGTTGATATAGTCTGATAGCAGCCATTTACGCCTTACAAGAGATGAACGAATGATAAAAAATGGGGGAAGCTGCCCCATGCTGGGGATCTTCCCCCAACCCCCTATCTTCCCGTGCCGGAAGTCAAAGGATATTCCGCACTCTGCGCAATGGTTTGCGTTGCAAACCGTGGGCGGCAAGGGCGCTGCCCTTGACCTGCGAACTTTTGAAAAAGTTCGATCAAAACTTTCATTTTTTGCTCGCCGCAGGTTTTTCGACAAGCTGAGTCAAGCCTTTTGATAGGCTTGCTTTTTTTTATGTAAAAATATTTCCGGACGGATTGCAAAATACAGAGAGATGTGTTATAATAGAATTATTCAAATTGTAAATCACACCAAAATATATACTAATAGAATAAATAACCAAAAGCCGTGCGGATAAGGAGCTGCGCGGCGGCTGTGCCGGTCGTTCCCTGCGATGCAGGACACAGCGCTGTATTTTTTGGAGGTTGAGATGAGAATAGCTGTTTGCGATGACGAACCGCTGATCTGCAAGGAAGTAACAAAGCGAATCCAGTCGCTTTCTCCCGATGAGGAGATCTTTGCATATCATAACGGTCAGGAACTGCTCGACAGCGGCATTTCCTTTGATCTGGTTTTTCTGGATATTGATATGCCGGAACTCGGCGGTATGGAAACTGCCGCCGTTCTTTGCAAACGCCGGCGCGATACGTTCATCATTTTTCTGACAGCCAGCCGTGAGCATATTCAGGATGCTTTCAAGGTTCGGGCGTTCCGGTATATCTGCAAGCCCGTGAATGCGGAGGATTTTCAGGAGGCTTTTCTTTCTGTCAAGCAGGAACTTCGGGAACGTGTTATGATCTCGGTGCGGCAGGATCATACAACAAGTTCGGTTCTGCTCGATGATGTGATATGCTTTGAAGCCTACGGCGACGGCACTTATATCTATACGGCTGATATCGTTTATACATCTGCACGGCCGCTGAAATCATGGCTCGAAGAGATCGGGACATACGGCTTTTATCAGGTGCATCGTTCTTATGCGGTTTCGCTCCGGCATATTCAGACCATTGGTGCGAGTGAGGTCGTGATGCGCGGGATGCATCAGGCAGTACCGATCTCACGCCGCAGCCGTACCGGTCTGAAAGATGCTTTCCTTGCGTATATGAAGGAAAATGCGAGGTGATCGGGCGTGAAGTGGACAGACTTTCTGTATGAGTTCGCTTATTTCGGAATCGAGTTCCTGAAAAGCTATCTGTTCGTGATCCTGATGTTTCAGCAGCGTGCAAAGCCGCTGAAATATACGATCCCGATCGCAGCCGCCGCGCATCTGCTTTGTGCCGTGCTGGTTCTTGTGTGCGGTCTGGACAGGGGAATTACCATCTGGATCGTGATTTCCGTCTGTTTCTATCTGATCTCGGATATGAAACTGGCAAAGCGGCTGGCTCTGTTTGCGCATCCGGTGATCTCGGTACTGGATATGACGGCACTGCTGCCGTTTATGGTATTCTTTGGATTCTCAATGAATGATCTGAATGCCAATCCGCAGTTTACGCTGTTCGCTAATATGCTTTCAATTCCTGTGCTGCTGCTGGTCGGTCTGATTTTCCGCATCGTGATGAATAAGCGAAAGCATATTCAGATCCGCGGCAAACTGATCCTTCCTGTCATCCTGATCCTGGTCGCGCTCGGCGCACTGGAAACGCTCGCATTCCAGTTTATGACGGCGTTTTCATTCGGCTACCGCATCTTTGTTCTGCTCACTCTGGTGACTGCGAATATTCTGAGCCTTCTGCTCTGCGGAATGGTGATGCGCAGTGATTCTAATAATCTGGCACTGACGCAGGAGAGCCGTGTCATGCAGCAGCAGATGGAACTGCAAAAGCAGTATTATATGCGTGTTATGGAGAAATCTGAGGAGCTGCGCAGTTTCCGGCACGATATCCGGAATCATCTTTACTGTATGCGCGTACTGCTGAATGAGGGAAAGCTGGATGAACTGAAAAATTATATGGATTCTCTGGACGGCATGGTCCATGCCGTCGGCAGCGGCGTTCAGAGCGGCAATAAGCTGCTTGATGCGATCCTCGGTGAACTTGTCAGCAAATTCAGCGATGTGCATCTGGAATTGAACGGTGTATATCCGGAGCAGAGCAGTCTTTCGGATGTCGATTTCTGCACGATCTTTTTCAATGCGCTGAGCAATGCCTTTGAGGCGGCGGCGAAAACCGAAGATAAAAAAGTCACGGTTTCCGTCCGGACAATGGAATCACATCTGCTCTTTACGGCTGCCAATTCGGCGAATGCTGCGCCGCAGATGAAGCATAACCGGTATGTATCCACCAAAGACGAATCAGGACACGGTTACGGAATGTCCAATATGATCGAATGTCTGCTGAAAAATGAGGTGCAGTATGATACCGAATTTCAGGACGGTGTTTATACGCTGAATATGTATTTCATGAATGCGCTCGCGCCGTTCACCGCCAAAAACTGACCGTTCAGCGGAATTGTATTGCTTTTCTGAAAGCAGAATGGTATAATAAAAACGGAGCAAGGAGATACTCCGGAATTGATCCAGGCAGAAATCAACCGAACGGAAACGAAAACGGAGGGATCAGCATGGAACTATTCACATCTGACATTAGTTGGTTAATTTGGATCGCATCCTGGTTCTGATACCGGCGGATCCGCATTGGACAGCAGTGACTGTGCAGAGAGCAGCGCTGCGCTCCCAATAGATTCAGTTTGCGTCGCGTTATGTGGGATGCAGCGCTTGCCTGCACGGCTTCATTTCGCTTTATTCACAAATATCAGATCGGGTGGAAAATACCTTTTCGGTGTCCTTCCGGACGATCTGTTATTTTCTACTTTCTCGTTCCATTCTCTTTCACCCAAGCCCGGCTGATTTGGATGCAGTCGGGTGCTTTTTTTCGGCGCACGATGTTTGGAATGACCGTATGATATGTGGATCGGTTTCAGGCTTGACAAATTTCAGAAATTGTGATATGATACAGTCATATCATTTCGTATGATATGACACAAACCCTTTTCAACATTTGTTTTTACAGGAGGAATTTTATCATGCAGTACAGAATTGTTGGTCAGACCGTTCCCGCAGTGGAGTGCATCCTCAATCGCGGAGAGTCAATGTATACGCAGTCCGGCGGTATGATCTGGCAGAGCGAAGGCATTACCATGAATACAAATGCAAGAGGCGGTCTGGCAAAGAGCCTCGGCAGAATGTTCTCCGGTGAGTCCGTTTTCATGGCGAACTATACCGCTGACCGCGATAATGCCGTGATCGCATTCGGTTCAACTGTTCCCGGTTCGGTCGTTCCGGTCGATATTTCACAGGGCGAGATCATCTGCCAGAAGGGCGCTTTCCTTTGCGCACAGCAGACGGTCGAGCTGAAGGTCACCTTTACCAAGAAACTGTCCGCAGGCTTTTTCGGCGGCGAGGGCTTTATTCTTCAGAACCTTTACGGTCAGGGCGTGGCGTTCCTTGAGGTTGACGGCGATATGGTCGAGCGTACACTTGCGCCGGGCGAAGTACTGAAAGTCGATACGGGCAACGTCGTTGCGTTTACGCCGAGCGTACAGTATGAGGTCGAGATGGTCAAGGGACTGAGCAATATTCTCTTTGGCGGTGAGGGGCTCATGCTCACAAAACTGACCGGCCCCGGCAAGGTCATTCTCCAGACACAGAACTTCAATGATTTTGCAGGCAG
>JAZQOZ010000057.1:0-7129 GCA_045628085.1 Oscillospiraceae bacterium | reverse complement strand
CTTCCGCGATTATTCCAGTGCAGCCGCTTGTAGATTTCCTCACACTCAGAGCAAAAAACGATCTGCGAAAAAGCGTGATTGGAGCTGAACCGGCGTTTCCTGCTGTTCTCGGTGCTCCGCCTCGCCATTTCCTCCTGCACTCTCAGAAATATATCCTTCGGGATGATCGCTTCATGGTCGTCCTCGATGTAGTATTGCGGCAGAGTGCCGTTGTTCTTGCCCCGCTTCTTGTTCAGGAAGTCTATGGTGTAGGTCTTTTGCAGGAGCGCGTCACCCATGTACTTCTCGTTCTCCAGTATCTTCCGGACGGTGCTGTCGTGCCAGCGCGGATTGCCCCTTGCGGTACAGATACCGTCACGCTCCAGCCCTTTGGCGATCTTCTGACAGCTTGCGCCCTCAAGATACTCCCGGAAGATACGCTTGACGATCTCAGCCTCCGTAGGATTGATGATCAGATGCCCCGACTCGTCCTTGTCATAGCCGAGGAAGTTCCGGGCGTTTACCATTACTTTCCCCTGCTGGAAGCGGTACTGAATACCCATTTTCGTATTTTTACTGAGCGACTCCGATTCCTGCTGCGCCAGCGATGCCATTATGGTGAGTAGCACCTCGCCTTTGGCGTCCATTGTGTTGATTGATTCCTTCTCGAAGAAAACAGGGATATTCATGTCTTTCAGCATACGGATATAATTCAGGCAATCAACAGTGTTGCGGGCAAATCGGCTGATTGACTTGGTCAGAATCATATCGATCAGCCCTCTTTTGCAGTCCTCGATCATGGCGTTAAACTGTTCTCTGTTCTTGGTCGAGGTTGCGCTGATACCTTCATCCGCATACACCCCGACGAACTCCCACTCCGGATTCGTCTTGATGTATTCCTCATAATGCTGGATCTGCGCTTCGTAACTGGACGCCTGTTCCTCGTTGTCCGTTGAGACACGGCAGTATGCCGCTACACGCAAACGTTTGATTTCTTCCTTCGCTGCCGCATTGCCTTTCTGTGGCTTCGCAGGTATTTTTATAACATTCATCGTTTCACCTCGATTAAACTGTAGATGTATTCTGCCTGTTGAACTGGATCGCTGAACTGCTGCGTTGGCACCGACATTCTGAACTCGGTGAAAATCGGCGGCTCTTTCAGGCGCTTTCCGCAGCAATGCTTTGAAGCTCTGCGGAGCAGTTCACCGTTGGCTCTTGCAAACACATCTTTTTCTATAATCGTAGGATAGAATTCGTTCCCGATATACCGTTTTTGCCGGATAATCTTTTTCACGGTACTATGAGAGAAATCGACACCAGTTGCATCCGCTGCCTTTTTCATACTCATACCAGACAGATAATTCTGGAAAATACTGCGGATGATAACCGCCTCATCTTCTACAACAACGATTGTCCCGTTTTCTACTTTATATCCGTACATAAGTCCTCCCTCAAAGTCAGTCCGCATTTGAGCTTAAATCCGATGCTCGTCCTTGTGTACACTATGATACGCTCCACAAAGGATGCAAATAGCTGTTCGCTGAACTCGGTCTGCATCCCAGCAGAATCGCTAAACCGCAGAAGTGCTTCCGCCTTGCTGAGCATCACGCTTGTATCGGATTGCTGCAGTGCGGTTATCTTTGTCCTTAATTCCTCACACTGCTTATCTATGTTGACGATCTCCTGATTATAGACCGCACTGTCGATGATACCCTTTGCGCGAAGCTGACGTATTGTATCTTTCCGTTCTGCATAACGCTGCAGCTCCTGCTTCATTCCCTGAATTCGCTGCATATTCTCGTCAGAGTTAGTAATCCGGAGCATCTCATAATAAGGGTAAAGCACCTGCTTGCCGCCAAAGACCAGCTTATTGAGCATCGTAACAAACGCCGCTTTGAATGCTTCCTCATGAATAAACATCATGGAGCATTTCGCTTTATTCTTCAAATGTGTCTTGCAGCACCAGCTTATGCCGCTGGAAATTGTCTGCCGCTTAAAGGTATCGCCGCATTCTCCGCAGGTAATGATGCCAGAGAACAGATACCGGTTGTTGTACTTTCCGGTACCTCGCACGATGCACTTTTCTTTAATGTGCATTTCTATGATCTCCTGCACTTTATGGAACTCTTCCTCGCTGACAATAGCTTCATGATGCCCGGAAACAAAGTAGCTGTCGGCTTCACCGTGATTGCGATGTCGCTTAAAGCTGCTGTCGGTGTAGGTCTTCTGAAACATTGCTGCACCATAGTATTTCTCGTTCGTGAGAATCCCCTTAACTGTTGATGCTGCCCAAGCGCTGCCCTTTCGTGTCGGAACACCTTGTTCTTCGAGCAGATGTGCGATCTTGAATGTGCCGATACCGCTGAGCGCCCAATCAAAGATCTGACGAACGTGTTTTGCTTCCTCCGGGTTTATCACCATCATGCCGTTTTCATCGCGTCCGTACCCATACGGCGGATATCCGAATTTATACTTTCCGGCTTCGATGCGCTTCTGCACCGTCCATTTTACGTTCTTGGAAATGGACTCCGATTCATCCTGCGCCATTCCGCTGATAATGGATAAGATCAGTTCGCTCTCCATGCTCCCGGTATCCAGATTCTCTTTCTCAAAGTAAACCGGGATGTTGTAAGAAAGCAGCTCTCGCACCAGCGACAGGCAGTCCGTGGTGTTTCGGGAGAAGCGGCTCACCGACTTCGTCAGCACATAGTCGATGCGTCCGATAAGCGGCGAACGGCTCATATAGAAACCTGCGTAGTAACCTGCATTTTCGAGTGCGTCACAGAATGCTTTGACCATTGCGGAGCAGTTTTCCTTGCCTGTGTCGAGTGCAGATTTTTCTTCGAGATCGAAGAAAATCGGATACTCGAACTGCTTACCGTTCAGGATGCTGATGCAAACTTCTGCTTCCTGCTTTGCTTCATCGGGGGTGGTAGCGTAAGAATACCAGTAAGCGCCAATCGGCAGACCGACCGCTTTTGCTCCTGCATAATTGTCCTCATATTTCGTATCTTTCTGACTTGCAAATCTGCCGTAGCCTGCGCGCAGAATCGCAAAATCAATCCCTGTATCCCTGACTTTCTGCCAGTCAATTGTTCCGTTGTGAACGCTTACATCGATGCCTTTCATCATCGCATCATCCTCCTTCTTTGCTGTTGCGATATTATCTCTGCTGATACCGAAATACTGGTAAAAGTCCGTAGTCACACTGCCGTTGCCGTAGATTTCGTTGCCGTACCATTTCGAGCCGGAACGAACGTCAACGTGCGTATATGTGTAGCTGTCATTGATGTTGGCGATACCCGTGAAACCGATATCCTGTGCAGCGCAGCACACGAGTTTACTGGAAATCGGCTGACCGTCCTGTCCGATACAGCAGATATCTGCGGCATTGCCGAGTGTATGCTGACCGGTACCGCTGCCGCCCACATTTTTGTCGTGCTGAATGCAGCGGAAACCGCTGGACAGGTTGATTGCCGAGCAGTTCAGCTTTGTACGGAGCTGTTCGAGTTTTTCTACCAGTTCATCAGAAACTGAGAAATCATGTGCATTACCGCACTTACATTGAAACTCACTCGCCTTGAAATGCTCCGTGATCTGCGTCGTATCGCCGTAATTGTAAACTCTCGTCATTACAGTTCCTCCTCGTTCTCGTTTTTTTTAATTTCTTCTTCTTTGTCATGCAACTGCAAAAGAACTGTTCGCAAAGCATCAGGTACAGGCAAACCGAGGTGCGTCACGTTCTCAAGCAGCGACACGCCCTCGTTGGACAGATAAAAGAAAACGACTGCCGTTCTCATCACGCTGCCTTCGCCGATGATATTTGTGTCGAGCAGACAGCCGATGCCTACAAGAATAAAAATTAGCATCTTCTTGAAAATGCCGCGAAAACCCACTTCACTCGACAGGTTCTTATCGACAACAGCACACATCACACCCGTGATGTAGTCCGCAGCCACGAACGCAATCAAGGCAATCAGCAGACCGTCATTTCCGCCAAGGAAATGTCCGAGCCAGCCGCCGATGCCTGCAAAACAGGCACGCACAAGATTCCAGAATTCTTTCATTGATATACCTCCTTACTGATAAACGATGACAGATTTTAACAGTGGATGCGTGTTATTTGAACGTCCGAGCCAGCAGAGATAATAGTCGCCCTCTGGGACAGCTTCACATATACCGAGACTTGTGATGGTCGTTTCACAATACAGCCAGTGAAACGGCACATTGAAATATCTGTGACTGCGAATGGACGTAAACACATAGTTTTGAATGGTGTCCGATGCGGACTTGCCGTTGACGGGAATGAGCATCAGATTGCTTTGTTCAGTTGTGCCTGACTGGTATTGCATCGCGATTGCCGTATCGGCGCTCACATGAAAAGGCTTTGTACTTGCGGTATAGACAAAGCCGTCCCACGAGAAATCCTCCTGACTGTAGTTCAAAACATAGCCGTTGCTTGCACGGCAGAATGCCTTGTTGTCGCGGATATATCCGCTGAGATCTTCGATGCCGTTCTGAAAAATCGTGAAAACGGAATCAGCATATTTGTCGCTGCCGCATAAAAACAGCGGCAGCTTTTTATAGCCACCGCCGTTTTGAATATTGAGCACTTTCGGAACGAGCGTATTCAGCGTTTCGGACGCATCCGCGTCCACACCCTTGATTTTCAGGTTTTCTGCCAGATTTGCTTTCTGCGTCAAAAGTTCCTGCAAATATTCTGCGATCATGTTCCCACCTCCACGATAGTTGCAAGGATCGCATCCACACCCTGCAATTCAGATTCCAATGCAGAAATCCGCTGTTCAAATGCCGAAGCAAGCGAATATGCCTTATTCCAGTTAGATACAGCGGATGCCGTCAGCGAATCAAGCACTGACTGATTTTTGTGCTGATGCGCAGTTTTCTGCACATTGCTGATTGTTACAGCCTGTTCATCTAATGCGTTCTGCAATTCATCTTTTACAGACTGAAAAACGTCATCCGTGATAAAATGTGAAGTGTCAGGCGGATGCTGCAGCTGTTCAAGCATCTCTGCAGTGACAGCATCCAGTACAGATTGATTCTTATGCTGATGCGAAGATTTCCGCACATCTTGAATGGCGGCAGCCTGTTCATCAACTAATTTCTGCAATTCATCTTTCGCAGACTGTAAAACGTCATCCGTGACAAAATGTGAAGTATCAGGCGGATGCTGCAACTGTTCAAGCATTTTGGCTGTAATGCAGTCAAGCACAGTCTTATTGTTGTGCGTATGCCGGGCTGACTGCAGCGGAATGAGTGCCTCATTGATGCACTGAATTTCGTATTTCGTATTGTCCTCAAATTGCTGTAAACCGTTCAGGTCAGACAAGAGTTCTGCTGTGAAAGCATTCAGAACATTCGCATTTGCGTGATTGTGTGTGGTGGCAGATGAGAGTTGTGCAAGCAAATCATCAATCTGATTTTGCAGTGAACTTTGCAGATAGAACAATGCAGTATTGGTCGCAAATGTATTGACGTCAGGATAGCTTTGCAGCTTTTCCAGCAGTTCCGGTGTAATGCCGTTTGCACCATCCGCACCGTCCTTGCCATCTTTACCATCCACACCGTCGTGACCATCCTTACCGTCTTTTCCGTGCAGACTTTCCAGCCACTCTGCCTCTGTTCCATCGAATCCATGCTTGACAGCAATGTCATACGCCGACATACCACTGCCGCCTTCTTGAATTTTCTGCAAAAGCTGTGCGTAGAGGTCGGGTGTCGGCGGAATTGGCGTGTCCTCTCCCTCAAATCCCGATGCACGGATGTTGAGCGTGACAGGAATGGTCGTTGCACGGACTGTGGTATCTACATCGGTATCGTAGCCGAATACGGACATTTTTGCCGCACCCACATGAAGCTCAGCAGGCAGATAACAGGATGTTCCGTCTACACCGAGAACGATGCTGTAAGTTTCATCACACTGCGAAAACTGCACTACTTTGTGAAACCGTTTCCAGTCGCCGTCAAACGTGAATCGGAACTGCACATACTGAATTTGATGGTCGGCAAGCACCTCACGTTCCAAAATTTCGATGCTCTGATTCTTGACAAGAAACTTCCACATCAGGTTTTCACCTCCGTCCATTCTTTCGTATCTGCGTTGTATTCCATATATCCGTCAAGGCACACCACCTTGTGCATCAGACCGTTGGCGATATGGTTGCCGTCCCAACTGCTTTCTTTTGTCACTGCCGCCCAATCCGCAAGGCTTCCCTCGTAGATGATCTCAGTCAGCGGCGTGTAGTTGATCATGTGAGCGCCGACCTTTTTCACGTTGTGGCTGAGTGTGGAGTGACGAATTAACAAAGCAGAACGAAGGCACAACTTCGCATTCCACTCGTGCAGATACCAGCGCTTTTGCGTCCATAAAGAGATTTGAGCCAAGAGAAGTCAGCGTTACAGGCAGCGTAACAGTTTCGGCATTCAGGTTGACAAACGCCTTTTCGCCAATCGTTGTGACAGACGCAGGAATCGTCAGTTCCGTCAAACCGCCGATATCATACATGAAGAACGCACGCTCACCGATTTCTGTAAGACTGGTCGGGAAGCTGACCGATGTCATATTACTGCATCGCTCGAATACGCTTTTACCAATTGCTGTGATACCGTCAGAAACGATGAGCGATTTGATGTTTTCATTCTCGAAAAACGGCGATTTGCCGATGTCATAATCGGAGGTCGCTCCTGTGCCGTGAAGCAGAAGCTTTCCGTTGGAATACAATACATACTGCACATTTTCGCCGCAGGTTCCCATCTCCACGATGCCGCCGATAGTATCATCGACTGCAGTCTGTAAGGTTTCTACCTGATTTTTGAGCGAATCGATTGTCTGGTTATTTTTCTGCACTTCTGCAATAAGCTGTGCAGTTTGCGCCATAAGTTCTGTGAATCTGCACTTGCCGAGAATGCACTTGCAGTAACCGCACACATTCTCGTCCCCACGGTAATCATACCAGTCATTCGCCGTCAGTTTCGTTGCACCCACATTCAGGCGAACAGCGTACATCATCAGACGCTTTTTGTGCTTGTCCGCAGAAAACGCAGGCAAAGTCGGGTTCTCCGCAGGAGTTCCCGGCGTGATTTCCAGAGCAACTGAACGTACCGTGTCGGATACGTCAAGCAGAAT
>JAZQOZ010000056.1:0-4837 GCA_045628085.1 Oscillospiraceae bacterium | reverse complement strand
CCCAAGACCATGAGCTGTTGACTTTCTCGATGACACCCTGATATATCGCATTCGTCGGTGCGGATACTGCATCGCGCACTCCGCCGAGCCTGTCGCCGATACCGTTCCGGATATTATCCCAGATAGACAGCACAGCGTCTTTTACCTGATTCATTGGATTTCTCACGATATCCGGCATCGCGTTCCATACGGACTGCACCACGGATTTGATACCGTTCAGAGCAGTATTTACTACATCCTTTGCAGCATTCCATGTTGTCGTGATCACATTTTTGATGTCAAGCTGTCCGGTATTGATGAGCGTCTTCATTGCTGTCCATACCGCAGTTACGATCTTTTTGATACCGTTCAATGCAGCCACAATAACAGACACAGCCGCTTTCCATGTCGTTGCGATGACATTTTTGATGTTGTCAAGCGCAGTAGTGACCACAGATACAACAGCTTTCCAGCCGGAAGTGATGCCGTTTTTGATCTGTGACATGGTCGCATCAATTGCAGTATTTGCATGCGCCCAGACGTTTTTTACAGTATCAAAGACCTGTTCCATGAAGCCCTGCACCGCTGTGACAACATTGGACAGAGCGTTTTTGATGACGGTGCTGATCGTTTCTGCAAGATTGCCTGCAAAGCCGTTGACCGCATCCCCGACAACACCTGCGTTCTGATTGATACCGTCGGCAAGTCCCTGCATGAAGTCCGGCATCCAGCTCTCGAAATCCGCAAGAGGTCCCTCATCCGGTACAGAGAAGTGCAGGAAGGACTTGATCTTGTTTGCCACACCCTTTACAGCGTCTGCAACCTTGTTGATACAGCCCTTAATGCCGTTCACAATACCGTTGATGATATCTGCGCCCCACTGGAAAGCCTGCGATGCAAGGTTCTTGATGAAATTTACCGCAGCATTGAAGCCGTTGACGATCGTGTCTTTAATTGCCGTGATCTTCTGCGTTACGGCATTTTTCACGCTGTCCCAGATATTCAATACCGTTGTTTTAATGGCGTTCAGGATATTTGTGATCGTGTTTTTGATGCCGTTCCAGACGGAAGAAATGGTGCTGGAAATCGCGTTCACCACACCGGATATGAACCCGGAGATCGCATTCCACACCGTCGATACAACTGCGTGAATGGCATTCAGTGTATTTGTGATGTGGTCTTTGATGCTGTTCCAGATGCTTGAAATCACAGACCAGATTGCATTGACCACACCGGAGATAAAGCCGGAGATCGCGTTCCAGACTGTAGAAATGACATTGCTGATCGCGTCCATCACCGTAGTGATCGCAGTATGGATCGCATTCCATACAGTTTCAATCACAGTCATGATCGCCTCAAGCACAATCGTTACAACAGCCTTGATGTTCTCCCACGCCGTTGTGGTTTTCTCGTGAATCCAGTCCATCACCCGGCTGATAATCACATGGATCGCTTCAAAAATCGTCTCAAACAGATACTTGAACGCTTCCAGCAGCGGCGAAATGAAGTCATAAATGGTCTGCCATACTGTAGAAATAACATTCCAGATCGCATTCAGCACCGTAGTAATCGCTGTATGAATGGCATTCCATACGACCGTGATAATCGTCTTAATCAGGTTGATTTTCTCGGATACACTGTTGTAAATCGCTGTCCAGATACCGACAAAGAAATTCTTGATACCCGTCCAGACGGACACGAAAAAGTTCTTGATTGCATTCAGAACGCCGGAAACAAAACTCTTGATCCCATTCCAGATGTTCACAAAGAAGTTTTTGATCGCCGTCCAGACATTTACCCAGAATTCCTTTACTTCTCCGAGGCTTGTACCGAACAGATTACACAGCACATTCAGGTAGTTTTTCAGCGTGTCCTTCAGGAAGTTCCAGACCGCTACGAAAATACCCTTGATGCCGTTCCATACTCTGTCCCAGTCGCCCGTAAAGATGCCGACGAAAATATCCAGCACGTTCAGGATAATATCCGTCACCGCTTTGAAGATGTTTGCGATTTGCTGGAATACGCCCTCAAATACAGGTTTCAGGAACTTGCAGAGTCCGTCCCATACAGCCTTGATGACCTCGGTGATGTTTTTGAAATCGAAGCCCAGCGCATTGATGCGGTCAACAATGCCCTGACAGAAGCCGGAGAAAATGCTCTTGATCTGCTCCCAGATCGCAGTGATCTTATTGCGGAAGTCCTCATTCGTGCGCCACAGATGAACAAAAGAAGCCACCAGTGCAGCGACAACTGCAATGACAGCGACCACGGGCGCACTGATTCCGCCGATGGCAGCGCCGAAGGAAGTGAACGCCGCCTTTGCGCTTGCAATGATCGTCGGGAGATTGGAAACAAGCTGCATCAGCTTGCCGACACCGACCATTGTTTTGCCAATTACGACAAGGAGAGGTCCGAGTGCAGCCGCTACCAGTGCGATTTTGACAATGGTTTCTTTTGTGGCGGGATCCATAGCGTTCAGTTTGTCAATGAAGCCCTGAATCTTCGTCACGATTGCACGGATTGCAGGCATCAGGATTTCACCGAAGGAAATGGCAAGCTCCTGAAGCTGGGATTTCAAAATGGTTAGCTGACCGCCGAGGTTATCCTGCATGACGGCAGCCATCTTTTCCGTGACACCGTTATAGCCGTCGATCTCGTCAGAGCAAGTGCTGATTGCACCCTCCAGCTTCTGAATATCCGCAGGCGCGGCATTCATCAGTGCAAGGAAGCCGGACATTGCATTTTTGCCGACCAGCGCCTGCGCCGCCGATGCCTGTTCCGATTCGGACATCTGTGCGAAAGCCACACGGCAGTCTGCGAGAATGTCGTTCAGCTCACGCATCGAGCCGTCGGTGTTGGTCGTTGCAATTTCGATTTCGCCGAAGGATTCGCCGCAGAACTTGACATCACCCGCAAGCGCAGTCATAATTGCACGGAGCGCCGTACCAGACTGCGAACCCTTGATACCGCTGTTTGCCATCAGACCGATTGCCTGTGCGGTATCCTCACAGGAGAATCCGAGAGAACCAGCAACAGGCGCACAGTATTTGAAGGTTTCACCCATCATGCTGACGTTCGTGTTTGCATTGGACGATGCCGCCGCCAGAACATCAGTAAAATGACCGCTATCGGCAGCAGATAAGCCGAAAGCGGTCAGAGCGTCTGTTACAATATCCGAGGTTGTCGCCAAGTCCTCACCGGAAGCGGCTGCAAGGTTCATGATGCCCTCGATACCTTCCAGCATATCACCGGTTTTCCATCCCGCCATTGCCATGTAGTTCATAGCGTCAGCGGCTTCGGATGCGGAGAACTTGGTCTTTGCGCCCATCTCACGAGCCTTGTCCCTGAGCGCGTCCAGCTCATCACCAGCCGCACCGGATACAGCAGCGACCTTGCTCATGGCGGAGTCGAAGTCGGCTGCGGTCTTGACTGCGGCAGTTCCGGCAGCCATAACGGGAACGGTTACATGAGTGGTCAGTGTCGTACCGACATCGGCGATTTTGTCACCGGCTTTTTCAAGCATTTCTCCCGCCTGACCGAGCTTGGCAAGCGCCGTGCTGGAAGCCTCCGCCTCACGCTGGAGGTTCTGCAGTTCCTGTTCCGTTTCGATGATCTCACGCTGCAGGGCATCATACTGCTCCTGCGAGATGTCGCCGTTGGCAAGCGCCTGATTTGCTTGCTCTGCTGCCGTTTTCAGTGTTTCCAGCTTTTCTTTGGTAGCCTTCACCGCATCGGCGAGGAGCTTGTGCTTCTGTGAGAGCAGTTCTGTGCTGGTCGGATCGAGTTTCAGCAGCTTCTGTACATCCTTGAGCTGCGTCTGCGTGTTCTTGATGTTTTTATTGACACCTTCCAGTGCTTTCGACAGCTTGGTTGTATCACCGCCGATCTCAACGGTAATGCCCTTGATTCTGTTTGCCATGCGGTTTCACCTCGCTTTTGGAAAAGAACACTTGACAAATACAATCACTTATGATATACTATAACGATTTAGTGATTGCACTATTTGGATGGCATGGGGATTTCGTATGTGGAGGTTGTATATTTATGCAACACGATTTTAGATACGTGGATAAAAACACAGTTAAGGTTTTGAAAAAGGAAGTCATCAAACTCATTAACGAGGTTCAAGACGAAGTTAGAGATTGTTTTACATTCCGTTATGATTTTGTAGGTAGTTGCTGTCGTAATATGGTTACTTATGATGCAAAGGATAATACAGGATTTGACTTTGACGTAAACATTCAAGTTAACGATGATGATGAACAGTATTCTGCAAAGGAAATCAAGCAGATATTGATGAGAGGCTTTTCTCAGATATGTCGTAGATATGGATATTCATATCCAGAGGATTCAACAAGAGTTCTTACAATCAAAGTTAAAGACAAACAGAATTCAAGAATCTTGCATAGTTGTGATTTTGCTATTGTATATAATTGCGATGATGGTCGCCAACAGTATATTCGCTTTAACAAAAAGCAAAACTGTTATGAGTGGGTCTATCAAGGCAAGGGATTTATAGATTTACCGAATCGAATTGATTGGTTAAAAAGAAACAACCTATGGTCAGAGCTTAAGGAATATTATATTGAGAAAAAGAATAATAACACTGATTCAAACAAGCACTCCAGATCAATTTTTGCGGAATCGGTAAATGAGATGTGCAATTTGAATGGTTATTTCGGATAATGTTTCTTAAAACGCATCAAAATCAGCCTGCCCAGCGACTTCATGCCAACCGTCAAATTCGTCATTTTCCTTTTCCGTGAACATATCATTCACGACTCCGATCGTGAGCAGATCAAGCTCCGAGAGGGACAGCCCGATCTGCACACATCGGAGAAGGAAGAGGGGCGTTGTC
>JAZQOZ010000055.1:0-23901 GCA_045628085.1 Oscillospiraceae bacterium | reverse complement strand
CGTTCTTTGGCATATAAAGCACCATCCTTTCGTGTTCTGTATCTATATTGTATCACAATGTGTACGCAATGTCAATACACTTTTTGAAATTTATAGAAGGGAGGGCTACATAGTGAGCCTGTTCAAACTCAGCAATCAGATGTTCGCATTGGGACTGGATCTATCGTGATAACGGGAGAACTGTCATTCATACTAGCACAAAAGCCGGATTCATCTTCCAGTGCAAAAAGTTGATGAATCAATCCGATGCAAGTCTTTGTGTCTGGAACTAACGCATCTATCTCAACTTCAAGTGCTTTTGCAATACTACTCAACAGCTCATTCCTCGGTATTCTTGCATCATTTTCATATTGAGTTATACGAACTTCGGCAGTATTTTCGCTGAATCCAACCTTTAAGCCAAGTTCTTTTTGAGTATATCCTCTTTTTAAGCGTATGAATCGAATGCGTGAACCAATAGACATGGTGTATATCCTCTCGTCTGTTATTCTGTTTCAGGCTGCGCGGCTTTTGCTTTTCTTCCTCTTTTTTTCGGTGCAGTATCAGAATCGCCGCCTGTTTTTTCTGTCTTTGATTTCCGTGTCCTGCGCTTTGGCTTAACCGGTTCTTCTGCTGGCTCCGGATCAGCGGTCGCTTCATCGTTTGGAGCATCAGAAAAGTTGACACTTGTGTCAACTTTTTCAGTATCGGCAACCGGCTCGGCTTCGTTAGATGCCGTTGTGCGTTCCATTGCGATTAAGAATTCACTCTGATTCTCTTTCAGAAACGTGACTAACCGTTCTTCATCGCCCTCGACATACTCACGGTCAAGAAGTTCGTATATTGCCTTGCCGGTTTCGATCAAGTGTTTGTTCCGTTTTTTTCGTTCATCAGCGGAAATCTGAGCGCGGAGTTTCATTTCCTGTGCTTTCAGTTTCTTCTGCTTTTCTTTCAGTTCCGCAATTCTTTCTTCATAATTCGTTGCCAAGCGGCATCACTTCCTTTCAGCGTCATTGTATCACAGGAAACGCAGAAAGTCAAGATGCCCAAGAAGTTGCTACTTGTGTCAACTTTTGAAAAGCAGAGAGAGGACTGTGCTGAAAAATAAGTAGATACAAAAAAATCGCCCTTTCGGACGATTTGAAAATATTTTTGTTCTAGGTATTGACTTGCATGACAAAATGTGCTATAATAATGAAGTGAGATAATAAAGCATCACACGGAGCGCAGTCGGACGCCAATCCAACTACGCCCCATAATCAGACTGGTGGCTCAAACACCTGACTGACTTAGTGCAATGGCTGTTATCGTGTTCCATTATAGCACGGTTCTGCATATTTGTCAAGCCTTTCAGACGTTCGTTCCAACCGGAGGTCTGAGGGGCTTGATTTATTTCATGGCGATATATCGAATCTTCTCACAAAAGCAACGATATATCCTTGCACCTTGAAAACTGAATCCATGATGGCAACACCTGAAAAGGTGAGTTAGTACTTTGCGTTCCAGTCCGAAGTACCGAAAGGGGTATCCAGTAGGAAAACCTGATCGAGAAAAGGCAGTCACGCCACAACAATGCCTGTGTATCATGCTTATTGGATAAGGCATTTAGAGCGACAACGCAAACGATGCAGACGGCAACCATTGATACGTAAGTCTGAAAATAAGCAATTTGCCAATCATGCCAAGTATATATGCGTAGATAAACAAAGCGAGCTACAAAGCAAAGGCTCGCAGCTCGCTTTGTTACCAGATATGGCAGGGGCAGAAGGAATCGAACTTTCTGCCGCCTTATATCCTCGGTAACTTACAGAAGATATTATAGCACAATATAGCGTGCTTGTCAAGTTATTTTCACAAATTTCCTTGCGTGTATATACTTGTCCTCAACGGATGAGTATATACACGCTTTTTTTATTGCCTATTTTTCCAGAATGTAGTACAATAATGCTATATTATTAAAGCAAAGGAGTACTACACAATGGACATTATTGAACAGATGAGAGAAAAAATGCCAATTTCCGAATCCAGCATCTCCAAAGATGTGACTTTAGCGGAATTTGCGTATTATTGGCTTGAATATCGAGCTACCGATATCAAGAAATCGACACTATGCTCTTATCGAAGCACGGTCAAGAATCATATCGTTCGCGTATTTCAGTCACGAAAACTTTCAGAGATCACTTCGGAAGATGTTCAGCTCTTTTCCAAGAGCTTGTCCGAAGGGATTGGACTGAGCGATTCGCTCAGCCCCAAGACAATCAGGAATATTCACGGTGTGTTGCATAAATGCCTTCAAACTGCGTATGAAATGAAGCTGATTGATGAAAATCCTGCTCAGCACACTACCCTACCGAAAACCAAGAAAACTGAAATCGTACCGTTGAGCAATGCGCAACTGGAAGCATTTCTGACTGCAATCAAAAGTCAGCCTTTGGAAACCTTTTTCAAATTAGCTGTATTTTCCGGTTTGAGAAAAGGAGAACTCATGGGCTTGACCAAAGATTGCTTGGATTTTGAGGAAGGCTGCATCCATGTTTACCGGCAACTCGCCTATGATAAACTCAAAAGGCGTTATTACTTTGATTCCGTAAAGAATGGTAAGCCGCGCGTCATTTATCCTGCTGAAACGGTCATGAAAATGATGAAGCAGCATCTTTCTTCTTCTCCGAACAGTAACTTTGTATTTTGTTCGGAAAACGGTGAGCATCTGAGAATTTCACAGATTCGGAAACCTTTTGAAAGAATCATGAACAGAATCGGTCTGAGTGAATTCCGTTTTCATGATCTGCGGCACACATTCGCCGTGATCAGCATCAAGGCTGGTGTTGATTTGAAAACCTTATCCGAAGAAATGGGGCATCATTCTGTAGCGTTTACATTGGATACATACGCTTTCGCACTTACGGACATGAAAGTGGAAGGTGCAAAAAGACTGCAAGCCTACATTGATAGCCTGAATATCAATATATAAAGTGAGGAATTTATATGTTAAGAGATACTACTGACGAAAGAACGGTTGTCGAGTTTGTAACGGATGTTTGCGCTTCTGGTAACTGGAAGCTGACATTTCACGTTACAACCGAAGAAGCTGTAAAAGAAGATCCGGATGCTGAACCGGATGAGCGTTTCACCTTTGACGGCGATCCAAGAGATTTCGAGGAAGAAATGCGGTCACGCGAAGATGATGTGATTGATGCTATCCTCGATGAGCCAATCATGATGATTGCTGACGATATCCTCTGCGATTATGACGAAAACACATTGGATATTTACATCATCTATTAAATCAACAGGAGGGTATGATGGAAAGCCTGATGAACGCCGATGATTTTTTCTTTTCAGATGAGGATGAATCCCTTTCCGAAAAGATTGCGGCATTTTTTGCAAAAGACAACAGCAAAGCGGATGCTGCGTACATAGCCAATGTTGCGATTGGCAATATCAAGCCGGATCGACTGAATGATGCCGTTGATCAGACTTTCCGTCTTTGTGGATTCCATACAAAGAAGCGGAAGTTTCAGGACGGCAAAGAGGGAAAGATCAGCATCCTGTTCTGCCGTGATAATGCCGATAAGCTGAAAGCACTGTCTACTACATCAGAAAAAGTGTATGAAGCACTCTCGATTATCTCATTGATATATCGTGACAATATCGGCAACGGTATTCCGATTAAGATTCTGAGCTATCAGACGCAGAAGCAAGGAACGGGCTTCACGCTGGAAGTCCTCAACGAATAAAGGAGAATCATTATGGATACCATTTTGCCTGTTGTCTCAATGATTGTGATAGCAGCATCTTTCGTTGCTATTCTACTCGGATTGAGATTGACAAGGGAGTCGAAGTTCTCAACAAAGATAACAACCATATTTATCATATGCTTTATATCTTCTGTAGGACTGTCTGTTCTTCGTAAAGCAACGGCAGACAAATTCTACAAAGAAGTTCATGAAAAAGCTGCATCATACAGCGTCTATATGAATGGTAGTCTTGTGGGTTCCGATAAGGTCGTTTTTGAAGATTACGATGCAGAAAAAATACATATAGACGATGAGGAACAGGAAATCTATATTTCAGCTACTCAATGAGTAAAGGAGAAACGAAATGACAACAAAAATTGCCTTGTATAACAACAAAGGCGGTGTGGCAAAGACCACATCCATTATCAATATAGCGTACAGTATGCAGAAAGCCGGTAAAAAGGTTCTGGTGGTTGACTGTGACACGCAGGAAAACTGCTTTTCTTTCTTCATGACAGCGCAGAATGCGGACAGCATCCTGCCGACTGATTATGAGAATATCAATCACACCACATGGACAAGATACATCACTCTCGCAGACGAAGATACTGCTGCGTATGATTATATCCTGTTCGATTTACCTCCGGCAATGACTGAGGAAGTCAAGCAAATCATTCGTTATTGCGGTCTGGTATATGTTCCGACAATGCTCGGAGATTTCGAGATTCAAGGACTTATGAAAGTAACCGTTGAGATTGCAAATCAGAGTGCAAAGCTCGGCGGCATTTTTATCACGATGTATCAGAAGCAGAACGATGCAGAGGTGCTTGAGGAATTCCGGACAGCATTAACATCACAGTTGATGAAAAGCATCATCCCCTATTCACGCACGGTACGCGAAAGTCAGAAAGCCGGTTTGCCAATAGAAGCATACTTCGTTGAAAAAAAAGTCCCAAAGAACGAAAGCAGTTGGAAAATCGTCAATGCCTACGAAGATCTGGCACATGAAATCATGGAGGGATGAACAGTATGAAAACAATAATGAGCAATCTTGCTTTGATTGCGCAGAATACGCAGTCCGACAACATCAAAATGATTGATATTGATGAGCTTCATGAATCCGAAAATAACTTCTTCGTGGTGGAGCGAATTGAGGAATTTGCGTACACAATTCTTGGTCAAGGCGGTGTCAAGGATAACTTGATTGTATGCCCTCTGCCTGACGGCGGCTATGAGATTATCAGCGGTCACAGACGAACAGCGGCTGTACGGTATCTTCTGGAACACGGCGAAACTATTTCACGACTGTTACCCTGCCTGGTGCAGACTTACAAAGACGAAGATACAAAGATGCTTGACCTGATCCTCATGAACGCAACTGCTCGTCAGCTTTCGGATACAGAAATATGGAATTCCTACAATTCAATCAATGCCATACTTGAACGTAAAAAAGAAGCCGGTGAGAAGTTCGGTCGGCTTCGTGAAACGCTTGCCGAGTATCTCGGCGTTTCCCCCTCTCAGGTTGGCAAATTGCAGAATGTAGATCGCAATGCGATTGAACCAGTCAGGGAAGCCGTCGCAAACGGCGACATATCAATTTCAACCGCGAATGTAATTGCGCAATTCGATGAATCACAGCAGAAACAAATTATTTCCGGTGGTGTGAAAGAGATTAAACCAAAGGATATTAAAAAGGCTGCTGCAAAAAAAGTTGACACAAGTAGCAACTTTTCGGATGCAGAGGATGCTCCCCTGCCTGAACCAGTCACAGTGAAATGGGATGGTGAAATGCAGCAAAAGGCTGTCAGACAGCAGCTCATGCATCTGGTAAATGACAAGCTGCGTGATGATGCCCTGACAATGAACGGCATGGATTTCACAAATGAATTTCGCTTAGTAAACAAGACAACCGGATTTGGATTTGAATCTGGAGTATTCACAAACTGTTCGTTTGACCGTATTACCATTTCTTTTTCAGCTCCGGAAAAACATGACAATATCCGTAAAATCGAAATGACATGGCGTATGGCTGCCAAATATGTTCAGCAATGGATTCAGGAAGATGCGGAAAAAGTTGACACAAGTGTCAACTTTTCAGAAGATGAAGAAGATGAGCAGGACGATTCTGATGATATTCTTGACTTCAACGATGAAATTGACGCAAGTGTCAACATTCCGGATGAATCCGAAGAAGATGTAGCGGACGAGGATTTTGATGACCAGTATCACGAAGATGCAAAGGAAATCACAGTTTTACTGAAACAACAGCATCGCAACACGCTGATCGGCTATATGACGCTGACATTGCAAGCTCTTGGCTTGAGTGCCGATACAATCAGTGATGCACAGCTTACGATGTATCAGGTATTGGACACCAAAACCGAAGAAGAAGCACGGGCTGCTTATCATGGAGCATGATATATAATTATTGACATTTTCTCCGCTTCATGATATAATTACATTGCTTATCAAAATGAATGGGAGGAATATACATGAAAGCAAAAACTTATGCAGTCATTGCTGCATCAATGGTCTGCTGTCTGCTGACTGGATGCGGCAAAACCGAAATCAACGCAAATGAGTATTGCCAAACAGACCTTACCGGATACAATGGTACTGGCAATGTATCTATGATGATGAACTTCGCTTCATTAGTTGCCAACAACTATGAAGCATTCGGACTGACAAAAGACGATACTACAGTATCCGTTAATGCTGTTGCGAAAAAGCTGGAAAATACTCTGGTCGGCTCATTCGACAAGCAAACCGAACTTTCCAATGGAGATACGGTGAAATTCACTTGGAATAGTGATGGTATCAAGAATATTGAGAAAGAATATAATATCAAGCTGAATCTTGATACTGTCGAGGTAAATGTATCTGATTTGCAGGAAATCATTGACTTCAATCCGTTTGACCATATTAAATTGCAATATTCTGGAATCGCACCAAATGCAAACGTAATGATTGATAATTCAGAGTTGGCTGATATGGACATTCCGAAGAATGTATCGTTTATTGATT
The DNA here is from genome assembly GCA_045628085.1 of Oscillospiraceae bacterium. Lineage (GTDB taxonomy): Bacteria > Bacillota > Clostridia > Oscillospirales > Ruminococcaceae > Firm-04. The sequence continues at coordinate 17,161 of JAZQOZ010000055.1, read as the reverse complement.
TTGAAGTCACACCAAATTCGGGATTGAGTATTGGTGATACCATTAAAGTGACAATAGATGAAGAAAGATACAACACCTGTCTGTATGAAGGTTATCGCCTGACTGAAACTGAAAAAGAATATACTGTCGAAGCACTTGACGGCTATCTTATTGATCTTGATCAGCTTCCTGCCGATGCAAAAGAAAAAATGGAGAAGAATGGGCAGGATGTACTTCAGGCTGAAATCGCTTCTTACTGGGACACTCCATCCGATTTGGAAAGCATTTCTCTACTTGGCAATTATCTGCTTACTCCCAAAGAAATCGTGAATGGAAACATTCTCGTATTTGTCTATGAAATCAAGACAAAAGACTTTTCCTACTATTCATATGTAAAGTATCGGGATGTAATGCTGTTAGCTGACGGAACTTGTTCATTTAATTTGACCGCAACGGAGAAACCCAATGGCTCTGTTGGTTTCGGAACATGGGGTACTGTGTTTGAACATAACAACCTGTATTACATCGGTTATGCCGATCTGGATTCCCTGTTTAATGAAGCGGTAACACAGATGATTGATGTATATAAATATCAGTCAACTGTTCCCTGATAGAATCTTTCAAAAGTTGACACAAGTGTCAACTCTCCCCCAAAAATGAATATGAATGAAAGCTCTGGTAATTCAAGTACCGGAGCTTTTTTTGTACCCTATTGAATGAAAAGGAGTGTATTAACATGAATATGTCCGATGATGTAACCGGCGTTACGTTACAAATCGTATCTAAGGGAGCTGATGTTGTTGCACATGGGCTTAAAAATATACTCGATCTAATTGCAAAACTGTTGCAGGAATTAGGTCGGAAACGAAATTATGAGCAGAGCTTTTCCAAACAGCCCAAAGTGACCGGTACAGACCTGACAAACATCCGAAGCGGCATGGTGGATATGAATGCTCTGCGCGATAATGCAAGAACGCTCAAAGACACGCTTTCCATGTCAGAGAATGCGCTGACAAAAGAAGATATGAAATTTCTCTCGAAAAAAGCAAGAGATTACAACATCCCGATTGCATTCTCCAACGAAAAGAGCAAAGATAACATTTATGCAACTGTTCGCACCGGTGATCTGCCGCAGTTCAAGCAGATGTGTACGGAACTCATGAAGCAGAAAATTGCCGAACGTCCGCAGGAGCTTGGTAATTTCCGCTGCGAAGCATGGGAAATTCCTTTTCTTACCGCGCACTTGAACAAAAATGATTTGTCGGCACAGTTCGTCCAGACCGCTGACGGCAAAAACCTTTGCGTTTTCGAGAAAAAAGACGAAAAAGCAATTAAAATGTCAAGAGATACATTTGTCCAGCAATGCATGAACACCAAAAAAGACTTTATGTTTGACCGTGATGAATCTGGATTTATCACGATTAAGAATCTAAAAACCGGAAAAGAAATCTCGTTCGACAAGAGTATCAATAAAAAAGAGTTGGCAGTCAAGATGCAGGATGCTTTCAAAATTGACGAACTCGAAGCAAAACTTGCCGCTTCACGATTTGGTGAAGAAATGCTGCAAGGCGCACAGAAAGAGCAATTCTTCTCTGAAAGCGCACAGAATGATTTTAAGCAGATTGAAACCAATCTGATAGTAGAGGGCGAAGATCCTATTTGCAAGGAATATCAATGCTGGCGGCTTACGCCTCATGCCGATGAAAAACCTCGTATCGTTTTTGAGAACAGCAACGGAGCATTTGCGGTGCTTGATCCGGAAAACATGACAAGAAAGCAGATGCGTGATGCCCTAAGCGGACAGCTCGGCTTGACTGACCGCAAACATCAGACTGCTCTGATTCACAAGGCAGAAAGCATTGCTGTATTCCATGCGCAGAGTGAAGCGCAATCAGCGGAGTATACATTCTCCAAAAAGGATTTCAACCTTAACGATGTTGCAACTGCAATGGGACTTCGTAAAACTGACGAAAACGGAAATACGATCTTCACAAAGCAACTGCCGGTCAGCAGCATGAAATGTGATATTGAGCGAACGGAAAAAGACTTTTTTCGAGTGGACAGCACGGTCACGGCAATCGAAACGGATGCGAACGGTGTCGATCACGCCCAGCATGACAAGGCACAGCTTGTTCTTTCCTTTTCAGATAAGAAGTCCTCGATTCAACAACTCCAAGAAATGTACGTCAAGCAAGGCGTACCGGCTCATGTTGCAAAAGAAATGGCGAAAGAGGTATATCATAAGGCAGAAATGCAGAATCCGGAGAAGCCGATCCAGATTCGAGAGGTCAGCAACACGGCAATGACGCTGGCGTTTGGAACAGTTGCCGCTGAAATCTCGACTGCGGATAAGGAACTGGCAGCAAGCAAGATTGCATCAGAATTTGGTGTACCGGCTGAAAAAGCAGAAATGATTGTCGAGAAAGCAGAAGAAATCAAAGTCGAAACCGTACAGGAGCGTGTAGATGCAGTCATGGAAACAAAGACGGATTATCATACCGCGCTGAATCGCTTGACAGACCGTGACAAAATCAAGCTCGATAACATGGTAATCTGCAATGCAGACGATCCCAAAAAGCACATTGTAGTTTCCGGCAGTCATAATGGTGAACGTATCACACACGATTATGAAGCCTTTGACGGCGATAAAAAGGTTGCTTCGTTTACCGATGAACATACAAAGGATGAAGCTGGTGAACCGATCACAGAAGCCAACGGCAGACACGCTTGGACAAATCTGAAAAAGGAAATGCAGGAGCAGTCCGGTATCGACAAAGATGTTTTGGTCTTTGAATCCCAAGAAGCATATCAGCAGTATCTAACTGATACGGCATTCATTGCTCAGGAAGAACATTCTCCGCTTGCAGAGGAAACCATGCTCGGCGGCAATGGTCACGAAATGCATCCGGAAGGCAATATGCTTGCAGATGTAGCGAAGCCGGAAGCACCTAAGATTCCCGATTTACCTGCTGCGCCGCAACTGCCGCCGCCTTCAATGGGGGCGAGAATGTAATGGCAAGTCCTCCAAGACCAAAACCGAAATATGATAGCACAACGCTGATTATCTACGGAATAATCGGCGTTGTTATTTTAATAGCCTGTATTCTGCTTGGCGGTGCAATGGACTGTTCGCTGGATGCAACCGGTCACATTGATGCAACAAAGCTCGGTGACGGTTTTAATTACGTTGCTTCTCATCCGTCTTATATTACATCCCATATTACCGATAAAAACAGCTACATCCCGAAAATGCTGTTTGTCGGTGTTACCGGAATCGGAATCTATGCGCTGTATAAATACAGCGAAGAAAAGAAACGTCTGCATCGGCGCGGCACAGAACATGGTTCGGCACAATGGGGTGATGCCAAAGAAATGGCAAAACTTGCTGATCCTGCTCCAAGAAAACTGCATCCAATCAAAGTGTATGACAGATATGATTTCAAGATTGATTGGGAAAACCCTGATCATTGGAAGTATGAAAACGAAACCTACACGATTTTATCAAATCAAGGCGATACGATTCTTGCCTTTAGCGTGGTTCGTCCCGAAGAACAGAATGCGGAAACCGAAAAAGTTGACACAAGTGTCAACTCTGAACCAGCTGAAAAAGAAGAATTGCAGGATGATTTGAAGTACGGTACACATATTGAAATCAACGGTCAGCAATGCTTGATTGATGCAAGCAAAATTGAGGAGGACGGTTCACAGAAAATAGAATCTGTCGCAGTCGAAGGACATCGCACTTATGATGATAAAGGAAACTTTGTCGGTGCGATGATCGACAACAATATCGTTTTTTCCAAAGAACTTGCACTTTCCTTGAATGCACATCAGCATTTGTTGAATCACAATGTTCTGGTTGTCGGCGGCTCTGGTGCTGGTAAGACCAGATTCTTCGCACTTCCAAACATCATGCAGATGAATACCAGCTATGTGGTGACTGATCCGAAGGGTGAAATTCTTATGAAATGCGGCGAAATGCTCAAAGCCGCAGGATACAAGGTCAAAGTATTTAATACGATTGAAATGTCGCACTCCAACAACTACAATCCATTTCATTACATCTACGATGAATCCGGACAGGTCAGTGAAGTCAAAGTCAAAAAAGTGGTCAACGCACTTTTTGAAGCAACAAAGGGTGACGGTGAAAAGGATGATATGTGGTCGCAAAAAGGTCGCACAGTCATTGAAGCAATCGTCTTTCTTTTATGCGAAGAATCCGAATACAACGCGAAAAAGGACAGAAACGGACAGATTATTCCTGAAACTCGTGATGAATCACATCTCAATTTCTTTTCAGTAACGGAGAAAATGCGCCGACTGCAATATCCTCCGCGCGGCAGTCAGGATCCGGATGGTTTCTTCCTTACCAAAAACGCTGGAGAAACTGATGCAGCGTTTGAAGAACGCAGAGCAAAAGCATTCCTCAGTCCGCTGGATAAGGATTTCTTGGAACTAGAGAAACGAAAGCCTAATTCAATGGCAATGCGCCTTTACAAGGAAATCCGAAATGCACCGGAAGAAACCGGTCAAGGCTTCGTAACAAATGCAAATACCAAAACATCCGTATTCAATATGAAGGATGTGAAAAACCTCACTTGTTGCGATAATATTCATCTGGAAACGCTTGGTGATGAAAAGACTGCTCTTTTCATTATCATTTCTGCAACGGACAGAACCTTTAATTTCTTGGCTGCAATGCTGTTCACACAGTTATTTGATACGCTTTCTGACCGTGCGAACTTTCTTTATGACGGACACCTCCCTGTTCATGTTCGCTGTATCATCGACGAATTTGCGAATATCGGTCAAATTCCGGACTTTGATTTGAAGATTGCGTTTGTCCGTTCTATGGGCATGAGCCTGAGTGTTATCTTACAAGCGCAATCACAGCTCAAAACACGATATGAAAAATCGTGGGAAACAATCATAGGCTGTTGTGATACGTTCTTATTCCTCGGCGGTCAGGAAGAAAGCACTCTGAAATCTCTTTCTGAAAAGCTCGGAAAAGAAACGATTGACGTTCAAGGTCACAACCGAACGAAAGGGCGGCAGTCCAGCACATCGGAAAATAACAGTATTCTCGGTCGAGAACTCCTGCAAACAAACGAACTCAATAAACTTGCGATAGACGATTGCCTTGTGCTGATGCGTTCACATAATCCATTCTATTGCAAGAAATATCCATTGGAACAGCACCCGAATTACCAGCTTCTTGGTGGTTCGGGTTCTCTTATTCCCCCGTTTAAGGTAGCCAAAGTTCACTCAGTCACCTATGAAGAATTTGAAGCATCTGAACAGGCTAAGCAAAAACTTGACACAAGTGTCAACTCTGACAGCATTTCAAATGAGGAAACCGAAACTGAAAAGGAAACGGTGATTTTCCGTCAAGCAAACGCAGCCGTTTCTTCTGACAGTATACTGCCTTCAACAGACGAAGAAGATGCGCCGGATAAAGCGGAGCAGGAAACTGAACCGGATGTTGAAGTGACGTATAATACCTATCGACTATTCGATATTCCACAAGCAATGGAATCAGTCGATTTCGGTGAAGCAATCATCGTGAGAAAGGAGGATGAGGAAGATGCAGAGATCGAGATTACCTCCGGCACAACATTCAGTTTGCCGCTGATCAACTTCGCAATACCGGATGAGGCTCCGGTAAGTGAAGAAAACCTTACGCAGGAAATGGTTGAATCCATTTCTCCACACACAACGGAACATTCAGCATCTATTCCGACTGATCTGGCTCTCGCAGGAGATTCAGATTATCAGGATTCGGATTATGAACTGTTTCCGGAAATGAATTGAATTATCGAAAGAGAGGATTATTATGAAACTTCTGAAAACTGACGCTCAGAGAGCAAAAGCCGCAAAGGCTATTTATGTCGGTGCATCCGTTGTACTCGCTGTATCCTTGTTGACAATGACCTGCTTTGCCGCCGGTGCAGAAGAAGCATACCAGAAAACAATCGACTTCTTCGTTACATGGTTTCGCCGTGTCGGTATGATGGTCGCCTTTGTCGGTGCAATCATGTTCGGCTTGGCAATCAAGAATGATGATGCAGAACGTAAGCAGTCCGGTCTGATTACTATGGTCGCCGGATTTGTAGTTGCCGCCCTCTGCGGCGTTGTCGATATTTTTGATCTGTTCAGCTGATTTGTTATGGTTGCCCCTGTGTTTTGCAGGGGCAACCTCTTAGAAAGGAGAGGATATCATGCAGTTATCCAGTCTATTTCTTCCCCTTGCATTGTTTTTCCCAACTCCGCCTTCTGGTTCTCCTGCACAACTTGCCCAAGACGGTATCACATTCTTTACAACTTGGATTGCACGAGTAGGTGGTCTTGTGGCATTTATTGGTGCAATCAAATTTGCATTGTCCGTCAAAGCGGATGATGCAAGAGATCAGCTCAATGCCGTTCTGACAATGGTATCCGGCTTTATGATTATGGCGGCAGTAAATAATATGGGATTGTTTTCGCTTACCACAACGGATGCCAATACTATTTTCCATAATATTATGGATTTTATCGGAACATGGACACGCAGAGTCGGTGCATTAGGCTGTCTGATTGGTGCGATCATGTTTGGATTTTCCATTAAAGATGAAAACGCCGGAAGTAAAATCAACGGCTTGCGAACATTTGCAGCCGGTGCGATTTGTATTTCTGTATCCGGCATTCTGACAACATTCGTTTCTTAGGAGGTGACAATACAAAATGCGAATCAAGAAACCGAAAATCCGTAAGAAACATCATTATGTGAAACCGCCCTTGAGCCGGTTTGAAAAAACGCGCAGATTTATATATCTGTTCGTTATCGTTATCGGATTGGCAAACATTTTCATGCCGGTAACGGCATATGCCGCAGCAGATATTTTCAATAAGGATATTCAGGATGTATACGTCACCATTACCGAGAATGTAGATGAAGCAAATGAAATCTTGCAAAAAGCATACCAGTTTTCCAGCGTATCCCCATATACTGTTATCAATATGAGTACACAGACGGCAACAGCGGATGCGATTATCAATGCAAGCCGTTCGCTTGCTTTGATCGTTGCCGTTCTTCTCTTAATGGTTGACTTCTTCAAAAAGACGATCAATTTTGAATGGTCAAGCAAATGGGAAAACATCCTGATTTTCCTGATAAAAATAGTAGTAATCAAGCAAGTCGTTCAGAATGCTGATGTGATTGTCGGACACATTTACAGTGCATTCAACTCGCTGAATCTTGTTGGAAGCGCTCCGGATTTTTTACCGGCTGGTCATCGCGTGACGTATAAGATAGGCGTTGAAACAAATATAGTTGAACAGATTGTCGAAGCGGATCACTGGTGGCAAGGTTGGCTAAACTATTGGGGAAAAGTTGGTGAGCAAAGTGGTGCATTACCGGACTTTTCGCCTACAATACCTTATAACTATACAATATCCAAAGATGCAGTTATGATGTTCTATCCGGCTGCTAGATTTCCGGACAATCCGAATATATTGTATACTTCTCATGAATTCAGCAATCCAACAGAACTGCTTTCGTTTACTCCAACATTGGAAATCCTATTCTGGCAACCGTATTTCCTCGTAATGAAAGCGATTGCATATATCATTTTCGTGATAGCAATCGGGCGTGTCTTTGAACTTGCCGTCTATACGATTTTCGCGCCGTTGCCGCTTGCAACCTTTGCATCGGATACAACGCACGATGTTGCAAAGAGCTTCCTGAAAAACTATATTGCAGTAGTAATTCAAATGGGTGTGATAGTCAGTATGTTTGTCGTGTATGTCGGCGTAACATCATACGTCAGCACCAATTACAGTGGTGTGAAGATGCTACAGTTAATTGCACTCATTTCGCTCGGTCTTGGCGTTGTAAAGTCTGGAACATGGGCGAAGAAGATATGTGGCGCAGCATAAAGTTGACACAAGTGTCAACTTCTGAATGAGAGGTGTTCAAATGATTGAAAAGAAAATACCGGCAGAAATTCGTGCATACAAATCAAAATTGATTGCAGGATTATCTACCAGACAAGTCATATCACTCGGTTTGGCAATTCTGATTGGTGTTCCGCTGGGCGTGATCGGCAGTAAGTATATTTCTATGGATATAATCATGTGGCTGATCATCCTGATAGTAGCCCCGATTTTTGCATGGGGATTCCTGACATTCAAAGATCGTCCGTTTGAACAGTATGCAAAAGCTGTGATTCGATTTAATCTTCTGCCGCAGAAACGTGTGTATGAGAACACGCAGACCAATCTTGCGTTGAAGCTGCGTGAAGAATGTCTGGAAGAAGCTATTATTCAGCAACGTATCGAAAATGGAGAATACGAGGAAGGAAGTGAATAATAATGGGATTATTCGGAAAAAAACAAAGTGCAGATGCAACATCTGCACGAGAACGCGACAAACTTCGGGAATCCGAAGAAAACAAAAAGAAAAAGCAGAAAAAGGAAAAGGTCAAGAAGAAGATCAAGCGTACAGTCATGGATACATTGCCCTATGAATGCTTTGTCAGCAACCATGTTATGCTACTGAAAAGCGGTGTCAAGGTTGCAAAACAGACCATGAATCTTTACTCCAAATCCTACTTTGTACCGGATATCAACTATTCTGCACTAACTGAAGAAGAACAGGGAAAGATCATGAGTACATTCGTTGATCTTCTGAACGGATTTGACAGTACTGCTTCGTTGCAAATCACAATGGTCAACAGTCCGATGAACAACGATGAATTTACTGAAAGACTGATTATTCCCCCGAAAGAGGACGGTCTGAATGACATTCGTGCAGAATTCAATGAGATTATGCGTGAGAAAGTGGTGGAACGGCAGAAAGGTCTGCAATGCAGGAGATACTTCACGATCACAGTTGCGGCTGTGGATTTGGAAACCGCAAACTCCAAATTCTTCAATCTTGAATCGCATTTGATGAATCATTTGAAATTGCTCGGAACAGAACCGATGTCGCTGAATGCGAATGATCGTGTCCGAATCATGACCGATCTTCTGCGTGATGTGAATCAGGATATTGAACCGTGCAGCCGAACGGATTTTGCACGGCAGACCGAAAAGGAACTTTGCGCTCCGGACTATTTTGAATTCAAGCGCGACTATTTCATGTTTAATCAGAAATATGCCCGTTGCTTGTTCCTGCGTAAAATTCCTGCCGTGAAAATGAAAGATACGCTTTTCAAAAATCTTTTGGAAACGAATCTGCCGCTGACTATCACCGAAAATATTGAATTCATTGAAACAGATGTTGCTGTCCGGATGCTTCGCCGTAAACAAACGGATATGAAGCAGGAAGCAATGAACAAGACAAAGTATGCATCCAATGCAAGCAAAGGAGCATTCGTTGATCCGATTGAGGGGACACAGCTTTCGCTTGATATGGAAGAAACCGCCGAATTCCTTGATAATCTGCAAAAGAACAATCATAAAATGACATTCTGTCAGTGGATTATAATGCTGACTGCGGACACATTTGAAGAATTGAAGAAGAATACGGAAACGATTCGCACGATTCTGCGAACCTATCAGATTGATTCTCTTTCAGCTCCGAATGAGCAGGAAATCGCCTTTGATTCTGTTTTTCCGGTTGGCAACAGTAACTCCTGCGATACCGATAATAATTTGCAAGTTCGCCGTACAATGTCCTCTGAAAGTACGGCACTTTTTATGCCGTTTAACGCTTGCGAACTGATGCACAAAAACGGTTTGTGGTACGGTATCAATCCGCTGTCAAACAGCATGATCAAGGTGGACCGAAGCATCCTGCCGAATCCGAATGGATTTATCTTCGGTATCCCCGGAAGCGGAAAGTCCATGACCGCAAAAATCGAAATTCTATCATCTGCATTGACAACGGATGATGATATTATCATTCTTGATCCGGATGGTGAGTACACAAAACTCGCAGAACTGCTCGGCGCGGAAGTCATTTATATTTCAGAAAACAGCGGAACACACATCAATCCGCTTGATCTGACTGAGAATCCGGATGCAGATGATAAGGAATATGATCCGCTGAAAGCAAAGCTGGATTTCCTGTTATCGTTCTTCTCCTGCATCTTGGGAGATAAGGAAATATCTCCGATCCAGAAAACGGTTATCGACAATGTGATGCTGGAAACCTACAAAAAATACAGTAAACCGACTCTGAAAGAGTATTTTGAAGAACTGAAGCTGTATGAAGGAACTGCCGATGAAGAAATCAAGAAAGATGTTGTGTATCTGCGTCAGACATTGGAATTGTATGTAACCGGCAGTATGAATCTGTTTGCACATGAATCGAACGTAAACATCAATAATCGAATCGTGGTCTATAATGTCAAACAGCTTGGCGATAATCTGCTTACGCTTGGCATGGTGGTCACAATGGAAAACATCTGGAATCGTCTGGCGCAGAACCGAACCAGACAAATCGGCACACGGCTGTATGTCGATGAAATGTACTTGTTCTTCAAATCGGAAACATCCGCAGAATTCTTCTATAAGCTCTATAAACGTGCGCGTAAATGGGGCGGCATCCCAACCGGCATTACACAGAATGTCGATGATGTTCTGCGTTCCGCACAGGCACGAACCATGATCTCCAACACAAAATTCGTTGTCATGCTCGAACAAAACTCCACGGACAGCCAACAGCTTGCTGATTTGCTCGATATTGCACCGGAAACGATGCGATATGTCGAAAATCCGCAAAAAGGTACTGGATTGATTTACGCCGGAGCGTATGGCACGATTCCATTTGACGGCAGAATTCCAACGAATTCTAAAATCTACTCGTCAATCACAACGCAATTCAAGGAAAACCTCACCACGCAAAGCTAGGAGTGATGAGCAATGGCAAAGAAACACGGTGACGAAATACCGGAAGTTCCGGAGTTGCCGGATTCCTCAACCGAACAGGACAAGTCGTTGTCCGAACGAATGTCAGAATTCACGCAAAATGTTCAAATCAAGAATTCTTATCATCCGGTAAGAAAAGCTCTCAAAACTGGAACAAAGAAAGTTGTCCGAAAGGGCAGGCAAACGCTGAAAAGCGGATTTGAAAAAGCCAATCCGCTGAATAAGCCCATCAACAAAAACGATACTGCCGATCATGGCTTTGAAAGCCTGAAATTGACGTACCGTACCGGAAAGAAAACAGTCCGAACCGCAAAATCTTCTGTGCAGACTGTGAAATCGGCTGGCAGAACGGTCAAGGCAGTCATTCATTTGCCGCGAACGATTGTCAATACCGTCCGCACAACCGTACACGTTACTGTGACAACGGTCAGAGTGACTGCCAATGTTCTGGTACATATCGCCGCTGCACTTCTCAATCCAGTCACTTGGATTATCGCACTTGCCTGTGTCATAATCTATGTGATTCTTGGTATGGTGGTTGTAATTATGGGCGGCGCAAGTATTCAGGAAACAGCACAGACTTTCGCTTATACACAGCAAGCCGGAATAGGGAGCGAAGAAGAAATGGAAGAAGCAAGCGAATTCTATCGACTTGCTTGCGAACAGAACAAAGCCCATTTTTCCGATCTGATAAACAATATCTATTTCAGCACGTCAGATTTGAAAAACAGCAGTCTGATTTACATGGAGCGCAATGCACTTGGAGGAATTACGCAATACACGCGCGGCTTTGCGACTGATGCTTGGAAACAGACACTTTGCTCTGCATGGATGATTTCTGTTCCAGAAAACGAAGCAACCGCAATCGCCTATGTTTATCTGCAATCTCAGAAAAACAACGAAAACGGAACCGAAGGTCAGACATACCAAATTGAATACACACAAGATGTATTCAATGAAATCGTGGATGCGGCTGTAAAATGGTCGGATACCACATATCCGAATCAATACTGTGATGAACGAAAATGTTCAGAACATCATGATGAGCATCCGAACCCTGCTTATCAGACGGCTTCCGACAAGTATTCACAATGTGTCACTCGGCGTGACGATTTCAATACTCACGTTGTTCCGGCATCGAATAATTACGTCTATTATGTTGATCTATATAACAGCGTTCCGGCAGCAGGAAAAGGTTCCGTACAGCCCTTAGTTGATAATGCATGGGCTGAACTGGTACAGGCATTCCGAAATTGGGAATATGTTTTCGGATACACGGGCTGGGCACTCAATGCGGACATTGGTTACAATGGTTCAGCATGGCTTCAACAGTTCGTTGATGAAGCATGGGATACCATGCAGAATACGCCAAAGACGATTACCACAACATACTGGACTTGTGATCACTTGCATACACTCCACTCCGTTGGTCTGTTTACCTATGACAAAGAAACCGTCATGAATGCGCTGGGATTCTCTCAGGCAGACAAGAAATGGGAACAGCTCATTGAACTTGGCATGGCGGCAAATGAACCGGAAGAAGGTACATAAATGAAAAGCAGTCATAAAGAACGAGTCGAAAAAGTACGTTCGTATGCATCCAAAAACATTGTTTTTATTGTGGCAGCGATTCTCATTGTCGTTTTCCTGATTGTATCGGGAGTATCCAATCGCTCACAAGAATCGGATGCGGCAGAACAGAGTGCCGTCAGCACAGAAGTCGCTGACAGCAAAACGGAACAAGGCTGGCGTTTCTATCCGATAGACTTAGTTGTCCTCGGTGTAGGCGGCGGCTTTTGTTCGATCATGATTATCCGTGAAAGACGGAAAGCGAAGGAGGGATTACAGTGAACTATTTTGGCTTCATAAGAATGGAAGCAGGACGCGATAAGAAATGCGAATTCTACATGATTATTCCGTCAGACGAAAACAGCAATAAAACACCTATGCTGACAAAAGAAGTGCTGATAGAATATAATAAATATTCGGAATTCATTTCAACGTACCGTCCGAAAAACTGCATCATCGTTGAATACACGGTCTACCAGACAGAAGAAAAAGTCGATAACTCAATGACTACGGAAACATTTGAGAAGTTGATAAAAGACGGGAAAGCAACGAATCCTGTCAATGGTGAGCTACAAATTGAACCGTCTGAGAAAAAAGACAAGCACGGAAAAATAACGAAAAAGAAGAAAAAATCGCCGTGGTTGATTATTGGCTGTATTGTTGGCGGCATTCTTCTGACCGGCGGCGGTGTAGTCGGCGGTATTTATCTTGGCAAAATGATAAACACAAATTCCGAAACTGAAGAAAAGCAGAATACTACAGAGGACGGCATGATTATTCCTGCACAGGATGCGATTCCAAACGATGCAGAACAGATTACTGTCACGATTGACCGAAGTTATTCTCCAGTTCCGGTTGAAGATTTACAGCTCAAAGGTGCTGTGAAAGACGGAAAAGCGGTCATACAGCTTCCGGTATTCGACAAAACGGATTACTTCTCTCATGTGCAAGGCTATTCATGGGGCTTCACATCAGACCAGAACGGCAAGAAAATCGAGTATTACGGCGGTCGGGAATATGAGTTTTCTGCTGATACGAAACTCTATCGTGTACTTGTAAAGTATGGCGGCGGCTCAGGTACAAAGGATGATCCGTACCTGATTGACTACTTTGACCAGTTGGAACTTATGGGCGAAGAAAAGGCACGAGGATATTTCAAACAGACCGCTGATATCGTATTTCCCGATTGGGCATCACACAAGTCGATCAATACGGTAAACAGTTTGAAAGAAAATCCAGAATCGGAACTTTTCGAGTATGACGGCGGCGGTTATCTGATTGAGAATCTGGATGCGCCTTTGTTTGACAAGGTTTCCGGTGCGATCATCAAGAACGTAAATGTACGCAGTGCGGAAATCAATACACAGTCATACAGAGATTACGGTTTTATCGTCTGCAACGCGCTCAATTATAACTACAAAGCAGAGAATGGCAAGACCTACGAAACAGGAGAAACCGTGATACAGCATTGCTCCGTTTCGCACAGCAGTATCAAGGCAGAAATCCCAAAGGATGAAACAGTTGTGACAACGGCAGTTGTAGAAGCTCCGGAAGTCGTACCGCCTGATCTGGTAGAATATGATGAGGAAGGCAATCCAATTGAAACAACAACAACCGAACCAGAACCGACAAAGCTCGCAGAGTTTGTGATCGGCGGTGTTACCGGAAACGGCGGTCAGATTGAGGATTGCTATGTAACTGATTTTGTGATTGATGCCAATCTGGATGAGTACATTTTGTATGCCGGTGGAATCTCCGGCAAGCCTGCAAATGTAATCAATTCCGGCGTTTATGATTTCACGGTCAACGGCAATGTATTTCATGCCGGTGGTATTGTAGGCAGCGCAGAGGGCGCAAGAACATACGATGCAAACGGTCGGGAACTTCCTGAATACTATGGCGGCAACATTCAGGGATGTGTCGCTCGGAAAATTGCGCTCAATACAGAAATGGCTGCCGGTGGCATTGCCGGTGTCGGCAGTTCCAATGCTCAGTATGCGCTGATCTCCAACAGCTACGCCAATGAGCTGACATTCAAGTGCGGAGTTTACGAAGATGCAAGTCGAGCCAAAGTTGTCAAACAGGGTGTAAACGGCGGCATCATAGCATTGGACGGCGCAGGAAAATACGGTCACAAAGTAACAAATACCGTGTCTTTCTCAGATTATGATGTAATCGGAAATAAGACAAAATCTACCTTTGACGATACTGTGCGGCTTGCTCCGGCATTCGCATTTTATCAGCAGAACATTCAGACGGTTATCAATAAGAATACGGTCAATCCCTCTAATCCCAAAGAGATCTTCACCGGATGCTTTATGTTCGGTGAACAGAATGAATTTGGGGATGAAACCGGCAATCTTGCGTTCCCGTCCACTATTCAGGATTTATTCTCAAAAACGATAATTCAGGAGGAAAACAGTAATGGATGAATACATGGAACAGAATACGGAAACCGAAAAAGTTGACACAAGTGTCAACTCTGAATCGGAGGAAAGACCTGAACCGAAACAGTACAACCTGAAATCCGCAAAGACTGCATTGGCTCGGATGCAAGCGGAATCAGAGAAGAAAACGGAACAGATTGCCACGCTGAAAAAGGAAATCGCGGAATTGAAACCGCAAATTCGGAAAATGTCGATTCTGGTCGAACAGCTTGAAACTGCTGAAACGCAGAAGAAAGTATACGACACCATGAAATCCAAGCATTTGAATCACACACAGCTTATGGTTGCGCTGAATCTGGTACAACGGCTTGACGGTGATCTGGAACACATGGATATTGACGAACTGGAAATTCTAATTCGGTCGAGTATTTCTGACAAGACCAAAGAAGCGGAAACCGAAAAAGTTGACACAAGTAGCAACTTTTCTTTTCAGGGCGGATCACAATCAAATATTACAAAACCGGAGGAATAAACAATGCTGAACAGAATAACAATCATGGGTAGAATTACCGCAGATTTGGAAATGCGGCAAACTAATTCCGGTAAGGAATACACAAATTTCTCGGTGGCTGTCGATCAGCCGCCGAGAGAGAACGGTGAGAAGCAGACTGACTTCTTTCGCTGTACCGCTTGGGGCGGAACGGCGCAGTTCATCGGCAAACACTTTGGCAAAGGTGCGTTGATTCTCTTGGAAGGTTCGATGCACAATGATGACTACACCGACAATAACGGTGTGAAGCACTACGGTATGAGCATGACGGTGAACAGTGCGTATTTCACCGGCGAACGCAAAGGAGATGCAGAACATGGAACAGAATGAACTGATAAACGTCATGTGCTTTATCAAAGATAAATATCGAGCAGCAATTAGCGGTGATGTATGCTGTGTTCGAGAAATCAGCGGTAATGAAGCAAAGATTGAGATTTTTGAAAATAGTAGTTTCAGAAAATGTACTGTCCCGATTGAGGTATTAGATATTCACGAAGGACTTATGACTATTTCTGAAATGTGTCATGAAATCGAACTGTGTGCAAGCAGATACTTACAGGAGCATCATATTGAGCAAGTATCTCCCGATTCGGAGAATTATGAACGTTGGAAAATAGAGAAATCGTTTCTTCGGTCTTGGACACAACCGGATAATCACTATTACGGTTCTGAGCAAGAGCAGAAAATCCTGACAGAACGTACCAAAACTTTCAACGGATTTTCCTTGGGTGTATGTGGTAAAGGGAAAGCTATTCAGGGTGTAAGCGGTAGCGGAATGTCCTTTCTCTCCAAAATGGAAACACTTAATGCGCTCAGTCATAATGAGGATGATACAATTGTCATAGAGGTGTAATTCATGCCGGAATTAGCACCCAAACGCAATTCTGAGCTGTATGAGAAGTATTCAATCAAAGGCTACCCAAGCTTCTATTATTCCATCAAAGCAATCGAAAAGTATAATAATCACACGGCTCGAATGTGCAATCATTTACCAGAGAATTCGACTGATTTCACATCATATCAGCGATTCGTAGCCTTTTTCTATTGCAACTTTATTCTGCGTGTTATGGATGCCGTCTGGCATATAAAAGAGATAGGAGGAAAGTAAAAACTATGGCATTTCAAAAATACGCAACAGAAAATGATATTTGCAATCAGTTATGCCCGTACAAAATTGGGGACAAAGTGACGCTCACCAGTATACTTAAAACAGAAAATGGATTTTTTGAGCGTGGAACGGTCATGGAAATCCTTGCTGTTTCAATACGGAAAGAATTGAAGATCCGTACAGTTCGTTACGATCAGATAAATTCAAGATGTGCAGATATGGGTGTTTTTGAATTTGAATTGATTGATCCTGAAACATCAGTCAAAGTGAAAGCCACTGCTGATTATTGGGGTGAACGGCTGATTAACAAAAAGCGAATGACAAAAATGCTATTACAGATTTGGATTTTGCCATTCATCGCTGGCATCATCCCATTGGTACTACTGCCTGTAAACAGCGATGACGCGACAGCAGCTTGTGTGGTGTTTGTGTTTGTTTGTATCTGTGCAATTTCGTCTACTTCAAAGCTTGGGAAAACACTACATCCTAATATATGGGAAGCATCTAAAACGAATTGAAGGTGATACAAATGATACAAATGCGAAAAGGACAAGTCAAGATTCTGGAAAGGGCAAGGCATTATGGCTATTCCGATGCGTGTATACAGCTTCTTTCCAGAACTGATTTATCTCTCAAGGTTCTGGAACAGCTTTCCCATTCCTTGTACTATTGTCGAATGCAAAATGATTCTCGTTGGCTCAATCTTTATTTGCAACT
>JAZQOZ010000054.1:0-11167 GCA_045628085.1 Oscillospiraceae bacterium | reverse complement strand
AATCCACTCTCAGAAAACAAATAATAAAAAAATTCTGCCTTTTCTTTCAACTTGGATAGCTTCGCTACTGTATCAAGATACTCCCTGTAACTGAACGGTCTGCCTTTGAACTTGCATTCACCGATGAGGTACTTGTCAGCTTGCTTGTTAACAGCAAGCAGGTCAATCTCTGTTTCCTGTGTTTCCATACCGTCTTTACGGCGAACGGTCGTTTTTCCCCACCAGCGTCCCATGCTTTGATAGCGAAACGGCAGTTTATTGCCTTTTTGCATCTCTCTGATATATTCACGGCAAACGTCTTCAAAAGCGAATGATGCAAACTCATGAAGTCCCGGCTTTATCGCATATTCAAACACACCGTCAACATCACCGCTTTCCAGTTCAGAGAAATTTGTAAATACAAACGCATACCAGAAACGGAAAAAGTTATCTGTCAGGCAGTAGATGCCACGATTGGTATTGGCACGTTCCTTTGTGCCGTCACTAACAGAGAATTCACGCTTAATGATTTCCAGTTCAATCAAATTTTTCAGATATACACTTGTTTTAGAGGTATCTTCCACGAGTGACTTGGTGCTGATGTCATTCAATTTTGTGTTGCCGAGTGCAACTGCTTCTATGATAGAATTGTACAGTGGTGTTTCTCTCAGTTCCTGGCGAAGCAGGAATTCTACTTCACTATATAGCACGCAGCCTTTTGTCAGAATATTTTTCTTGATGTTTTCTTCCAATGACAAGTCAGGATTGAACTGTCGAAGATAATGCGGGATACCACCGAGAATAGAGTATGCAATAATCTTGTCATGGTCGGAGTAATTCGGGAAAAACTGTACTGCATCATAGAAGCCCATGGATTCCATTTTGTAAATGCCGGTGGCTCTGCCGTACAGCGGATTCTTTTCAGCAAGCAATTCTTTCTCAATGAAGCTCATGGCACTGCCGCAAAGAACGATCATCACATTGCTGTCCTTCAGCAGCTCATCCCAGAGTGTTTGCAGGATTGAAGGGATTGCCGTGTTGCCCTTACACATATATGGAAATTCGTCGATTATCAATAACTTCTTGTGGTCACCGTATGGTAGATCGAGAATGCTTTTGATTGCAGCTTCCCAGTCTGCAAATTCCTTGATATAGTTTGCGGCTGGAATCTCTTCACGCAGTATTTTTTCAGAGAAGCTTTTGAGCTGCAGTTTGTCAGCGATTTCCCGACAGGAATAAAAAATATGTGGCTTTCCTTTGCAGAATTCACGTAATGTTTCAGTTTTACCAACACGTCTGCGACCGTAAAGGACAACAAGCTGACCGCCGACTGTCAGGTATTTATCTTCTAAAAACTGGAGTTCCTGTTTTCTGCCAATGAACATGATATCATCTCCATAAATATTTCAAATCCAGATTTACTTAATCGTGATTTGAATTTTGTTCCTATGCTTATTATACAACATCAGCAAGGAAAAGTCAAGGGGATGTACTGATAAAACTATCACCGCATGGGTGTCAGGCGGATGTCCTTTAAAGCATGGAGAGTTTGCTGGAGGACGTACTGACGAAATTAGATTTAATTACAATAATGGAGAAGAAGGTCTGGAATCATTTGTTAAATGGATTAGAAGTCAAAATGAAGTTGGGACTCCTGTTAAAGTCTATTATATTATGAAAGAACCTATTTATCACGGTAAGATGTCACACTATAGAACGACCTGGATTACAATGAATGAATTGATGGAAAGTAAAAGAAGAATGGAATCAAAAGAGAAGTAAACTGCCAAGATAATACAGTAGCTAATAAATGGCAATGTAGTAAAGATGCTAGAAATAAAAGAATGAAGCAGCCCACTGGGTATGTTTCCATATTACGATACATTTCGTAAGACGGAGACATACCCGGTGGGCTGTTTTTCATTTATCCTTCTGATAAGGGGATATTCTGCCAGAATGAACATTTCAAAAATAGAACTTTATCCCTCGCTCGGAACTATCCAAAAATACCGGATTTTATGAAAATGTCGTAAAATCGAAATTTTCATTCTCCGGGGATTGCGCAATCCCTACTAACGAACTTGAAACCTCATGTTTCCAAAAAGGCAGTATCACATTCAACACTGCCTGCATCAATGGTCTGGAGGATGTGGTCTTTGTTCAGCTCCTGCTCTGCGAGGACGAGAAGAAGTTTGCAGTCAGAGGCTGTCAGGAGAATGACAAGGATGCTCTGAGGTGCAGTTTCAATTCGAGCGGTGCTCATCAGCTGTCAGATGACACCTCACGAGATCATTATGAGCTTAAAAGCATGGATATGGTACGGTTTATATATCAGAACTGCGGCTGGGATATGAAGTCCACATACCGTATACGCGGCATAGCTGTGCCTGACCGAGATATGGTTGTATTCGACCTTACAACGGCGTATCGTGTGCAGGAAGGTCACTTGGTAGACTGAACTGTAGTAATCACCTGTATTATACCATAGATTGGGGCCTATTGCAATAAGCGTCGAATGGTTTTTTCATAGCATCCGGATGCGGAAGATCTGTGAGGCTGATATATAAAAGTAAATAATGAAGCAGCCCACTGGGTATGTTTCCATATTACGATACATTTCGTAAGACGGAGACATACCCGGTGGGCTGTTTTTCATTTATCCCTCTGATAAGGGGATATTCTGCCAGAATGAACATTTCAAAAAAAGAACTTTATCCCTCGCTCGGAACTATCCAAAAATACCGGATTTTAAGAAAATGTCGTAAAATCGAAATTTTCATTCTCCGGGGATTGCGCAATCCCTACTAACGAACTTGGAACTTCTTGTTTATAAAAGGTGAAAACATGGCAAAAACTGCGTAAAATCGAGGAAAACACATTGCAGAACAAATGTTCTCTTTTGCAATTGCATTCAAACGTTATGGGTAAGAAAACACGAAAACAACGCAGGTAAGCCAAAAACCGCTTGAGTTTCGTTACAAACCTCTTGTTTATAAAAGGTGAAATAGTTGCAAAAACAGCGTAAAATCGAGGAAAATGCACATTAAAATTCACCATAGTTTCGTTACATTTTCGGGGTAAGTTCATTGCATTATCAGGTATGAACACTTCCGACGCATCGGCGGAGAATGTACCTTTTGAGCTGAAGAAGGTCTTTTGTATGAAAAAGTGCTATAATGAAAGTAACCATATTTCAGAAAGGAAAACGATAGCCGCTTTTATCGTCACGACTGGTACTCATGACACGGCTTGTTAGCGCCCACCCATTTTGTCATCCAAAAGTGAATGTAATTTGTCACGCAGGCACACATTTGCAAAAGCAAACGGAGATCTGCGGAAGGTTATCGCTGCATACAAAGGACTAATAACAATCTATGATGCCAAACCTATTGACATTATCAAACTCATGTGCTATAATAAATTCATTATAAGCAGAATACTCATTGTTACTATTAGTAACAATGACATGTTTAGGAGGTAAAGCACATGAAACACCTATCCCTTGAAAAGCTGGCTGAGATTGTCAGCAGCAAAAGAAAGTCACTGAAACTCTCGCAGACAGTAACCGCCGAAAGAGCCGGAATGAATCGTTCGCTCTTATCCCGCCTTGAGCAGCAGGAGTTCACACCCTCTGTGGATCAGCTGCTCGCTCTTTCAGAGGTTCTTGACTTCGATCACAGAGATGTATTCGTGGATGATATCACGGCTGATGCTGCCGCTGTGGAGCGAAAGAAAATCGCCGTAGCAGGTACCGGCTATGTGGGACTGTCGCTCGCAGTACTGCTGTCTCAGCACAACGATGTGACCGCTGTGGATATTGTTCCTGAGAAGGTCGAGAAGCTGAATAACTGGCAGTCTCCGATTCAGGATGACTTTATTGAGCAGTATCTCGCAGAGCATGAGGAACGCCAGCTTTCCCTCAAAGCGACAACCGATGGCGAATCTGCATACAAGGACGCTGATTTCATCATCGTTGCGGCTCCTACAAACTATGATCCCAAGACAAACTTCTTTGACTGTTCCGCTGTTGAGGCAGTTCTCTCCCTTATTAAGACAGTAACAGAGCAAAAGAAGAATAAGCCCACCATTGTCATCAAGTCCACGATCCCTGTTGGATATACAGCACAGGTTCGCGAAAAGCTGGACATGGACAATATCATTTTCAGCCCAGAGTTCCTTAGAGAATCCAAGGCACTCTATGATAACCTCTATCCGAGTCGTATCATCGTGGGATCTGATGAAAAGAATATGAAAGCGGCAGAAACTTTCGCAGCGTTGCTTCAGCAGGGTGCAATCAGGACAAATATCCCTGTACTCTTTATGGCAACTACAGAAGCTGAGGCAACCAAGCTGTTCGTGAATACCTATCTTGCCCTGCGTGTATCCTACTTCAATGAATTGGATACTTATTCCGAAGTCAAAGGACTTAATACCGCAAATATCATCCGCGGAATCTGTCTCGATCCTCGTGTTGGCGACTATTACAACAACCCGTCCTTCGGTTACGGTGGCTACTGCCTGCCGAAGGATACCAAGCAACTGCTTGCAAACTATCAGAATGTTCCTCAGAATATGATGTCTGCTATTGTTGAGTCAAACAGAACCAGAAAAGACTTCATTGCAGACCGTATCATGGAGATCGCAGGTACTTACGGCAACAGCGCTGACTACTCCGCAGAGCAGGAAAGCAAGCAGAAAGAAATCGTTGTGGGAGTATACCGACTCACAATGAAATCCAACTCAGACAACTTCCGTCAGTCCTCGATTCAGGGCGTTATGAAGCGTATCAAGGCAAAAGGCGCTACGGTTATCATCTATGAGCCGACACTTGAAAACGGCAGCACATTCTTTGGATCTCTTGTTGTGAATGATCTGAAGAAGTTCAAGAAAAAGTGTGGCTGTATTGTTGCGAACCGTTATGATTCCGTACTCGACGATGTTGAAGAGAAGGTCTATACAAGAGATTTGTTCAGAAGGGATTAAGATATGAGTAAAGAAAGAGTTGACTTGAACGGCAAGACGATACTTGTGACCGGTTCTCCCGGATTTATTGGTGCAAATCTTGTACTGCGTTTGTTGAAAGAAATGTCCTCCGGCACAGTTGTGAGCCTTGATAATATGAACGACTACTATGATCCGAAGCTGAAGGAGTATCGTCTGTCTCTGATCAAAGAAGCCGCGATCACTTCACCTGTCAGACACATATTTGTGAAAGGTTCAATTGGCGATAAGGCACTGATAGACAAGCTGTTTGCTGAATATCACTTTGATGTAGTGGTCAACTTAGCAGCACAGGCAGGTGTCCGTTATTCCATCGACCACCCGGATGTGTATATTGAAAGCAATATCATTGGTTTCTACAATATCCTTGAAGCCTGCCGCCATAATCCGGTGGAGCATCTGGTGTATGCGTCCAGCTCTTCTGTCTACGGTGGCAACAAGAAGGTTCCGTTTTCAGTAGATGATAAGGTTGACAATCCTGTGAGCCTTTATGCTGCGACTAAGAAAAGTAATGAGCTGCTTGCACATTCTTACTCCAAGCTCTACAACATCCCTTCAACAGGCCTTCGTTTCTTCACAGTATACGGCCCTGCGGGCAGACCTGATATGTTCTATTTCTCGGCTACGAACACATTAGCCAAAGACGGAACGATCAAGATCTTCAACTACGGAAACTGCAAGCGTGACTT
Source organism: Oscillospiraceae bacterium (assembly GCA_045628085.1). Classification (GTDB taxonomy): domain Bacteria; phylum Bacillota; class Clostridia; order Oscillospirales; family Ruminococcaceae; genus Firm-04. The sequence goes on along the minus strand of JAZQOZ010000054.1, from coordinate 5,498 downwards.
CACTTATGTTGACGATATTGTTGAGGGTGTGTACAGGGTCATGCAGGGAGCGCCGGAGAAGCAGAACGGTGAAGACGGACTGCCGCTTCCGCCCTATGCTGTTTATAACATCGGCGGCGGAACGCCTGAGAATCTTCTTGACTACATCAGTACATTACAGGAAGAACTTGTGAATGCCGGCGTTCTTCCCGAAGATTATGACTTTGAAGGTCACAGAGAGCTTGTCGGAATGCAGCCCGGCGATGTACCCGTAACTTATGCAGACAGCAAAGCTCTTGAAGATGACTACGGGTTCAGACCGACGATCAGCATCCGTGAAGGACTGAGAAAGTTCGCGCAGTGGTACGCTGAATATTATAAATAAACATAATGCCCACTTACTACGGCTTCAACTGGCATAGATAATTTGCCGGTTGAACGCATAGTTTGTGGGCGCTATTTTTGTAATGCTATTACAAACTTTTCTGTCACCTCTTGCAATGTAGATTCTTTTGTAGTATGCTGATAAGCAAAAGAAAACCACGTAGGAGGTACATAAAATGAAACATCCATTTTACTCTGTGAGCATCGATAACATTCCTTTCGGAGATCGTATTATCGCAATTCTGCTACGCACATATCTTGTCAGATGTAAGGATGCCGAGCAAAAACTGGCTGCTGTGCTGAGCGAAGGCATTGTGCTGAAATTTTCGGTTCCAGCAAAAGAACAGGATTCGATTCCGCTGAAGATCGTGCTTGAAGGCGAATACCTTGCAAAACTGATCGATGAAGCGGTGGCTTTTGTGAAGGCAGATCAAATCAATCATTCAGATTCTGATATGGAAGATATTTTCGCATCTGCCAAGGATATGCTGGATAATATCTCAGGCAAATCGGTTGTGATGAATATGAGCACCGAACTGGCTGAATACGTCACCAAGCTATACTATGCGCTGAAAGCCGGCGATAAAAATATATGAGAAATACTGCCCGTTTAGAGAGCAGAAGCACCCAAGACATGATCCGGATGCTCTGCTGCCTATGCGGGCAGTATTTTTGTTTTAGATTCCGTTCTCCTGAAGGAGCTTTTTCATATGTCTGAGCATATCCATGAGGATAGCTTTTTCAGCGGGGGTACAGTCGTACATGAGGTCATACACCTCAGATCCAAGTGATTTGGACATCTCGGTCAGATAGTCAAATAGAAGATCGTTGGCGGTCACATCAAGGGCGTTGGCAATACTGAGGATAAGTGCGAGACTTGGGTTCTTTGTTCCTGTTTCGACCCTACTTAAATGTCTATTTGAAACGTTGATAATAGATCCTAACTCTTCCTGTGATAGCCCATTTTTCTCTCTGTAGAACTTGATGCGTTCGCCGATCATATTAAATTCATAATCCATGATGGTCGATCAGCCTTTCTATATGGCCCGCATTGGCAGTATCTATATTACCATCATGCGGAATACATAGCAAGGATATTTTGAAATTTAAGATGGTGCTTCTTTTCCTCATCTGCTATTGCACCATCTTACGCAATATTTCTACCCATTGGTTCCAATGCTCCTGAAAAGTTCTATCTATTGGTTCCTTGTAAGATATCCCTGCATCATGTATAATAGAAGATGAAATAGTAATGCCGAAAGGAAGTGTGAGAAACCGTGGAATCAAAGCTCTTAACGCTGTACAGCGATGTGACTGCTATGCCGGTCAACTGGCTGTGGCAGCCCTATATTGCAATCGGGAAAATCACACTTCTGCAAGGTGACCCCGGCTGCGGCAAATCAACCATGATGATGAACCTGATCTCAGAGCTTTCAAAAGGTGGATCAGCACCTGATGGCAAAGCTTTCGGTATTCCGCAGAGAATCATCTATCAGTGTTCCGAGGATGGAGCGAAGGATACGATTAAGCCAAGATTGCTGGCTGCAGGAGCCGATTGCAGTAACATCGCTTTTATCGATGAGGAGGTCTATAGCGGACTGACTCTGGATGACGAGCGTATCAGAGAGGCTATCACGGAATGGAGACCGAGGCTTCTGGTCATTGACCCCATACAGTCATACATTGGAAATGATTCTGATCTTCAGATAGCGGGTAAAGCTAGAAAGCTGATGCGCCGCATCGGTATGTGGGCATCTACATATAACTGTGCCGTGGTCCTGATCGGACACTTCAGCAAAAAGGAAGGCGCAAAAGACCTGTATCGAGGACTTGGCAGCATTGATGTTGTTGCTTCCGCCCGCAGTGTGATTCAGGTTGAGAAAAGTTCTGAGGACGAAGATGTTCGTATCGTAAAGCAGGTTAAGAACAGCCTTGATTCCAAAGGCGCTGATCTCTCCTTTGAGATTCGCCCTTCTACAGGATTTCGTTGGCTTTGCACAGCATCTGAGCTGTCAAGTGTCAGCAGCGTAGGTTCCGAACCGGTGTTTGAGGAACTTCCGAAGAACAAGCATGAGCTTGCAGCAATGCTCATCAAGAAAGCGTTGGAAAAGGGTGCCGTAGAATCTATGGAGATCAGGCGCATCATGGCTGAGCATCGTATTGGCGATAAAACTATGAATGAGGTCAAAACAGAACTCGGTATCAAGCCATATCGGAAAATGCGGACATGGTACTGGGTTCTTCCTGGAATCGAAAGGTAAAGGGGGGAGAAAACGGTGAAGGGATCAAAGCGCAGAATCAGAAATTCTGAACATAAAGGCGAGATCAGGGAAAAATACAAAGGAATCGATCCGTCTGAGATCGAAGTCATCCCGGCAAACGAAGACAGCAATCTTGATATTGAAAACAGGAAGATGAAGGTTGCTGCCTATGTCCGAGTTTCCACTCAAAATGACGAGCAGACTTCCTCGTTTGAATTGCAGGTCAATGATTTCACAAAGCGTATCAAAGAAAACCCCAACTGGGAATTTGCCGGAATCTACAGCGATGAAGGTATTTCCGGAACCGAACTGTCTCATCGTGCGGGTATGCTGTCGCTGATCGAGGATGCAAAAGCAGGAAAAGTCCAGCTTATCCTTGTGAAATCCATCGCCCGTTTCGCCAGAAATGTTGTGGACTGCCTTTCTATCGTTCAGGAGTTGAAAAACTATGGCGTCGGTGTGCGCTTTGATGAGAATAATCTTTGCACACTTGGCGCAGAAGGTACTATGCTTCTGACCATCCTCGCTACAGTTGCAGAGGAGGAGTCACGCTCTAAGTCTTTCATCATGAATTGGTCTGTCCAGCGTCGCTTCCAGAACGGAATCTTCCTGACTCCGGAGCTTCTGGGCTATGACAATGACGAGGACGGCGGACTGGTGATAAACGAGTCCGAGGCTGAGACGGTCAAGGTCATTTACTATCTGTATGTGAACGGATGGTCAAGTAAGGAAATTGCTGATCTTCTGACGGATTATCAGCGCGAGACGAAGCTTGGCAACACGGAGTGGAAATCTTCATGGATTCCCCAAATCATAGACAACGAGCGCCATTGCGGTGATGTGCTTGCGCATAAGACTTACACGCCTGATTTCAAAACGCATAAGGCAGTAAAGAACGACGGCAAGCTCCCGAAATACAGAAAGCGTGATCATCACGATGCTATCATCAGCCGTGATGTCTTCAATGCTGCTCAGCTGATCCGTTCATCTGCATTTTACAAAAGAAAAAAGCACGCATTGCCCGTACTGAGTGTGGTTGAGAACGGTGCGCTCAAGGGATATGTTCCGATTGACCGTAACTGGGAAGGCTTTTCTCCCGAGGATTATCAGAAGGCTTGTGAGAGCGTTCAAGGCACTACTGTGGAGGATGCAGTCATCCAAACAGGACTGAAACTGAATCTGAACGGATATCAGCGTGTCAGCTCGCATTTCTTTCCGTCTTCAGATGATCTGTATCTGACTATTTCAGGCGGAAAGATGCGCTTTAGCACTGCATGCCTAAAGAAATTTGAGGATGTGGAGTATGTTGAACTGCTTATCAACACCGTGAATAACTGTATCGCGATCCGCCCTTGTGAGAGCGATAACCCCAATGCGATTCACTGGGGAAAACTGAAAGAAGATAGGTGGATCGTGAACAGCATGAGCTGCCGTGGGCTGGCAAAGGTCATATTCAGTCTGATGTCATGGGAAGATGATGGCAAATACAGATTCAAGGGTCAGTTTCGCAGCAACGGCTCTGATAAGCTCCTTTTATTCGAACTGGACGAACCCGTAGTGTCAAAAACGGTAGAGCAGGTCATCGTTCCGGAAAATGAGGATGATGAAGAAATCGCGGTACAGGAAACTGTGAGAGTGTATCCAACGTCATGGGGTGCAGGTTTCGGAATCCCGATCGTATCGATCACTCGAGGACACCTGCTGTCGGAGCAGCATTACAGCGGTGACTGGAATGTTCTCAGACCGGCAAAGGTTATAGAAGAAATGAATGCACTATCTTCAGAAACTCTTGCAGAGCTGATGAAGGAAGCAGATACAATAATGGAAGGATGGGACTTAGGATATGACCGAGCAGATGATGATGCCGAGTGAAGAAATGACAGTTGAGGAGCTTGCGACTGAAAAAGAACTCCGAAGACGAGAGCTTGAGCAGGCTTTCGGAAGCTATAACTTTGTGGTTGTCCGCAAGGAGCTGTTTGCACACCTGCGAGACCCGGCTGTTACGATCAGAAAAGGCAGTATCACATTCAATACAGCCTGCATCAACGGCCTGGAAGATGTGGTCTTTGTACAGCTCCTGCTCTGCGAGGACGAGAAGAAGTTTGCGGTCAGAGGCTGTCATGAGAACGACAAGGATGCTCTCCGTTGGTGCATCGCCAAACCGGATAAGCGAAAGAGCCGAAAGATGACCTGCCCAGATTTTACTGCAAAACTGTATGAACTTATGCAGTGGGACTCTAGGTGCCGCTATAAGATACTAGGCTATAAAATCGAGTTTGAGGGTGAAACATATTATGTTTTCGACCTGATCGTAAAAGAGACATTCCGTGAAAAGCCGAAGAAGGGGGAGGTAATCGACGAGACTGTGGATTACAGCAAAGGATACTACTCCGAGGACATTGCCGGAACATTCGGTGTTCCTATGGAAAAGCATAAAAAGCAGACACAGGTCACAGTCGAGAACGGATATATCAGTGTTGCCATGCTTACAGGCGACAAGAAGCCTGTGGAAATTGTGCAGGTGGGAAAGCAGCTTTCTCTTGAGGATAATTCTGCCTCTGTCAATTCCACGGGCGAAGTATACCCTTATGTAGAAGGGGAGGTGTCCGATGGAAAACCTATCATGGGAGGCAAGTAATCTGGGAATCAGCTTTTCTGCTGCATATGGACGGATTAATATATTCAGGACAACTTTGAAAGCGATTGGTTTACCGTCGTATTACAGATTCCTGCTAGATCCAGAGAACGGAAAGCTTGCTGTTGAGAAGTGCAGTTTTGATTCGAGCGGTGCTCATCAGTTGTCAGATGACACCTCACGAGATCATTATGAGCTTAAAAGCATGGATATGGTACGGTTTATATATCAGAACTGCG
>JAZQOZ010000053.1:0-27707 GCA_045628085.1 Oscillospiraceae bacterium | reverse complement strand
ATCAGCGATTCCGGTCTTGTTTACTGGTCTGAAGAAACCGGTTCGTTCGATCTCTCCGCTCTGAGCATCACCATGCACATCCTCGATGGCGGCGTTGACACCGGTAAGACTGTTGACGTTACCAACGTATTCCAGCCGGATGCAAACAGCCCGAAAGACCTCACCCTCGGCGACGATCTCGGTATCGCTGCTATCCCGGTTAAGTTCGTCCTGAAGAACACTGCTGATCTTGAGAAGGCAGTTGCTGATGCTGGCTTCGATAATTCTGTATTCGGAGATGAAAAACTGACTGAAGGCTACTCTGCTGGCCAGTTCATCGTTTACCTCGTTCTCCGCGGCGACGCTGACCTCAATGGTGTCGTTTCCGTTGAAGACGCACAGTATGCTCTGGATTACTACACCGAGACAATGGTTTCTAAGCGCACTGCAAAAGAAGTTCTGACCGGCGATTTCACATACCTGGTCAACAAGGGCGATAAGAAGGAAGCATACTTCCCGTATTCGCACTATGCATCTGATGTTACCTGTGAAGCTCAGAACAAGAACGCTGAAGTCGTCACAAACGACGGTCTTGTTACTGTTGAAGATGCACAGATGATCCTCACCTACTACACTGAGATCGTTGTCGGTATGAAGGATGGCCTCGATTGGAATTCTCCTGAGATCATCGGCGTTGATATCAATGTTAAGGATGAGCTCCACGCTCAGCCGTGCGTACTGGATGAAAACGCAACTGATTACACCACTCTGGATAAGACAGTCGCTGAATAATCCATCGCTGAATCAACAAAAAGAACACAGCTTCGGCTGTGTTCTTTTTTATAATCTGTTCTGCATTTTGCATACAAAAAATATCCGCACGGGCAATCCCATGCGGATATTTTGATTATAAGCGGATCGTGAATGTCGTCTGCTCATTATTCCAATGGATATCTGCAAACGGATCAGCACCGGATTCGTCAATACTGACAGCAGCCGTCTCAGCATCAGCGTCAATTTTCGGGATATCCGGTTCATCATTTGCAGGATACGCTCTCCTTTCGCGCTGCATATCATCCACATCCGGAAGATCATCCAGCAGTGCGGCACGACGGCGTGCTTTGGTCTGTTCAGGCGTTTCCTTTTCACGGCGGCGCATCTCGCGCTCCTCCGGCAGATCAGGCAGATCATCCAGCAGTGCTGCACGGTGGCGCGCCTTTGTTTCCTCCGGTGTTTCCTTCGCACGGAGTTTCTGCTCGATCTCCTCCTCTGTCAATTCACGCTTTTTGCGTTTCTTCTTCGATTTTTCCGGAACAGGTTCCGGTTCTTCCTCAATCGGCGGCAGCTTGATACGCGGATTACCGAGAATCGAATTCTTTCGAGCCTCCTCCAGTTCGCGTTTCACGCGCTGTGCATATTGGAGTTCTTCCTCTTCGTCAAAGGTAATCGGTTTGATTTTCGCCGCCTGTTCTGAATACGTCTGTTGGATCTCGGTCGGTTTTGGAATCTCCTCCGATTCAGCCGGAGCAGCCGCTTCTTCGATCACCTCAGGTTCAGCAGTTTCGACCGGCGCAGCCGATTCCTCGATCACTTCAGGTTCAGCAGTTTCAATCGGAGCAACCGATTCTGCGGCTGCCTCAGATCTCATCGTCATAGCCGCCTGCTCAGCGGCAGCAGTCCGGAAGAATTCATCCAGCATACTGTCAGACTGGCTTGCAGACTGCACTGCCGCTGCATTCTGCTGCGGTGTTTCCTGCCGATAAAGTACAGCCGGAGCTTCCTCAGCGGTCTGCTTTTTCGGCTGTTCTGCTTCTTCAGCACGGCGTTCCTCTGCAAGCAAAGCATCCATATCCAGCGGCACAAGCGTCATAAGCATATGATGCTGCTTTGCAAAGCGTTCTGCATAGCTGCCTTCCTCGGCATGAAGCCGGAATTTCGGACAGCCTGTAAATGCCTGCTCACTGATCTCCGTCACGGATGCCGGAATTGCGATATCCGTCAGGTGTTCACAATGGTTGAATGCGGAATGTCCGATACTTGTAACATGATCCGGCAGAATGAGCCGTTCAATGCCGGAGTGATTAAATGCTTCATTTTCGATTTCCGTAATTGACTGCGGAAGTCTGAGCGATTTCAGGCTCGTACAGTTGCTGAACATCGCGTGTCCGATCTTCTCCAGACCTTCGTTCAGCTCAACTTTTTTCAGCGATGTGCAGCCGTGGAACACGTATCCGTCAATTCGCTGAACAGATGACGGGATCACGATCGTTTCAAGCTGCTCACAATACGAAAATGCACCGTGCTGTAAATGCACGACTGTATCCGGCAGAACGACTTTGCGGATCGAGAGCTGCGAAAATGCAGACGGACCGATACAGCGCACGCCGTTCGGCACATTGACAACCGGCTGCATAATATTTGCGTGAAGCAGGATATTCGCACCTGCGATCGTATAAATTTCCGTGCGGCGTGCCATCCACGGCGTACACGCGAACGCATCCACACCGATCTCGGTCACACTTTTCGGAATGACAACATCTGTCAGAATACCGCAGTTTGCAAATGCATGGTCACCGATGCTGATGACACCGTCCGGAATCACCGCAGTACGCAAGCCGCCGCGTTCAAAGGCACGCGGCCCGATGCGATGCACACCGACCGGGATCTGACTGTAACCGTCTGCCCGGATCAGGAATCTGCCGACAATATAATGTCCGGCAGTCATGCGGAACAGCGGTGTATCTGCGAAAGCATTGCCCGCGATTTCAACGACACTGTCAGGAATATATGCTTCCTGAAGGCTGCTGCATCCGCGAAATGCATTTTGCAGGATATATTTCGGGCCTTCCGGAATCACGACCGTCCGGAGCGAGGAGCATCCGATACACATACTGTCGGCAATAGATTCCAGATTTGCGGAGAAACGCAGTTCTGACAGGGACATACAATCCCGCAAAGCCTCGTTTTCCAGACGTGAAACCGTATCCGGCATATATAAACGGCGCAAAGACGTACAGCCCTGAAATACATTTGCTTCGATCGTTTCCAAGCCCTGCGGAAGAACAACTTCCAGCAGCGCGCAGTCACGGAAAGCATACTGCCCGATCGTTTTCAGCGTAGAAGGCAGATAAATACGGCTCAGACTGCGGCAGCCGTTGAAAGCATAAGGCCCAATCTCCGTGACACCCTCAGGGATCACAACGGACACAATCTGCCGATTCTGTTCAAAAGCGTGATTGCCGATACGGATCACGCCCTGCGGGATCATGATATCGCGGACATTATATTCCTGCGAATACTTCTTGAGAATACCGTATTCAATAAAGTACGACGGATTGCATCCGCGCAGAAGATTCGCCTCTTTTTCGGTATAGCACATGATGCCGTGCGTGAGCGCATACTGATGCGCAACACTTCCGGTCACGGTTGTGATCGTCTGGATCCGGTAATCGCTGCCGAAAGCGAACGGATGCAGCTTTGTCACAGACGGCGGGATCACGATCGTTTTCAGCTCTGTGCATCCTGCAAAAGCATCCTCAGCAATTTCCGTTACTGTATCCGGAATATAGACTGTTGTCAAAGACGAGCAGCACGCAAATGCCTCGCGCCCGATCGTTTTCAGACCTCTGTTCAGCGTAAGCGTATACAGAGATGCACACGCATAAAATGCGCGGTTATCAATATGTCTGACACCGGCAGGGATCGTTACTTCCTCCAGACGGGAACAGCCGGAAAATGTGCCGCGTGCGATCGCTTCGACTCTGCTTGGAATCCTGATCGTCCGCAGAGCGCTGCAATTACAGAATGCCCATGCGCCGATCGTTCCGCAAGATTCCGGCATAACTGCATTTTTCAGTATATGGCATCCGTCAAATGCGTTTGTGCCGATCTCCTGCAATCCCTCAGAAAAATCAACTGTTTGCAGTTCCGCGCACAGCGCAAACGCACGTTCGCCGATCAGCGCAACATTCGATGGGATCAGCACACAGTTCACATCCGTCATGGAAAATGCTTCATCCGCAATCGAGGTTACGTTTTTCGGAAGGCTGAGTGCATCATCCTGTTGTTTTCGGATGCCCAGCCGTTCAAACGCGCCCGCAGCTTCATATTTCAGCAAAACGCTGTTTTTTATTTTAAAGCCCATGCCTGCGCCTCCTGAAATAGATCGTTTCAAACCGTTCAAGTGGATGCACACCTACTTCATGCATCTTAAACATTATACCATAAAATTGCTCAATTTTCAAGCAGAAACGTCTTTCCAGACTGTAGAATTATTCTCCGTTCTTTTGGACATTTTGCACACAATACAAATTCATAGGATATATCTTTGTCGTAGAAATCCCGATGATTCATCAAGCGGCACCGCCAAAATCCGTTATTATCGCAAAACGAAGCCCGATACAGACCGTATCGGGCTTTGCTGAACGTATTTTTTCAGTGCAATATCAGCCGTTTGCATCTGCAATATAAGCATCAATCGCAGAATTGATAACGCCGACGGATTCGCTCCACTGTGTCTGACCTTTGGAAGCGGCGCGGATACCGTTTTCATTGGAATCCAGAATGGTCGTGACATCCGAAGAAACAGCCTTATAGAAATCGAAATGCGGATTTGCCTTCGCCAGATCATGGCACTGCTGCATCATCGCGATCATTTCCTCTGTCCAGCCGTAATCCTTGCGCAGCTGCTCCGTTGCAATTTCATTTGCACGTTCATTGGTGATCATCATGCGCTTGCAGGCAGCGAATTTCGCAACGCCTTCCGGATTCTGACCGCCCTTGATCATCACATAACCGTCCAAACCGCACGGTACATAATAATTATCAGCATTCGGATCTTTCGGCATCGGTACAAACATCGCATTTTCACCGAAATCGGTTTTCCATGTATCATTGTAAAGTGCCCATGCGCCGCACGGATAATACAGCGTTTTGCCCTCGCCGATATAATTCTTATTCGCTGTCCAGCCGTAATCGCCGACACCGATCGCAACACAATTCGTTGAACCAAGTTCAAACATCCAGTTTTGCAGCCGTTCGATAGCCGGATTTTTCAGATTATTGACCAGTTTGCCGTCTTCCATGCCGATATACGGCACACCGCAGGTCGCGGAAAGACCTTCCTCAAACCACCAGCCGTCAATGCCGTACTGACCGCTTTCCGGATCAACAAACTGCCGGAGTGAATCCTCAAAGGCATTCCAGTCCCATTTGCCCTCCGCAAAGAGTTTCGCCGGATCAGTCAGACCGTTTTCTTCCATTGTATCACGATTGTAAATGACAACGCAGTTATCACCGGTAACATCATTCACGATGATATAGTGCTTGCCCTGCCACTGGAACATATCCATTTCATCTTTGACATCGGCGAAAAGCGGATCATCAAAATCAATGTAATCGTCGATCGGCACAAACATATCCTTGATCGCGCCCTTCGGGATGCAGTCAAGATCGCCTGCCGGAAAGAAGTCAATGCCCTCATCGCCGTTGATCGCATTTGCAAGCGCATCATAACGGTTGTCCCAGTCAACAGGATGATACTCGACCTCGCCCTGATAGCGGTCATGGAAGATTTCCAGTTCGATCGGTGTTGATTTACCGCTCGCATCGGGGTTGATATCCCAGTTTGCCATCCACTTGATCGTCTTATTTTCAAGCTCACCGGTCAGACGTTCATCATTCGCTGCGATCTGCCCGACCTCCTCGGCTGTCGCAGAATCCAGCGGCTTTTCAATTTTCGCTTCCTCGCCGCAGCCTGCCAATGCGCCGCAGGTCACGGATGCAAGCAGCATCGCTGCCAGTGCAAGTCTGGATCTTTTCATTCTGTATTCCTCCTATACACCAAATAGTTCGTCCCGAATTCCCGTATTTCTCTTTCACATTCGCTTAGAATGTCTAAAATCATTTTATCATATTTTCAATCGTATGTCAACAAAATTTCTGTGAATTCTATGTGATGAAATGACCTGACAGCCGCAAAAAAGCAGCACACCCGACTGCTGTCAGATATGCTGCGGCAAACGCTGTTTTATTCAAGAAATGCCGACGGCTCTGCATTGGAGAGCAGCATTCCGGCATTATTTTTAATGCGGCGATAAAGCTGCGCCGGCAGACTGCGCTGAATGATCCGCATTGCTTCAACAAAATGCAGCGGTTCTTCGAATGCGTGTGAACCTGTCGCAAGGAAATGCGCGTGCTGATTTGCAAGCAGATAGAGCGACAATTTCCGGTAATCCTGCCGCAGGATACCGCTGACTGAAATTTGCAGCAGAATGCCTGCTTTCCGCAGTGCGATCAATTCTTCCGGAGAAAGGATCTCAAAGCAGCGGTCAATATCGGCGGCAACCGGACACAGTCCGCTGACGATCCGCAGACGGGAGATCTCCTCACAAAGCGTCTCTGACAGCGGTTCACGCGGAAGATCCACGAGAATAAAATCCGAATCACCGAGTGCAAACTGTTTCAGTTCACGCGGATGTGCGGTACAGTAATCAAACGGCAGAACTGCACCGCCGACGATCCGGATCGGCTGTGCTTCTTCCGTGATCGCCGCAATTTTGCTGCTGCGCATCTCCAGAAATTCCTGCGGCGAGCAGACTTCCGGCTGATAATACGGTGCGGCAACGATCATTTTCATATTGCTCTCACGGTATTCCGCAAGACGTTCTGCCGCTTCCTGTTCCGGCAGAATGCGCCCGTCTGTATCTGCCATTCCGGGCAGCAGACCGGCGTGCATATCCACATAATAATTCATCCCGTTTTGCGCTGTAGCAGCGCGAACCCCCTCTCGTGACGCAGCCGCAGTAATTATGCAGCTATTGTTTGAAATTGATACGTTTGGTTCTGACATGATCCGGCAGATATGATCCTGCCGTGCCGGAGCGCTTTCTGTGTCATGAATCGGATGATCCGGCATCTTCAAAGCATTCTCTGCATTTCGGATAAGGATCATCCCATTTTCATTTCTGCAAAGGGTACGGGAAACAGCCTGAGCGATCAAAAATACTTCTTCCCTATTATTATTGTAGCACACTTTATTGCAAATGTCAATGATTTATGGATAAGTTATGAACGCCGATGAACAAATGGTGAACAAAAAGGCAGCACCGCTCTCGTGCAAAATGACGAAACCAATCTGATTTTTTACGAAAGTAACAATCAAACTCCGCTTTTTTGTCAGGTTCTTATTGACAAAACACAGGAATTGTGCTACAATAACTATAACTAAACGAATGCGTATTCCACAGAATATTGCTGCGGAAGGGAGGGATTTGATGCTGCATGAACGTCTGGTTTTTGCACTCTGCACCTCTCGGATCCACGATCCGGAGGTCTTGGAAAGCGTCCGCCATTTTACGGACGAAGCACATCGGCGCGGCTATGCCGTTCTGATATTCAACTCCAGCCTTGACCAGAATCCGAACAGTCTGCACGAACAGAGCTGTTACAGCGTTTTCGATCTGATCCCATGCCGGATCGTCGATATGATCGTCATTATGAGCGACGCGATCGCAAACCGTGTCGTAACGAATACCATTGCGGCATTCGCAAAAGAGCATCACATCCCGATTCTCTGCTATGACGGCAGAATGGAGAATGTCCCGTCGCTCTATTCATATACCGCTTACGCATTCGATGCTCTGCTCGATCATGTCTTCGGCAAGCATCACTGCCAGCGTGTTGATCTGATGATCGGAACACGCAGCAGCAGTGAAGCCGAAACTGCGCTCGCGTCCTACAAAGAGACGCTGTGCAGATATGATCTTGCATTCGATGAAAAACGTGTCGAATACGATTGCCGCGGGGAAGAAGCCGTAAAAGAGGCAGTAGACCGTCTTCTTGCGCTTGATACGCCGGATGCGATCATCTGCACCGATGACAGAACTGCGATCATCGTCTGCTCGGTGCTGCGCAGTCACGGGCTTCGCATCCCGGAAGATGTCATCGTCACCGGTTCAAACAACATCTCGATCGAGCATCTCTATATTCCGCGTCTGACGACCTGCATCAAGGATTACGAAAAACTCTGTGCCGCTTTCTTCGATACGGCAGAGCTTATCCTGGACGGCGGAAACGTCAGTCTCGATATCGAAATCAAGCCGCTGCTCCGCATTTCCGAGTCCTGCGGCTGCCATATCACCGAACACCGCGATCAGAACGATGACATTCACGAGCTGAACCGCAAATTGCAGATCTGTATGCGGCAGGAATCCGAGGAACACTGGGTTCTCGGTGCGCTGCTCGAACGGCAGCAGCCGACCGTCATCGACTACCTCGATGTCATTTCCGGCTGTATTCCGGAAAATTCCTATCTTTGCCTGCGCGATTCGCTCAGCCCCGATCTGCCGGAAAGCAGTCTGCATCAGTTTGCCGATCCTTCGGAACTGATGAGCACAGTCATGCACAAGCAAAAGGAAAAGCAATTCTCGATCATTCCGCGTGCCTCTCTGATCCCGGTTCTGGAGCAGGTCCTCGATGCCGGGAAAGCGATCCTGTTCAATTCGATCTATATGCAGGATGAGGTCTACGGCTATTCCGCTTTCTACGGCGACGATCTTTCCACAGTCACCTTTATGCTCCCGCGATTCATTCACACGGCAGGCAATGTCATCGGTTCATGTCTTGCAACTTCAAGATTGCAGGCCATGAATGACCGGCTTGTCGATGCCCGTGTCCGCGATTCGCTGACCGGAATGCTGAATATGCATGGTGCAGTCAAGGCGCTGAATGAACGTCTGCATTCTGAAAATCACGAAAATGAACGCTTTATCATAATCGTGATCGGTTTGAATCATCTTCGCCGCATCAACTCGATCTTCGGCAGAGCAGAAGGCGATCAGGCATTGCTCAGTCTTGCTTCTGCGATCACAGACTGCATTGACAGCAATGTAACGGCTGCCCGCATCGGCGGCGACGAATTCATGATCGCATTCTTTGAAGCAGAAAATCAGACAAACACTTCCGAAGCGCTGATCAGCGTGCTTCAGCAGCGTATGCACAGCTATAATCAGGTTTCCGGCAAAAATTATTCACTGGATATTTCATTCGGGCGTGTCTGCGCCGATATTGACAGTGCGCTCTCACTCGATACCATGCTGAATGAAGCGATCACGATCAAGGAAGCACAGCGTGCCAGCGGCAGTGAGTCGATCGACAAACCGGCGATGACCGATGCTGAAGCTGCACAGATGGAGCGTGTGCTGAATGAAAATCTGCTCACCTACCATTTCCAGCCGATCGTCAATGCAAAAACCGGTCAGATCTTTGCCTATGAAGCCCTGATGCGCACATCCGGCGGCATCAGTATCTCACCGCTGACGCTCCTGTCATACGCAACACTTTCCGGCAGACTCTACGAAGTCGAATGGCTGACCTATAACAATGTACTGAAATATATTTCCGCCAATCGGGAAGCATTCGCTGATAAGCGCATCTTTATCAACAGCATCCCCGGACATTTCCTCAATGAAACGGATTTCCTCAAACTCCGCGAAAGATACGGTGATATCCTGCCGCAGCTTGTAGTCGAATTTACGGAGCAGGCGGAAACCGAAGGCGAGGAGCTGAGCATGATCCAGGCTCGCTGTGCGCGTAACCACATGGCGATCGCTGTCGATGATTACGGCACCGGATATTCCAATATCTCCAATCTGCTGCGTTATTCGCCTAATTATGTGAAGATCGACAGAAGTCTGCTCTCCAGCATCCATGAAGAGCCGAAAAAGCAGCATTTTGTCACGAATATTATCGAATTTGCGCACGCAAACGGCTTTATGGCACTCGCCGAGGGCGTTGAAACCGTCGAAGAATTACGTGCCGTGATCCGGTTTGGCGTTGACCTCATTCAGGGCAATTTCACATCCCTGCCGAATGCCGTTCCGATCCCTGCGATTCCGGACCGCATTGAAACCATGATCGCAAAATTCAGCGCAAGCGCCGAAAAACAGATCATGCAGAAAACCTATATGCTCGGCGAAGGCGAAAATACAGTTCATCTGCCGCAGCTCGATGCCGAACATTTTACGGATCTTTTTGTCGCGCAGCCATATCTTGAGGTTATCGGCGATTTCCACGAGACCAGCGGTGTCCATATCAAGATCAAAGATGATACCGACTGTCATATCCTCCTGCGTGATGCACATTTCAATCTGCCGCAGCAAATTGTCGCACCTGCGATCATGCTCGGCAAAAATTCCAATGTCGTTCTTGAATTTCAGGGTGACAACCGGATGGATAACGGCGGCATTCTCGTTCCGGAAACAAGCAGCCTGCATCTGACCGGAACCGGAAATCTCAGCATCCGCGCAGATAATACAAAGGCATTTGCGATCGGAAACGATCCCGATCTTGCCTGCGGCGAGATCAGCATTGATCTTGCAGGTATCCTGACCATTCTCTCCAATGCCGGTCAATGCGTCGGTATCGGCTGCGGATACGGCAAAGGACAGACGATCAGCGTGACCGGAACACGAATGTTCTTTGAAATGACCGGCAGAAACGGTGTCGGTATCGGCACGCATGAAGGCAATGCAGCGATCAGTCTTTCCGGCTGTGAAGTGGATTTCTCCGTGCGAATGGGCAGCAGCGTTGCGATCGGCTGCATGGAAGGTGCGCCGGACATCCGCTGCAATACGACCAGTATCTCGATCGTCGGTTCAGGCACATTTGTCTGCGGCATCGGTTCCGAAACAGGCGGCGGCAGTATTGCGCTGTGCGATTCAGCTGTTTCACAGGAATTTACCGGTCAGAATGCGATCGGTATCGGTTCAGGAGATTCCGCGCCGAATATCAGTCTGCGTCAGTGCAGCGCCGCCATGCATCTGGAAGGCAATCACGCTATGGATATCGGCAGCTTCAGTGAGGACGCTGCTTTGACGATTCTTGACTCAACATTCCAAATTGACATTTTAAGCGCGAAAGCGCAGCATTTTTCTGCAAATCCAGCCTGTTTCGTTCAGACAGGCAATTCTTGTGAGGTTTCTATCAACAGATGATTATTTTTCTTTGGTATCTCAGTTGTATTCTTATCGGTTATCTGCTCGGAAATATCAATACCGCCGCGATCATTGCGCGCTGCAAAGGGTTTGATATCCGCAGCAAAGGCTCCGGAAATGCCGGTGCTTCCAATGCGTTCCTGACAATGGGAAAAAGAGCGGCGGTCTGTTCCGCACTGGTGGATATTTTGAAAGCATTTCTGCCGGTCTGCTTGCTCCTGCACGTAATATCCTATCCCCAAGCCTGCTCGCATCTTCCGGTTGTCACAGGTGTATCTGTCATTCTGGGACATATGTTTCCGTTCTGGATGCAGTTTCGCGGCGGAAAAGGCTTCGCCTCTCTGCTCGGCATGGTTCTGGCATTGAAATGGCAGTTTTTCCTGTTCTGCATCGGTATCCTTGCAGTCATCCTGCTGGCGACAAGATATATCGCAGTTGCAACAATGATCTGTGCGGCTTCATTGCCTGTATTCTGGTTCTTCCAGACGGGTGATCTGCTTGAAGTCCTGATCCTTGCAGTTCTGGCAGTCATTATCATTTTCAAACATACGCCGAATATCAAGCGTATCATGAACGGCACAGAGATTCCGCTGCGATTCCAGAAACACGCAGCAAAATCCGGCGCTGAACAATCATCCAAATAATAACAAAGCCCGAAAGCATGATACCGCTTTCGGGCTTTTCTATGTATTATTTCAGCAGGGATTCCTGAATCGTAAAATGCGCCGGAACACCGTGATTCATCTGGATAACCAGTTCGCCCTGAATCAGCGGCATAAAATAACGGAGTGCCTCATCCGTGATATTATTGCCGGCGGCATTGATATATGCCTTCGGAAGTGATTTTTCCTGATTGGCGATGATCTTCGCATCGGCTGTTTCGATCGTCACTGTATACGGCATATCGTTCAGGCGGCGGAACACCATGACTTTTCCGGTCTCGCCGCTGAGTGCGCAGCGAACGCCAGCAGAACCGATCGCTTCAGATTCGTCAATATCTGTACGGGAGCAGAGATGCGAGGAACAGCGCTGCATGACATTCAGTTCGATCGAACGCACCTTGCAGCCGATCTCAGCGCGTACCGCACGCTCCAGATAGCTGCCGATACCGGACAGGTATTTATGTCCGAAACAATCCTCAACGCCGGACTGCACACCTTCCGGTACTGTAATTCCCTCGGAAACCGCCGCGATCACAGCCTTATGCTTTGCCATTTCCTGACGGACATCCTTCATGAACTTTTCAAGCGAAAATTCTGCTTCCGGAACATAGATCAGATGCGGCGCTGTTTCACCCAGACCGTGCAGAACTGCACTCGATGCGGTCAGCCAGCCGGCGTGTCTGCCCATGACCTCAACAATCGTCACAGACGGTATGCTGTATACCGAGCTGTCGCGGATGATCTCCTGCATGGTCGTTGCAACATATTTTGCAGCCGAACCGAATCCCGGCGTATGATCGGTGATGCAGAGATCATTGTCGATCGTCTTGGGAATGCCGATCACCTTAATGTCGATCTCCTGCTCCTCAAAATATGCAGAAAGTTTCTGCACGGTATCCATTGAGTCATTGCCGCCGATATAGAAAAATGCGCCGATCTGACGCTGCTGAAGCGTCCGGAGAATCTGCTTGTAAACCGCTTCATCCTCATGCCAATCCGGCAGCTTATAGCGGCACGAACCAAGCACTGTGGACGGTGTCTGCCGCAGCAGCTCCATATCCTCATTGGTGCGGATCATGGTTTTCAGGTCGATCAGATGATCTCCGATCATGCCCTCGATGCCATTGACAGAACCAAAGATCGCATCGATCGCAGGTTCTTTCAGTGATTCCTTGAATACGCCGACCAACGATGCATTGATCGCACAGGTCGGACCGCCGGACTGCGCAACAGCTATATTCATATTTTTCATCCTCCCGATCCGTTCATGACGGATTTTTCATTTTCATTGTAACATAATCACAGCGGAAAGTCAATGCATTCAAGTTGTATTTTATCATTTTTTGCTATAGACAACTCAATTCTTGCGATTTTTGTCAGTATTTACCATGTATCCGGTGTGTCACTTCACTGTGCAGACGCTATATACCGCAGCAGCGCACCGTATGAAAGCCATACAGTGCGCTGTTTATCTCAAAGCGATCCCTCACGCTGCCCTGAACCGAAAGCACTTCTTCGGGCAGCGAGATTGCTCTGCATACTGCCACTTTCCGTTCATCCGGAACACGGATCGACCGCTTGACAGTATTATATGCAGATTTTTAGAAAATGCAACCGGAAATCTTTTCTTTTTTTTCGATAAAAAACGCAGAATCAGTTTTTCGCTGATTCTGCGGCTATGTGTTAATATTACGAATGATGCTTTCCGCAGTATTGCGTACAGAGTTTGTCGGTACAGTTGGCACAGCGCAGCGATGCATTGGAATTTTCCCAGAATCGTTCCGGATACATCATGATACACAGCTCCCACAGCAGCCAGTCCGCGATTGCCGTCAATACCAAAGTCCGCGCAAAAAATCCACTGACCATCAGCAGCGGCGAAAACATCATCAGATGATCCCAGTTGAAAATACGGCAGGTCGTACAGCATCTCGCCTTGACGATCAGCCGGAACGGACACCAGATCAGCACGCAGATCAGATCACAGACGTAAAAAATCAGCGTGATGAGAAACAAGGCGGTATTGTCCAGAATATTGAACGTATACAGCAGCGAAATGGCAGCAATGCCTGCCGCCCAGATCGCAAACACCTTATAAGCGGCTTTCGTTGTATCAATGATGTACTGCCGGAGTCCCCGTGCATGGAATGCCTCTTTGACCGGCCGAAACCGGAATTTGAAATGCTTTTGTAAACCAAGTGCGATAACCAGCCGCTTTTTGACCGGCACGATCTGCCAGATCATATCAAGCATCCATATCAGCCAGAGCAAATGAAGCGGCGAAAGTCTGCGGAAGAAATTCCAGCCCTCCAATATCTCAAGCTGCTGCGGATCGAATATCACAAGCAGAATGCAGGCAATCAGAATGATACAGCGCATGACAAGCTGCATCATGTATACACGCCTTGTTTTTGTGATATGCGGCTTTTTTTCGGCGGCATTCTGATGCTGCATCCGTCTTCCTCCTGTCCGGTTATTTCGGCTTTTTCGCATTTGCAAGCATCAGCTTGACACGGTTTTCCTGATTGACGCGCGTTGCACCCGGATCATAGTCGATCGCTGTGATATTTGCCTCCGGATAGGCATTCTTAATGACGCGCATCATGCCCTTAGCAACAATATGGTTCGGCAGACATCCGAAAGGCTGTGTGCAGATAATATTCTCCGTACCGGATTCGACCAGCGCCGCCATTTCCGCCGTGATCAGCCATCCTTCGCCCATGCTGACGCCCTGACTGATATACTGATCGGCGCGGGCACGCAGATGCTCAAAATCATGCGGCGGATCAAATACGCCGTGTTTCTTCACGGCATTGATCTGCTGCTTTTGCAGCGCATAGATCGCCTTATAGCCGAGACCGTTATACAGCACATTCTTATCAAAGAAGTGATAGAGTTTGCCGTCTACGGCGGTACTGATCGCGCAGTACATGACAAATTCAAGCAGCGACGGGATCACCGGCTCACAATTCTCCGAAAGCAGATAATCCTCCAGATGATTATTGGCAAGCGGCGAATATTTCACATAGATCTCACCGACAATGCCGACACGCACCTTATTCCGCGCTGTTCTCGGAATCGCGGCAAAATCATCCAGTATGCGCTTATAAAGCGTTTTTGTTTGCAGAAAATCTCTCGTCTGGAATACTTTTTCCAGTTTCTTCTGCCAGCGCTTCAGGACTTTGTCCGTTGCGCCCTTTTGCAGTTCATACGGACGGCACTGGTTTGCAACGAGCATCAGCAGATCGCCGTACAGCACCGCATACAGAAATTTCAGGAAAATCACAGGTGTCATCTGCCAGCCGGATTTCGGATCTTTTTCCAAGCCGGAGAAATTCAGAGAAATGACCGGCACCTGCGGATATTGTTCATTCATCGCTTTTCGCAGAAGATGAATATAATTCGATGCACGGCATCCGCCGCCGGTCTGCGTGATCAGAAGTGCAGTGCGGTCGGGATTATAGCGTCCCGATTTCAGTGCCTCCATAAACTGTCCGATGACGAGCAGTGCCGGATAACAGGTATCATTATGCACATTTTTCAAGCCCTCATCGACCACTTCGCGGCTTGCAGTTTGCAGCAGTTCACAGTGATAGCCGTATGGCTTGAGAACGCTGATCAACAGCTGAAAATGAACCGGCAGCATATCCGGTACAAGAATGGTGTGTGTCTTTTTCATTGCAGGTGTAAAGCGGGCTGACATTCCATAACCTCCATGAATGATGCTTTTCGCCTCTGATGATCAGAAGCGGATCTGATATGGGAAACCGATCGCCTCCGGATATTCCGGAAGTGTGGTCGTCACCGGAAAGGGACGCTGTTCCAGCTTGCCGTCTTTTGTCCGGACAAGCGCACAAAGCTTCCCGATCCGGATCTGTTCTGTCTTGCAGAATTCCGCAAAGCTCGTACAAAACGCTTCAAACAAATCGCTCTGCGGACTTTTCAGCGCAGTCGTTTCCTGCCATTGCGCCGTCCAGAAGGACTGTTTCCGTGTCCGTTTCAGGAGCGGCTGATCAAAATGCGCTTCTTCGATCCGGCAAAAGCCGCTGACGACCATATCTTCGCCGTCACGCTCATATCTGCCGGACTGTGCATCCAGCCGCGCATAGCTTTGCATCATACGGACATACGTTTCGGCAATTTCGCGTCCCTGCTGGAAATAGATACTCTGCAAATTGATCTGCTTACTGGTATGTGCATCGGCATCCTGCCGGAGTGAAGCGGCAAAACTTCTCATCGTCTGCGGCTCTGCTGCATACTGTTGTTCCATATCCGGCGCTCCTTTCAGAATTCGATCTGATACGGGAAACCAAATGCTTCGATTTTTTCTTTTTTCGGCCGCCGGAGTGTCAGCGGCAGCGTATGGTAACACAGCTTGCCTTCCTGATCGCGGATCTGCGCCTGAAACGGATGACAAACGATCTGCTCGGATTCGCAAAGCTGCTTGAATGATGAAAGGAACGCCTCAAAAAGCTCATTATCCGGATTCATGGAAATGATCTCCTGCTTATGATGCATAAACCGTTTCTTATTCTCACTGACCGTGATCGGCAAATCAAAATCCTTTTCATTGAGGACACAGAAACCGCTGATCAGCGCATGACTTTCCACTCGCTCATAGTCACCGCTTCGTGCAGCGATCCGTGCCTGCTCCTCGATCATATCAATATACTTCGCAGCAAGATTGCGCGCCTGATGATAACGGCGGCTGCGGAAATCGGTTTCCATGTCGCCGTGGATCTTCACCTCAGCTTTTAGCTGTTCGATAAATTGCATTTCAATCATCCTTTTTTGTAAATGTCTGCTTTCTTTTTCTATTTCCGGCAAATGCCGCTTTGAATAACTTGCCAACTTATATTATAACATACAATCACGGGAAATGCAATGGGTGAAACAGAAAATCGACAAAATTAAACTGTGGGGACGATCGCATTGACCGTCCCCACAGTTCTCATACTATTTTGTGAAATTGCTTATTACAGAGCCTTGCCCATCTGATCCGGTGTCACGAGCTTTGCAATCAGCATCAGAATACGAACCGTATCACTGCTGCTCAGACCGGATTGACCGTCACAGTCAGCATTCCGCAGACCATCTTCTGTTACTTTCGCCTCAGCATCCTCAGCAAGAAGGCGAGCAAGCAGAACAGCGTCGGAAACATCCACCATATTGTCGCAGTTCGTGTCGCCATAGAGAAACGAACCAGATTTGATGGTTGTCGTTTTGATATCGGACACAGTCGTTGTGGTATCCGACATCGTTGTTGTGGTATCCGACACCGTTGTTGTGGTGGTTTCAGTGGTTGCAGAAGTTGTGGTAGTAGTTGTGCCGCTCGGTTTGGTGGTGCCGGAAGTATCGCCCAGATCCGCCTGACAATTACCCTTCGTGCCGTCCGGTTCTTCGCCCCAGACCAGCTTGCCGTTGACATACATTGCAAAATGCTCATTGAGGGAATCGTCCTTCTTCAGATCGGATGCATCCTCAACGCCCTTATATGACCAGTCATTCGATGCATCCCATGCACCGGTTGTCGGCTGACCGTCGATCGCATCCGGAATGGATACGCGGAACTGCACCTCGTCACGATGTTCAGACTGTCCGGTCGGCTGGATCGCTCTGCCGTCCTCGAACTTGATCGAAGCATAGTAGACATTATCCTTATACTGAACAGGACCGCTTACAGTCGCATAACCCTGCTCGCCTGCGGCATACTGCTGAGATTTTCCCTCAACCTTGATATCGCTGACGGAAAGACCTTTTTCCAGTGCCTCGGAAACATCAAAGAAATAACGGACTTCGATATCCTTCTGCACTCTTGTCGGCCATGCGGTGTGGTTCATAGCCCACATCTTGATCTCGGTATAGCTTGCGCCGGAGCCGTTCAGAACTGCGGCAACTTCCCATTCTGCCCATTTCGGTTCTTCCTGAACAGGGAAATCTGCCAGCGGTGTACCGCCGTTTTCGTCGAGCATTGCGCAGAGAACTGCCGTATAACCTGCATTATAGTCGATCGCGACTTCGGTCTGCTCATAGTTCGCAACACCGATCTGCGTCATATCATAGGAGCCGTCGCTCTTCGGGCCGCCGATCAGCGCACCGTAAAGAGTATGTGCATATTCAGTCTGCCAGCCCTCGTTGCCGCCGGATGCCTTACCCAGCTCATTCCAGTGGTCATCGTGAATACCGGATGCGGTTCTGTGGTGAATTGCGACCGGATTCTTGTCGCCCATACCGAGTACATAGCTGAGTTTCAGCGCATTATCACCGAAGCAGTAATTCACCTGCGTATCAGCCCATGCATTATACTTGCTGACCTTTGCGGCATCGTCCTTGAGAACGGTATCGCAGGCGAGCTTTGTCAGCCATGCAGTGTTGCAGGCGTGACGCAGGCAGCCCCAGCCGGTCAGATGTGACAGACCGTCCTTCGTGATATTGCCCTCAAACGGCTTGATATCGCTGTCGCCGGTACCCATCCAGTAGCGGATATGCTTGTCAATATGTTTTACCCATTCTTCCTTGCCGGTGATCTGCGCATAGAGCAATGCCGCCGCCTGTGTGGTATCATCCCAGGCAAGTCCCCAAGTGTATTTCCAGTCGGTTGACTGATTTTCCTGCGGGAAATGCGGAACATACTCATTCTCGATCTTTTCCAGATACGACTTATCACCGGTTGCTTTATACAGCCAGCAGGCTGCATACATACAGTCATCGAGCCATGTCGAGGTATTATACATACCGGACATACCGCCGATATCCTTTGCGCTGCGGATCTTATCCGCGCCCTCAAAGAGATCCTTTGCGTGCTTTAAGTAATTCTCATCCTTCCAGATCAGATAACCCTGTGCTAAAGCCGCTGCGGAAAGTGCTGCAACGGTGGAATTCTTGACCGTATCGTATTCACGAGTCCAGTCGCCCATTTTCAGATAATGCTTACGCAGATAGACCTCAGCGCTGCACCATGTATTATGATCCATGCCGCCGTCGCCGATCGTTCCGATCATCTCACCGCCGCCCAGATCACAGTTCAGAACATAGTCGATAGCGAACTTCATATTGTTCTTGTAAAGCTCGTCCAGACCTGCCTTTTTGATCGCATCTTCATATTCCAGATAGCCCCATGCCATGATGGAAACAGAATATGCATTCGTCAGGGTGAATTTGAAGTGGTCGCCTGCATCATACCAGCCGCCCGGAACCTTATCCGTATCTTTGCCTGATTCATCGACCATCGAATCAGCACGCCACGGAACATTGTTCCACTCCGGCAGGACACCGGACTGCTGTACTTCATAGAAGAACATGGATTTCTGCAATGCTTCCGCATAATTATAGGAAGATGCAGCAGATACAGGCGCAGCAGATGAAAACGGTACTGCTGTCGCAGTCATGACAGCCGCAGCGATCATTGCGGCAATCTTTTTGGATTTCATAAGAAATGCCCCCTCTCAAATATTGCGGTTTGTATGCACCCCGCAGTACATACTTTACCACCTATATCATACCACATTCCGCATAAATTTGTCAATAGCTTCCGTGAAATAACAATAAAAAACGCCCTTCGTTTCCGAAAGGCGTTCAAGATCAATCATCTGTTTTTTTCTTCTTGCTGTCATTATTTGCGGCGGCGGTTGCAATGCCGTTCATGCGGGCTGCCTTGCGCTCCTTATCCGCCTGTTTCTTCTCCTCGATCTGGGTGATGTTCTCGTGGATCGCCCATTTCTTGATGCGGATACGGTTGCGCTCTGCGCCTGTTTCCAGAACAACGGTGTCTTCCTCAACTTTGAGAACGATACCGACAATGCCGCCGGCGGTACATAATTCATCACCGATCCGGACTGCCTCGCGCATAGCCTGTGCTTCCTTTTCACGTTTCTGCTGCGGACGGAGCAGAATAAAATAGAGCAGAACCAAAGCTGCTGCAAACGGGACGAGCTGGAGCAGCATTGCACCGGTCGTCATCTGTGCCTGTGTCGCATCAGCGGTGGCAGCAGCGGCAGTTTCGCCCTCTGCAAATGCGCAAACGGACAATGTCAGGCAGGCAACAGCGGCAGCGCTCAGCTTCGCCGCAATTTTGGATACCAGTTTCATTGAGAAACCCCTTTCATTTCATAATCACATACATTATATCATACTATCCGGAAAAAAGCAATGGGAGAAGCGGAAAAATACGCATTTTCGCGCAGTTTTCACAAAGCAGCATCAGTTATCCGTCAAATCAAATGATTCTTCTTCATTCGTCATCGCAAGATCAATGATCCTGCCGAAAAAGCGCGCCGGATTCCGAAGAATACGGTCGCCCAGTTCCTCTGCTGTCTCAGGCGAAGGCGCCGATATCCGCAGAAAGAACATCTCCCGCCCATGATCCATACAGCACAGACACAGTTTGCAGCCGTTTTCATCCGGCTCATAGGTGATCTTCATATCCCGAAGTGCCTTCTGCCGTGCCACACAGCGCAGCGCCGTCAGATGCACCTGATCGCGGAATATCTTCGGCACCATCAGCCGCAGATTTTTTGCATTCTGTCTGCCGGATTCCGTCAGAATAATATAATCCGTATCATGCTCCGTGATCTGCTCAACTGCCCTCGACTCCAGTAATGTGCCGAGTGCATCGTGATAGAGAAAATTGCTGAGGAATTTGCCGCCGACCATAATATCAAACAGCCATGCTTCCGGCAGCCGCCCGTCAAAACGCATCAGCACATCGCTCATGATAATGCAGAATTCCCAGTCCTCAAGCTGCGACAGCTCCGGCGGTGGAATCGGGCGCTGAAGCTGAATATGCGGCGCGGGATCCGGTTCCATATCCGGAAAAAATGACATTTGTCCGGGAACCGCATACTGTTCCTGATCTTCCTGCCGTATTTCCGGTTTCATTCGCCGCACCTCCCGTCATAGTTCATTCGATTATACAAAATTCGGATAATCAAGCATATGCGATACAAGCGCGATCGACATCGCCGCTTCAATACTTGGAACTGCCTCCGGCACAAGGCACGGATGCTGCATTTCTGCACCTTGCAGGACTTCATTGGTCATCGCAGAATAATCAACCGTTGCCTGCGGCTTGCCGATCGAAGCTGTCGGCTTGATCGCAGTGCTGAAACAGATCGGCATACCCGACGAAATACCGCCGAGAATACCGCCGTGATGATTCGTCTGCGTTTTGACATGACCGTGATCATCTACATAAAACGGATCACTGCACTGACTGCCGGTCATTTTCGCAGTCTGGAATCCGTCACCAAATTCAAGTCCGCGTACACCCGGAATACCGAATACAAGCTGCGCGATCGAGTTTTCCAGTCCCTCAAAAATCGGTGAACCGATACCGGCAGGAACATTCACCGCATAGCAGGCAACCGTACCGCCGAGCGTTTCGCCGCCTGCCGCGGCATTCTGAATATCTGCGAGCATCTTTTTGCCCTGCGCAGGATTATTTACAGGGAATCTGCGGTTTCGGATCGCAAGCAATTCTTCCTTCGTCACATTGGTTGCGGAAAGCGGCTTATCCTTGATATTATGGATAGATGTGATCTGCGCACCGACATAGATACCGCGTCGTTCAAGGATCTGCTGACAGACAGCACCGGCAAAGCAAAGCGGGATCGTCATGCGTTCTGACAGATGGCCGCCGCTGCGAACGTCCGCAAATCCGCGGTATCGCATAGCACCGGTATAGTCCGCATGACCGGGACGCGCCAGATGCGAAAGCTCCTGATAATCGATCTGCTGCATTCCGCGCGGATTATTCAGAAAAGCACAAAGCGGCGAACCGGTTGTCCGATTGTTGATCAAACCGGAGAGTACCTGCGGAAAATCAAGCTGTTCACGCTGATGTGCAGGATCATCCGGCAAAAATACTGAGCGCGTTCTTCTCGTCATGAATCGCGCCAATTCTTCAATATCAACATATTCACCGGGCGGAATATTGTCCAGCACAACACCGATTGCCGGCCCTTCCGCCTCTCCGAACAAAGAGATGCTGATTCGATGATTCCATATAGATGCCATAAGTGCCTCCGTTTCGTTTGCTCTTTCTATTATACCACAGCACTGCCAAAAACACAAGTCTTTTTTATTGTTCAGACAGAAAAAACGGAGAAGCCGTTCAGCCTCTCCGTTTTGTATTTGAGATCATGAAAAGAATCAGTGTTCCTTTTTGCGTTTGCTGCACACTGCGACTGAAGCCGAAAGCACAAGTGCTGCTGCTGCAATGCCAACGCCTGCATCGCCGGTTTTGGCTGCTGTAGTCGTCGTGCTGTGTCCTACATTTTTCGCAGTGGAAGTTGTGCCGGCGCGGCTTGCTGTTGTCGCCACGCTGCTGTTCGGATCCTGCCGTTCAGTCTTCTTGGTATTAGAAGCTGTTGTCACATCCGTTTCGATCTGCGAGAGCGTTGTTGTAACAGGCGGCGTTGTAGTCGTTTCAGAGGAAGTCTCTGTCGGCTTTGTGCCGGTCGTTGTATCAAGGCTCTGCGAAACGGTGGTGGTGGATGTAGTTGTTGTAACGGAATCGCTGGTTGTTGTCGTAACAGGAGCAGTTGTTTCCGCATCCTTTATACGAATCCAGCCATCGACAGTATTATGATCCAGCGGAACTGTTCTGGAATTCTCCAGCTTATCTACATCGAGTGAAAGCGGATATTCCGTACCGATTTTCGCATCGGCAGGAACCTGAAACTGAACCGTATAGATCACGCCGTCATAGGTACAATTTTGCGTACCCATAGAACTGTAAGCGATCAGGTTTTTCTCAAGGTTCACGGTATATGATCTTGTCAGTCCGTAAGAACCTTCGCCCCATTCTATCACGGGTTTCGTTCCTTCTTCATTCAAAACAGGTTTCAGCGCGGAATCATAAAACAGTCTCAAACCAGACGGTGCATATCCGGAGTTTTCCTTTACCATTACACGGAAGGAAACTGTTTCACCGGGTTCTGCATATACTTCATCAGCAATAAGATTCAATACACCGCTTTTCAGCTCTGAAGAACGGTCATCCAGATCAACAGATTCAAATGCCATTGCGTTCAAAGCAGTTGCAGTAAGTCCGAATACCGCCGCGGTACTGCAAACGATTGCGATTGCTTTTTTCAAAGCTCTCATCGAAACACTCCTTTTCTCTATAAAACACGGGCAGGGCAGAGATTGCTCTGCCCGTGTTTGCGTGGGTTATTCCTCTACGCCGCCGTAGAATGAGTCAAGCAGGTCGTATCCGACGACAGATTCCCAGGTAGTATCATCCAGAAGTGCTACGTACTTATCAGTGTAGTAAATCAGGATATCCTGAGCGTCTGCAACGTCAAGAAGCGGAGGATCAACCATGTTGCCATCGTAATCCTTGTACTCGACATCGCCGAGGTAGAAGCACAGACCGTCTTCACCCTCATAGACCGGATCAACCTTGTAGTCCGGATTGATCAGAACATCGCCCAACTTTGCAACGATCTTATCGGTGTAGTACGCGAGAACGAGCTGCGGATCTTCCGCGGAAACGACGTTGTCAAGGTTGACATCGCCCTTTACGCCGATGTAGATGTTGAACTGACCGAGCTTGATCGGATCGCCGGTGCAGAAGTCAGGATGATCTGCTGCATCCTTTGAATTATCATTGAATTCAGTCGGGAAGAAGAAAGCATCAACAGAATAAGTATTCTTGTGGAGCTTCGTCTCGCGTTCCTGCTCAACAGTCCAGCTGTCACCGAACTTCTCCTTCAGTTCCTTTTCCCAAACCTTCTTCGGGCCATCCTCGATCTCTGCCGGATGCGTGTATGCTGTAACATCGATCGTATCCGTGAAGAACGGTTCTGCACCCTCCGGAATTGCATCGGAGTCAGAATAATACTTGAAGATCGTCAGGGAAGCTGCAAGATCCTTCAGGCCGCGGCTTTCCTTGAATGTGCGGGTATCGTGCGACCAGTAGTTCACACGAGTAGGCGGTTCAAAGCTGATGGAGTAAGATGTAACAACCTTCGTTGTTGTTGTCTCTTCACCGCTGCCGCTGCCCGTTGTGGTGATCGGTTCGGTAGTGGTTTCGCTGCTGCCGCTGCCGGTTGTGGTGATCGGTTCGGTAGTGGTTTCACTGCCGCCGCTGATCGGTGTGGTGGTAGTTTCACTGCCGCCGCTGACCGGTGTAGTAGTGGTTTCACTGCCGCCGCTGACCGGTGTGGTGGTAGTTTCACTGCCGCCGCTGACCGGTGTGGTGATCGGTTCGGTAGTAGTTTCGCTGCCGCCGCTGATCGGTGTGGTGGTTGTGCCAGGCATTGTCTCAGTGTCCTGACCCGGTTCGGTTTCACTGCTGGTCTTCGGATCTGTGGTTTCGCCAGTACCCGGCGTATTCGGTCCATCGGTTTCAGACTTCTTCACGATCGTGATAGAACCGTCCATCGTCTGGGTGTCAAGAATCTTACCGTTCGTATCGGTTGCTTCAACGCTGCCCTTTACGAATTCGATCGGATACTTCATGCCTTCCGGAACGCCATCCGGGATTTCAACCATCAGATATGCGATCGTAGAACCGATTGCTGCTTTCTGGTTTTCACCGTCCGGAGATGCCCAGATAAGAACATTCTCGTCCGGATTCCATGTGAACTCATTGTTATCACCGGAGTAAGCATCGCCATAAGTGATGCCCGCGATCTTCAGACCGTTCGGATCAAACTGCATTGTGAAGCCTGCTGTTCCGTCATCGAACCAAACCTTGATCGGAACTGCAACTGTTGTACCCGGCTGACCGGTTACATCGCCGATCTGGTATACAACGTGGCCCGGATCCGCAACAGGAGTTGTGGATGTGCCGGCGTTCGGTGTGGTAGAAGTATCGCTGCCGCCGCTGATCGGTGTGGTAGTAGTTTCACTGCCGCCGCTGATCGGTGTGGTAGTGGTTTCACTGCCGCCGCTGACCGGTGTGGTGGTAGTTTCACTGCCGCCGCTGACCGGTGTAGTAGTAGTTTCACTGCCGCCGCTGACCGGTGTGGTGGTAGTTTCACTGCCGCCGCTGACCGGTGTGGTGGTAGTTTCACTGCCGCCGCTGACCGGTGTGGTAGTGGTTTCGCTGCTGCCGCTGCCCGGTGTGGTGATCGGTTCGGTAGTTGTTTCGCTGCCGCCGCTGATCGGTGTGGTAGTGGTTTCGCTGCTGCCGCTGCCCGATGTGGTGATCGGTGTGGTAGTAGTTTCACTGCCGCCGCTGACCGGTGTAGTGGTTGTTGTTACATCCGATGAGGTGGTTGTTACATCCGATGTTGTTGTTACATCCGATGAGGTGGTTGTTGTTTCATCCGATGTTGTTGTTGTTACATCCGATGAGGTGGTTGTTGTTTCATCCGAAGTGGTTGTTGTTACTTCAGATGTGGTGGTTGTTGTTTCATCAGGTATACCGGTAGTCGTTGTAGTCGTTGTTGTTGTTTCATCAACTACTTCAACATAACCATCTTCCTTCTCGATAACCAGTGCAATACCAGCCTTATCGGAAGAATCCAGTTTATAGATTCTGACCGGATATTTGCCTACGGTATCAGGAGCTGTGAATACGAGATAGAGGACCGTTGCATCGTCAGCAGCCTTCTGGTTTTCACCATTTGCGTCTGCCCAAACGACGATCTGATCGTTCATATTCATGGTAGCCTTGCCGGTGTATGCATCGCCCCATTCAAAACCTGTAAATGTCAGGTTCTGGTCGTATGCAAACTCAACAACAAAGCCAGCTGTACCGGTATCACCCTTAACGGTAACCGGAACCTTAACGGTTGCACCCTTTTCAGCCTGTTCCTTGCCAACGATCCAGTTTGCAGAGCCTGCGTTCGGATCCTTAACAATGACCATGCCGTCTTCCTTTGTGAGAGCGAGGAATGCGCCGTCTTCATTGGAAACGCTGAGGTCCTTGAATGTGACAGGATATTCGCCTGCTGCTTCCGGAGCAGTGAAGAGGAGGTAAGCAACGACTGCGTCATCTGCTGCCTTCTGGTTTGCGCCGTTAGCGTCTGCCCAGACGATAACCTTTTCATTGGAGTTGATTGTGACCTTGCCGGTGTAGCCTGTTGCCCACTCGAAACCGGTGAAGGTCAGTGCGCTGTCATGTGCAAATTCAACGATGAAGCCAGCAGTGCCGGTATCGCCGGTAACAGTGACCGGAACCTTGACCTGTGCGCCTGCTTCAGCGACTTCTTCGCCGATGATCCATGTTGCAGAACCTGCATTCGGATCTGTTACGATTACTTCGCCGTTTTCCTTTGTGAGCTTGAGCCATGCGCCGTCTGCGTTGCAAACTTCGAGGTTCTTGAACTCAACCGGATATTCGCCGGCCTCTGCCGGTGCAGTGAAGTTGAGGTAGAGAACAACTGCGTTGTCCGCCGCCTTCTGATCTGCATCTTCTGCCCAGACAGCAACGAGTTCTTTGTCATTGAGGGTTGCAGTACCGGTGTAACCGTCTGCCCATTCAATGCCGTCAAACTTCAGTGCGCTGTCAGCGGTAAATTCAGCATAGATACCTGCTGTTCCTTCGTCACCGCTAACGGTAACCGGAACCTTAACCTTTTCGCCTGCTGCAACGGTCTCTGTACCGATCTTCCAGTTGGAGGAACCTGCGTTGCCGATAACGGTAACGTTTCCGTCTTCCTTGGTAAGTGTCAGAGCATTGCCGGAGGTGTTGGTTGCTTCGAGATTCTTGAAGGTGACATCATAGACACCTGCTTCAGACGGAGCAGTAAAGTTCAGATAGAGAACAACTGCATTGTCTGCTGCCTTCTGATCTTCGCCGTTTGCATCAGCCCATACAGCGACGCCTTCGCCGGAGTTCAGAGTTGCTTCGCCAGTGTAGCCTTCGCCCCATGTAATACCATTGAACTGGAGCTTGCTGTCATAAGCGAATTCAGCGATAAGACCTGCTGTACCCTGATCGCCGCTGACAGTTACCGGAACCTTAACATCTGCGCCTGCGGATGCAGTTTCCTTACCGATTTTCCAGCTTGCAGAGCCTGCCGGAATATTCTCGGTTGTGGTTGTCTGTGCAGCTTCCTTGACCTTGAGTTCAAGACCGTGGAAGGTGTATGCATAGGATTTGCCGTCTTCTTCCGGAACGACCTTATTATCCTGGCCCTTCAGCTCAGAGATCACATAAGAGCCTTCCTTTTCAGGAGCTGCGACTTTGAAGGAGTAGATAACAGCGCCATCTGCTGCCTTCGATGCTTTCGCACTTACCATTGCAAATACGACTTCACCCGGAATATCGGTTTCATCGTTCAGCTCAACGCCGCTTCTGTAAGTGCCGCCGTTCTTAGCGGACTTGTAAGTAACTTCGCTGAAGTCGAGGCTCATCTGAATACCTGCGGTACCCTGATCCTGCTTTACAGTCCAGTTAACGGTCAATTCTTCGCCCGGAGTAACTTCTACAACATTGTTATCGGAAGAATCATCCGCTGCTGCGGTGTATTCCTTGTCTGCCGGAACGATGTTATAGATGATCTTGTTGGACGGATCATTCGGATCGCCGTCAACGTCGATCGTCAGACCGTGGAACAGATACTTGAATTCCTCGCCGTCCTCAAGCGGAACGACCTTGTTGTTGATGCCGCTGCCGGTCTTGATATTGATCGTACCGGTGCCGGACTCAGGTGCATTTACGGTGAACTTATAGATGATCGCATCATCAGCAGCAGCCTTTACACTGCTGGTTGCAAATGCGTAGTTCAGTTCGCCTGTTGCTGCGGTGTTCTCCTTGTTGACCTGCGGAGATCCCTTGTATGCGCCGCCTGCGCTTGCGCTGACAAAGGTCACGCCGTCGAAACCGAATGTCATCTGGAGGCCTGCGGTACCCAGATCGTTCTTAACGGTCCAGTTGACCACAAGTTTCTCACCCGGTTCTGCGTATACGATGTTGTTGCCGGTCATATCATCAGCAACAGCAGTGTAATCCTTACCAGCCGGAACGAGATTGTAGATGATCATATCGGTCGGATCGACCTTGCTGCCCGGAGTGGTGGTTGTGCTGCTCGGTCCGTCATTGCCAACCTGAATGGTCAGACCGTGGAACAGGTACTTGAATTCCTTACCGTCCTCAAGCGGAACGACCTTGTTG
>JAZQOZ010000052.1:0-3006 GCA_045628085.1 Oscillospiraceae bacterium | reverse complement strand
TTGCTTACAACATACTCTATTTTCCGCATTTTCCATTTCACCCTCCGGGTGCTGTTTTCACAGCGTTTCTTCTGTCTCTATTTTACCATATTTACGCTGTTTTGTACAGTGCTTGGTGGGTTTAGTTTTGCGGAATCAGGTAGATATTATTAATCAGATTGTGTGTTTCTTTTTCTGTGATATTTGGCAGTGATTCAAATCTTTCTAGTTCACAATTAATAGAATCCCATAACAAATCTTCGCTGAAAAAAGGCTTTGATTTCATTAAGCCGAACAAGGTGTAAGTGGTATAATAAAACGTACAGAATCGGCCAATAAAAGCATACAATAATTCGCCACGAAATATACAGGTTCTCGCCACGAACTGTACAACGCGTTTTCTATGGTATAATAAAGAAAATCATGGAAAAGGCGGTGCAGAGAAATGAAAGGAATCGAAATGTATGCTAAAATCCAAGAGCTGAAAGAACTCGGTATGAGCCAAAATGCAGTTGCAGCACAACTTGGCATCAACCGTGCGACTGTCCGGCATTACTGGAACATGAGTGCCGATGAGTACAGCAAATACAGCTGTTCTATCCGAAGAATCAGCATTCTCGATCAATACAAGAGCATTATCGCGGGATGGATCATGCGGTTTCCCTGCATTTCATCCGCCCAGATCTGCGACTGGCTCAAAGAAAATTATCCGTATGACTTCAAAGAACGGACTGTCAGCCGGTTTGTCAAGGCACTGCGTGAAGAACTGGGCATTCCAAGATCGGCTCCTCCAAGGGAGTATTCGGCTGTTGAAGAACTGCCGCCCGGATTACAGACACAGGTCGATTTCGGGGAAATGGCATTGCCGAATGCAGACGGAACGGGCAGCACAAAAGTCCGGTTTGCAGCTTTTGTGTTACCCCATTCGAGGTATAAGTTTGTTTACTTTCAGAGCAGACCGTTCCACACTGTTGATCTGATCACAGCTATGAATGCCTGCTTTGTGTATTTTGGCGGCATGACGGAAGAATATGTATTCGATCAGGACAGTGTCGTATGCGCTGCTGAGAATGCCGGGGACATCATCTACACGCACGAATTTGAAGCTTTCCGACAGAGATGCGGCTTCAGAGTACATCTTTGCCGTGCGGCAGATCCGGAAAGTAAAGGCAAAATTGAAAACGTCGTCCACTACGTAAAACACGGATTCCTCGAAAACCGGCTGTATCCCTTTGACGACAGCACGCTGAATCACTGCGGTGTCTCATGGCTCGAACGGACTGCAAATGCAAAGCAGCACGGTACGACGCATAAGGTGCCTGCTGAAGTGTTCCGCGAAGAACGCGAACATCTGCGTCCTCTGCCGGATACTGTCGAAAGCTGTTCAGCAACAGTTCTTCGGACTGTCCGGAAGGACAACACGATCGTTTATTGCTCCAATCGGTACTTTGTTCCGATCGATACATATACCACACAGA
Organism: Oscillospiraceae bacterium; assembly: GCA_045628085.1. Classification (GTDB taxonomy): domain Bacteria; phylum Bacillota; class Clostridia; order Oscillospirales; family Ruminococcaceae; genus Firm-04. Next base: position 1,549 of record JAZQOZ010000052.1, on the reverse strand, counting down.
AAGAGGTCGAGATTGAAGCTGTTGACGGGATCCTGAAAATCTACACTGATTTCACGAACCGATCTGTGAGCACAGGATCTCGCCGGAAATAGGAAAACTGATCAAAAACAAGAATCATGACCGCGATACCAGCAGCCCGATTGATGCATTGCAGGAAACGCTGAATGAACAGCTCGACTGGGAAGCAGATACTTTTCTTGCAGGCATCAGAGCCGACAAGCCGAGATACGCAAGAGATCAATTCAGACTGATTCAGTCTCTGCTCGATAAATACGGCAAGGAGAAGCTGCTGCAGGCCATTGCCTTTTGTGAGACGAACTGCCTGTTCAGTGCCAATACAGTGCGGGATCTTCTGAGTGCAGCAATTCTTACCGAAGATAGTTCGCCCGGTACACGAACAGATACTGTCAGAAAACTTCTTGTTGACAAACCTGAATACCATGTTGCTGTTGAAAAGCGCCCGCTGCATGTTTACACAAAGGCAGGTGAAGCATGATGAACAGCAGAATTGGACATATTTCAGAGATTGTATCTGCATTACGGCTTGCACCGGTTGATTTTGATGCAGTATTCAGCGGAAAAGACAATCTTACCCCGCTGACAGCCGTTGAGATGTATCTTGACGAACAACTTCGGCTGCGTGCAGAAAAGCAGAATACGCTTCGCAGGAAAAGGGCAGGACTGCCTTATGAAAAAACAATCGAACAGTTTGACTTCGGATTTCAGCGGAGTGAAACCAAAGAGACAATGCTCCGGCTGTCGGATATGACATGGATTGAGCAGGCCTATAATGTCTGCTTTCTGGGACCGCCCGGAGTCGGCAAGACGCATCTTGCGCAGCACTGACATCAAAGGCTCTGGAAGCCGGATATGCTGCAGTTTTCACCACGCTTGACAGCCTGGTCAAGGATCTGAAAACAGAACAGGTGCTGGCGAAAAGTAACCGCAGAATGAAATATATCCGGAAAGCGGCCCTGATTACAATCGACGAGGTTGGCTTTATGCCGCTGAATCCGCAGGAAGCAAACCTGTTTTTCGGATTCATTTCCGAGATGTCCGAAAAGACATCCGTTATCGTGACCTCCAACAAAGGCTTTGATGAATGGATCGACTTCATGGGCGATGCAGCGATCACCACCTCGATCCTGGACAGACTGATCCACCACTGCGAGATCATCAATATGACCGGCGAGTCATACCGCCTCTCGCACCGCAAATCCATCACGCATTAGCCTTGTATACTTTGTGGCGAACGGCTTGAATATTTTCTGGCGAAAAATTGTATGTTTTTCTTGACTTTTTACACAAGGACTCAACTAAATTATAAAACGGCTTATCTTCAATGTTAAGAATTTCACAAATTGCTGAAAAGGAAGGTATCACGGAAACGCTCAAAGCAGAAAATCAAATGCTTTGGGTTCAGCGAATGAACATAGTACGGCAAACAGCAACTGAGGTTGTCTATCACAATCTGATTTGCGTATAAGAATAGCGCAGGATTTCGACTTGAAATCCTGCGCTTTTGCGTTACGCTGTTAAATTACCAATC
>JAZQOZ010000051.1:0-2857 GCA_045628085.1 Oscillospiraceae bacterium | reverse complement strand
ATGCCGGACGGCAAGGGCAAGATCGACACCGATACCGCAACAACGACTTCGGTTTGTTTGAATTACAAGGAATACTGCAAGATCCTGACACTGCTGTTCGTTACATTCAATCAGGAAGCGATGCTGCAGCGTTCGGCGGTGCTGATTACGGCAAATATGCGTCATGCCACCAGCAATGCGGACGCAAATTTCGAAATAACCAATGCGAATACGCTGTTTTCCGTCAATGCACAGGTCAATATGAGAACACTGTTCCCGTGGCCTGCCAGAGACGAACTGAATGATACAGATCCGAACAGCGGCTTGAAGTTTGATCTGAACAATATTCACGGCAAAACAATGACGATCAATTACTGCGGTGTAAACGGCTATTGATCACAGACAGTCAAAATATGGCATAACAGGGAGTGCTGAGATTTTCAGCACTCCCGTGAGCGGAAACGCAAACAGATGATGAAATGCTACATGAGGTGAAAAGAATGAACCGGAACAGAAAAAAGCTACACGGCGCGGTTGCGATCGAAACGGTACTTACTCTGCCGGTCTTTATGATCGCAATTATTGCGATCATGATGTTCGCAATGCTGTTTCGCGCACAGTCAGCGATGCAGTATGCGCTGAATCAGACTGCAAAGGAAATTTCCGGCTATTTCTATTTGCTTGACAAGCTCGGTGTTGCATCGGTGTTGTCGGGCAATGCGACCGATGAGGCAAGGGCAGACGTACAGGATGTCAATACGACTATTGATCATATCGTATCATTCTCCGGTGAGATCAAGGATGCGAGCGGCAAATATAAGCAGACGTATCTGGAATACAAAGAGAGCTTTGAAAACGGTTCATTGACAGTAGAGGATATCAAGCGTATCCAAAACATCAAAGATGAAGCGCTGGAAGACAATAAGGCATTACAAGCTGAACTCGAGAAGATCAAGGCTGATTTAAACACGATCAAAAACGGCGATAAGCGCAAAATGCTCAAGGGAATTTTGCAGGTGTTCGGCAAGTCGATGATCAATCGTGTGGTATCCAAGTATGCGACACCGTATATCTGTGAAGCTCTGATGCCGAAATATCTGACAGACGGCGATGTCAATGCGTTTTATCGAGCGGCAGGCATCATTCCGGAAAGCATCAGTTTTGCGGATTCAAAGATGCTTTCGGACGGCAGAACGATCTCGCTGGATGTCACTTATAGAGTAGATGCAAGTAAACTTTCACTCGGCTTCTATCGCAAGGAACTGAAATTCCATCAGATCGCAACAACAAGCGCGTGGATCCGGAAAAATGAGTCCGGCAGCCTGCTCTCGCTGTCCGACCTCAACGCGATGTTCTTTGGCGAAAATTCAGGGGAACTGGTTGCAGCGTATCTGGCTAATATTCAGGCGGAGGAAGATGCCAAAACGACTGCGGCAACTGAAGTTACGACTGAAGCGGATAACGAAAGCACTTCGACAGTTTCGAGTACGACGACTTCGTCAGATACCGATGTCTCATCTACCGATTCATCAGAAACATCGACAAAATCAACGGAGACATCAACTGAGGTATCAACTGTCAGCAGCGATTCGTCAGAGGTTTCATCGAAGTCAACCCAATCGACGAGCACAACTACAAAACCCAACCTGCCGCAAATAGATCAGAGTGATCCTAAGTATCAGTTATCACAACAAGATATACAAAAAATTAAGGACGGAAAAGAAACAGAAGTATTACATGAAAAACTTACTGCTTGGGCGAATGATTATAAAAATCAGATGAAAAAAAGAAATCGACAATATTTTAATACAGGAACAGTTGTATACGATGAGACCACAAATACATTGTATTATGGCAGAAATGCCGGAATAAAAAATCATCAACCTGATCTAAATCCGATCATTTTTGGAGATGACGAGCATGAAGGGATTTTGAGAGATGCTTCAGATTCAAAGGAAAATTGGTCTGTAGATAATTGCGCAGAAGTTGATGCGGTCAATACAGCACTAAATGATGGTGCGCAACTCAAAAATTTGCATATGTATACGATTTGGCTTGAAGATGGTGAAATAGATGGGGTTAAACACTATGCTGGAGATGAAAAGGCAGCCTGCGAAAACTGTACATATGCCTTTTGGGGACGAATAGGTCAAAATAGTTGTGGCTGGACATTTGCTGAGGATAAGGAGAAAAAGGAGTGAAAATAGAAAATTTTAATGATTATCCGATTCGTGCAAGAGTCGCATATGCGATCATGTGCTGCGAGAGATATTTTGCTGTGGTATATCCGGAGCTTGATATGCGTCCTTTATCTCATTTGATGTGGCACATCGTAGATGGCAGTGAATCAGTGGATAACGCTTCATATAAGTGTTCTGAGAATATTCCAAAATATCTTTGCAATTATAACACATACGAGGATTTTTGTGGCGGCCTGCACCCATACACAAGCGAAGAAGAATTTTATTTTTTCAAGCAGTTGCTATTCAAGTGTAAGGATGATGCAGACCTTGAGAAGATGATGAAAAATATTTATGATATTCCAATGGATTTTGCTTATACATCCATACCGCCACTTTGCGATTATCCAGCTTCTTTGGATTATTTGCAGCAAATAAATGATATCTTGGAACAGCATCGGATTGAATTGCCTGATTTCAATCTGCTTGCACAGTATGCTGTATCTGAAATGAGTCCTGAGAAATTCAAGAGGTATGGCTGGTTTGGTGAGCCAATTCAGCCGCAGGGATTGTCAATATATCTGACATGATGTTTTTCGCTTGGACGGCAGAGCAGACTGAAACAATCCTGAAATAATTTATCTGTTCCACCCATTGCATTTTCCCGAAAAATATGTTATAATAGAAATATTATGACA
>JAZQOZ010000050.1:0-3712 GCA_045628085.1 Oscillospiraceae bacterium | reverse complement strand
TCAAGGCTTGCCTGAATTTCCGTTTCCAGTCCGTGCAGGCGCTCCACGATCGCTTCTGCCTGCTCCGGTGCCTGATACTCATAGAAATACCGCGTCATGGGAATCTCATAGCCGATCTTCGTTTTCTTCTTGTCAATCCATGCATCCGGCGCGTATGGCAAAACCTCGCGCTCAAAATATGCATCAATATCCTCGGTCAGCGGCACATTTTCCGTGTCGCGCTTTGCTGCATCCGGCTGCGGCTTGCCCTTGCTGTCCAAATAGATCTCCGCTTCTTCGCATGAACTGCGCATATAAGCAGAAACACCCGTCAGCTTTTCAAATGCTTTCCAACTGCGCTTTTTATCATTGATCCGGCTGCTGCTGTTAAAGGCTTCTTCAAGCGCAGCCAAACTCATAAACTCGTTATCTTCCATATCAATCATGACTTGTACGCCGGTCAAAAGTGTCTGGAGTGTTTCTTCTCGGACCGTATCAATATTATCCAGTTCAAGCTCTGCCATTCTAACGAGATCATCGAACATCATTTCGGTAACCGAACCAAATATCGGTTCTTTTTTATAGGCATTGAACTGATCTATGACCGCCTGAATTGCAAATCTGCTGACGGTGTATTTATATCTGACAGGACGCTCCACAACGATCTTGCTGTATCCGAATGTTTCATTGTCGAAAATCTTGCTGTGACAATAGATGCCGCTTTTGTCACCGTAGATTTCATCGTTTTTGAATTCGCCGTATGCTCTGACGATCAGATCACGGCAAAGGTCAGATACATCATACCGCTTGAATCCGATCGACTTGCGGCGCTGTTCTCTGCAATGCGATGCATCAATGAGCTGTACTTTTCCTGCGCGGAATGCAGGCTTGTTCTTGTTCAGCACCCAGATATATGTGCTGATGCCGGTGTTCATGAACATATCGGTCGAAAGCTGAATGATTGCTTCGAGCCAGTCATTTTCAAGCAGATAGCGGCGAATCTCCGAAGAACCGCTGCCGGCATCGCCCGAAAACAGCGGAGAACCATTCTGAATGATTGCCATTTTACCGGATGCTTCCAGCTTGGACAGACCGTTCAGCACAAAAAGCTGCTGACCGTCTGATATTTTCGGCAGACCGGGCGCAAAACGTCCCAGCTCGCCCTTTTTCGCTTCCGCTTCAACTGCTTTCTGTTCGCGTTTAAAGTCAATGCCGAATGGGGGATTAGATATGATATAGCGGAACTGATATCCGCTGAACTGATCTTCTGACAGTGTATCACCGAACCGCATATTATTCGGATCGCCGCCGCGAATCATCATATCCGCTTTTGCGATTGCGAACGTAGACGGATTGAATTCCTGACCGAAGCAGGTTACGTCCATATCTGCGTTGAGATCATGGATGCGTTCTTCCATGCAGGAAAGCATCTGACTGGTTCCCATTGCCATGTCATAGACGGTGACTGTTCCGTTTTGCGTAAGGTCGGCATCACTCAGCAGAATATCTGTCATCAGATAGATAATATCACGGCTTGTGAAGTGCGCTCCGGCTTCTTCACCGAATGATTCCGAAAAACGCTTGACCAGATCCTCAAAGATATATCCGCAGTCCACAGCGCTGATCTTGTCCGGACCGAGATAGCCTTTCTGCGAATTGAATTCTTTGATAACCAGATAGAGTGTGTTGCTCTCGACCATGCGGTTGATGATCGCATTGAAATCAAATTTTGCAAGCACATCCTGCACATTTGAAGAAAATCCTGCGAGATAATCACGGAAATTCGCTTCAATGTTATCAGGATCAGCACAGAGCAGATCGAAGGTGTATCTGCTTGTGTTGTAGAACTGATAGCCGGATGCTTTTTTCAGGAAACCGTCAATCACAGCCAGTCCCTTTTTGCTTTCGTATTCCGCAAGCACCTTGTCATGTGTTGGCAGCAGGCAGTCATGGAATCGCTTGACAACCGTCATCGGCAGAATCACAAGACCGTATTCGTGCGGCTTGAACGGTCCGCGCAGCATATCTGCCACGTTCCAGATCATTGTTGCTTTCTCGGCAATGTTTGTGCCGACAACTGAGATTTTATCGTTCATATATTTTTCTCCTTCAATCAAGCTGATTGTCAATTATCACGAAAATTGATTGTTATTATAGTAACATCTGTTTTTTAGTATATCACATCATTGCACAAATGTCAATGCTCAAATTCCCGATTACTATGCAAACTACACGTAACACAAAACGAGCTTGTTAAACAGAAAACCGGCAGGGTTCGCCCTCTGCCGGTTGCTTTTTGTCTGCTTATATGAAAAGAAAATCACGAACCACCAAGATACTTCTCGATGATATTCATAACCTGTTCCGTCCGCTTTTCGCCCATGCCGCTGATCGCACGAATTTCCTTTTCCATTTCTCCAAGATCGACAGTCTTTTTAAGATTCTGCGTGTATCGCATGAAAAAGTCATTCAATTCTTCACGATCCATTTTTTTGATCTTCCGGTAAGTATCACGGTCGATAGCTTGTCTATCCATTCTATTCTATTCCTTTCTGAAAAGAAAAATCAAATGCCAAGTTTCTTAATAATCCGGTAGAAACGATTTGGATTCATGTCCAGCTTTTGCATAGTTTCCCGTGCAGTTTGCTCACCGGCTCTCCATTTCGTACACTCAGCACGAAGCCGGACTTCGTCAACCGGCAATGGTCTACGTCCTTTATACTTCCCTTTTGCTTTTGCAATCGCAATGCCCTCACGCTGCCGCTGTAAGATTGTTTCGCGTTCCAGCTCAGCCAGAGCTGCGAATACTGTCAACATAAATTTGCCTTGCGGTGTATCAGTATCCAGATTTTCTTTGATGCTGATCAGACCAACACCTTTGTCGGTGAGATCCTGCACGATCTGGAGCATATCTTTTGTGCTGCGGGCAAGTCTGGAAAAATCAGACACAACAACCACATCGCCCTCGCGGACGTATTCAAGCATTGCTTTCAGCTGCGGACGATTCATATTCTTGCCGCTGCATTTGTCGATGAACGTCTTGGAGATCGGTTCGCGGAATGTCCGGAACGCTTCAAGCTGCCGGGTTTCGTTCTGTTCTTCGGTCGATACTCGTGCATAGCCGATATAGGTCTTTTGCATGATCTGTCCCCCTTTACCTTTTATATATAGTATATGAGCGCATTTATCACGGAAAATCTTCTGGAATACCTATTTCCAATGTCATTTCCGCTGCTACAGATAGATTAATATAGTATTTTTGCAATCCCGTCTTAACTGACATTTCAGAAATCTCTTTTAATACCTGTTGACATTTCTCCGGATAACAGTGATAAAGTAACCCAGCAGCATCATGGCGGTAAGATACATTGTCACTATCTAATAGTGGTAATAATTCATCTTGCCTTCCAGCATCAATTACCCTTCTTGCATATTTGCACATTATATCAAAATACTTATTGTACTGTCTTGTAGTTTTTCCTTTTATTAATATTTCATCTCTTTTTTTCAAGGCTTCAACTACATACTCAACATCGTCTTTTTTCATTCTATTACACTACCTCATTTTACCATAGCAGTTTATCACGGGAAGTCTTTGGGAATACCGTATTTTAAGTTGTCATGCGCAGATACACTAATCATGACTAAATGTTTTGGAAGTCCAGTTGGAACCGTCATATTAGATATTTCTTCAAGAACCTTTTTACATTGTTCAGGGTAAAAATTATAAAAG
>JAZQOZ010000049.1:0-9891 GCA_045628085.1 Oscillospiraceae bacterium | reverse complement strand
GTAAAACTGGAGGACGGCAAGTACACATTAAGTGAATTAGCCGCACCGAACGGATACGAAAAGGCAACAGACGTGACATTCACAGTCAGCGGCGGCAAGGTTGTTGAATTTGATAAGGTTGATATGGTTGATGAGAGAATTGTTACCACAACAACTGAAATCACAACAACAACTACTACAACCGAATCTGCAACGACTACAGATGAAACAACAACTTCAATTACAACAATAACAACAGAATCAACAACTACAATAACTGATACAGAAACAACCACATCAACTTCAGTATCTACAGAAGAAACAACATCAGAAGCAACAACTGAAACTATAACAACTGAAGAAACAACTGTCTCAACATCAGAAAGCGCTACAGAAACATCAACTGTAACAGAAACAGAAGAAACGACTTCTGAGACATCAGAATCTACAACTTCATCTGTTATCACAACAACGGAAACAAATTCAGCAACAACCGAATCAACAACATCTGCTAAGAAGGAATCAATAACAATTTATATTGAAAGACAGGACGGCGAAGGTGCAAGACTTGTTCTTACAGGAAATGATGAGGACGGCAATGCAATAGCATTTGACAACGATTCAATTTCTGATGCTGAAGAAATTATCAGCATTGGCGAAAGACTTGTATGGACTTACGGAATTACCGAAACCAAACTGGAACTTACAGACGGCAAATATGTTGTTCATGAGGAAAAAGCACCTGAATCACATCAGCTTTCTTCTGATATAACATTCGTAATATCAGGCGGTATGATAATTTCGATCAATGATGAGGATGTCATTACCCAGAAGCTTACTCTTTCAGATGAGGCTGTTGTAACTACGACAGAAACTTCTGTTTCAACAACAACTGCAACAACTACTACAACAACTACAACTGCTGCGATAGTTACAACATCAGAGAAGACTACTTCATCAGGAAACAATGTATCAATCAAGAGCAACAGCAAGACCGATGCTTCACCTAAGACAGGTGTAATAGGTGTATGGGCAGCAATGGCTGTACTTTCACTTGCGGCAGCAGCAGCTTATGTTTCATACAAGAAAGACGATGATCAGTAACAATCTTTGAAGTCCCACAGCAAATCGGCTGTCAGATTAATTTCTGGCAGCCGATTAATTTATACCGGTTAAATATTGACAAAAACATTTTATTCAAATATAATATCTGTATTGAAAAATATCAGCTGAACTGATACGGACAAAATATGGCAAGCAATGTCGGGATTCAGCATCACAATTATGATAAAATATATATCAGCGGGGGGAAAGATGCATGGAATGGATGAAAGCAATTCAAAGCGCAATAGAGTTTATTGAGGAGCATATCACCGAAGATATCACAGCAGATGATGTGGCAGACCATGTTTTTATGTCATCATTCTATTTTCAGAAAGGATTCAGTATGCTGTGCGGATTTTCGGTCATGGAGTATATCAGGAACCGCAGACTAGCACTTGCCGGCGTAAAGCTTGTCTCAACTGATGCGAAAATAATTGATATTGCCCTCAATTTCGGATATGATTCACCTGACAGCTTTTCCAAGGCATTCACACGTTTCCACGGCGTATCACCATCAGCGGTACGCAGGGGAGATGCAGGAATAAAGGCTTTTGCTCCGCTGAAAATTGAATTAACATTGAAAGGCGGTTATCTTATGAATTACAAGATCGAAAAAAAGGATAGTTTTACGGTTATCGGTTCTGCAAGGAATTTCAGCTATGAAAACTGCAAAGAGGAAATACCGGAGTTCTGGAAAGAGCATTTTGAATGCGGAAACGGAAAATATGTATGTGGAATGTTCGGCGTAAACATTGATCCTCAGATGGGAAACAGCAGTTTTGAGTATCTTATTGCCGATATCTATAACCCTGCGGCAGAAATTCCCGAAGGCTTTGTTACAAGAACTATTCCTGAACTGACATGGGCGGTTTTCTCATGCGACGGCGCTATGCCTGATGCTTTACAAGACGTGAACAGGAAGATATTTTCGGAATGGCTTCCTGCCCTGAAAGAGTATGAATTTGCTGCAGGTTACTGCATCGAGATGTATGACGATGCCTCAAAATATCCGAGTGGAACACATGACGAGAATTATCATTCCGAAATATGGATACCTGTAAAGAAAAAGTAATTATAGGCAATAACGTACAAAGCTCATCTGACGGCTTTGTATGTCATAAACTTGTAGCCAAAACGATGATTATTCCAAACGGACGGAACAGCTGGGCAGGCGTTTTTTGATGCGTTCAGATTGACCTTTTCTTCGTTCTGTGCTATAATTCTGACATGGAGATAGTATAGGTCTTTCTATGTCAATTTCCAATATATATTACATTTGACTTTTGGAGTTCGAAAATGCCATGAAATATGGTGACGGCAGGAGAATAAGCATACAAATGCTGAAACAGGATGACGGACTGTGCATCTCCGTAAAAAATAAAGGTCATCTCCTTTCGGAAACTGAACTGCCTTTTGTTTTCAAAAGTTACTGGAGAGGCTCTAATTCCACAGGCGTTGAGGGCAGCTAAATAGGTATGTTCACTGCCCGTGAGATAACAAAAAAACTCGTTGGAAGCATTTTCATAAGACGACTTGAGGAATCAGGAGAAATGGAATTCGTCATCTGCATCGACAATGTATAAGTCGTTCTTTTATATAAGGCAACACCGCACATTCTTTGAGTGGTGTTGCCTATTGTTTGTCAGTCAACTCATTTATTTGATAAAAGTCGCATTCAATTCATTTTTTAATCATGATAAAGAACCGGAGAAGCCATGCCTTTTTTTATATAATGTTTTGGCAATCTTTTACCTGATTCCGCAAAACTAACCCCACCAAGCACTGTACAAAACAGCGTAAATATGGTAAAATAGAGACAGAAGAAACGCTGTGAAAACAGCACCCGGAGGGTGAAATGGAAAATGCGGAAAATAGAGTATGTTGTAAGCAATGAAAGACTGATTACACCGAGCGGATTGTCGCTCGTGGGACAGGTGCTCGGCAAATCGAATCTGATCAAAAAAGCGAACTGTATGCGGACAGAAAAGCGCTCCCAGCCCCAGATCAAAAACGGCGATATTCTCCTGACCATGATCGGGCTGCTGTCTCTTGGAAAGTCGGACTTTGAGAATGTCAACGAGTTTCACAAGGACGAGGAATTCTACAAAATCGCACTCGGTATCGCCTATGGCATTCCGTCGGAATCTTCCCTTAGAAATCGGCTTGACGGCATCGGTACATCGATGGATCAGCAGATTCTTGACGGCAATATCGACATGTTCCTGTCGTGCGGCTATGAACCGTCGCCGCTTGCAAACGGCTGTGTCCCGGTAGATATTGATGTGTCGCCTTTCGATAATTCCGGCAGCCATAAAGCTGGTGTCTCCCGCACCTACAAGAACTTCGACGGTTATGCGCCCATCTTCGCCTACATCGGAACAGAGGGTTATCTCTGTAATGCAGAGCTTCGTGAGGGCAGACAGCATTGCCAGAGCGGAACGCCGGAATTTCTTTCCGAAACCATCGCAGCAGCAAAGCAGATGACGAAAAAGCCGCTGCTGTTCCGCATGGATTCCGGCAATGACGCGCTTGAAAATATGCTGCTTCTGCATTGGCATGACCCGCAGCTGAAATTCCTGATCAAGCACAATTTTCGCCGTGAGGATCGCTATGCACTTGCGGAAGATTTGAAATCTGTCTGCAAAAATGTGCAGCATCCCAGAGACGGGAAAACTGTCTATATCGGCAGTACATGGCGGGAGTTTGAAACTGAAAAAGACGGAAAATTTGCAATCCGGATGGTCTATGAGATCGCTGAAAGAACAACAGATGCAATCGGTCAGGAAATGCTGTTCCCGGAGACGGAGATCGATATGTACTGGACATCGCTCTGCGTTTCCGATGAAGAAGTGATCGAGCTGTACCATAACCATGCTGTCTGTGAGCAGTATCACAGCGAGATCAAGACGGATATGGGCATCGAGCGACTGCCCAGCGGAAAGTTTGAGACAAATGCGCTGATTCTGAAGCTCACGATGATTGCTTACAACATTCTGCGGATCATCGGAACAGCTGCCATGAAAGGAAATGATATGCCTGTGCGCCATAGCACGATCAAGCGCAGACGGATCCGAACTGTGATCGACAATCTGATTCTAATTGCAGGTCATCTGACTGATCACGCTCGTAAACTACGCCTTGCACTCGGTCACTGTAATGGCTGGATTTCTACCTTTCTCAGAGTCGCTGTATCGTTTTGAGTTTTGCGGAATCAGGTCATATACAATGTCGTCTTTGACAACATCCGCAAAGCCACCTGCAATAAATAGCTTATCTCCGCTCTTTTTATCTGAGAATGGAATTCGGCATCCTACCTGTGCATTTTCGTGATGTTGAAATCTTGTAAAAAGGCGATCAGCAATCTGATTAGCGGCTTCATCGTTTACAAACGGCAATTCAACCTGTGTTCGGTAGCGATCCTGATTAGTTTCCATAGAAACCAAAAACAAGATTTTTTGCTCAAGTCCCGACTGCTTTACCTTTTTCGTCCACAACGTCTTCTTGTTGTCATGAAGCGAAATATACATTTCAATTGCTTTATCAATCTCATAAGTATCAAAAAACATTGCTTCCTGATAAATACCGATACATGGCGAAAGATCAATCATTCCATCTGTGCTCTTAACGTCAATTACCGTACGGTCCTCAACTGAAATTTGCTCAACCTGTAATAAAGAGAAGCACTTTTCGATGTCTTCTCGATATTTGAAATCAAACATAGATGCGATATCAACATCTGTAAGATTCTGATTCTCATCAACTCTGGTTGAGAGCGTAGCCTCAGAAAGCATAGCTTCGCCGCTGTTTACGAATATGATTCTTGATTTTCCGCGGCTTGCAGCCACACAGAATATATTTCTCAGTATTTCATATGACTGTTGTGGCTTAGATATACGAACTTGCCAATAGCTTTCTGTATAGTCAAAAATAACACAGACTTTTCTTTCAAGGCCTTTGCTGCTGTCAAAAGTTGTGAAAATTGCTGTGTCCGGCGTTGGTTGTGCTGATCCTATGGAGTCGTTATCGGATATACTCGCATAAACGGTTCGCTTGTTAAAAGTGGCCGGATGTTCCTTTTCTAGGGTATTCAATGTCTTAGAAAGATCGCCGTTACGTGATCCCAAACAAAGGATGTCCTGCGGACTTTGTGTTGAAAGGAAGTCTGCAATCTGTGTCATGTTCATTTCTTCAACGATACATTCAGTATTGACGCCTTTTATTTTCTTACACCAAATTCTTCCAAGTTTTTCAGCAAGTGGTGCAGAAAGACGGAAACACTGAGTGAATTCAAGTTCTAAGTGTTCTCCAAGAAACTGATTAATAAAGGCTGCTACATCAAGATTTGTTTTGTCATAAATCTTTTGCTGCATATCACCGACCGCTATAATCTGCATATTAGGATTAGTAGATTTTATGTATTCTAAGAGGTGGGATAATTCTGTTTCAATATCCTGAAATTCATCTATGATTAGCACATCATAATGATCAATTGGTGGTTTCAACTCATTGAAACGAGTTATCAAGTCTCCAACTCAGGCAGATATATTGATGCGATGAAGATAATACCAGGCTATCCCATGATAATTCTGCACTTTTGCATTTGAATTTTTGATTTTTGCCTGAGCGTCTAATTTCAGGAGTTTATTATATGTAAGATAAAGGATTCGTTTGTTTTTCGGAATCTTGTTACAAAGCAACTGAATAGCAGTTGTCTTTCCGCTTCCAATGCAGGCATTAACAAGTATATTATGCCCTTCAATGGCTTTATTTACAAATCCCTGCTGCTCATCAGAAAGCTGAATTCCGCCCATTATGTATACAACTCCTTTTTAAGATCAATCTTTTACAAATGTAATATCTTTTTCATCAGCCGGAAGCAAATGCAAACTGATCCCTATCGCGTCGTAAAGAACAGTTAATAATAAGATTTCTTCATTCATCGCTTCGACTTTTCGGACTACACCGCATCCGTATAATTTGTGTCTGATTCGATCGCCAATAGCAAACTTACAATTGGCTATTATTTGCCTTTCAATGATATCTTCGCTTTCAACCTGAACCGTTTTAGTTGGCTTCTGAATCTTCGGGATCACTTTCTGTTCCTTTGGTCTTATAGTCCTTGGTTTCTTTTCAGGATTAATTTGGGCATGACCATAGTCTTCTATTGCGTATCCGAGCAGTTCTATTATCCTTAGTTCGTCAACTGCATCACATACTGCATTATGGACTTCGCAATAGCTGCGATTGCCGGACAGAAGCCTTGTAATCGGTTCAACACCAAAATCTCTCTTTAACCTTCCGGTTCCCCAACAATCAGCATTTTTCGGAATTTTTTGGTTGTATTGTTTATAAGCGGCTTTTTTCATTATGTCGAACCACTTATAGGCTTGCAGTTCAGGTAAATGATTATAGTCAAAAGAGGCGTTATAGGCAAATATGGAATCTATTCTATATTTCTGAAGTACCTTTATAAGACGATCCATCACCTTTTGGCGAGAATCTAAAAGATCTGTTTTTATTGCTTTTACATTCAAAACATAACTATACATACCGCCAGATTTATACTCCGGTGATATGATGTAGTATTCTTTATCAATTGGCTCAAGGGTATTATAATCAGCTACTACAATACCAATGGACATTACCTCGTTACTCCAGGTTGTTTCGGTATCGATAACAGCAAAGAACTTGCCGTCAATGCTTCTTTTACTTTTCATCTTACCACCTCGTCTTTCTCATTCTATCAGTTATGACAATTCAGCAACTAAAGCCTTCTGAACCCATTCTTGGCATTCAATTACTAATGACTTCGGAGATATGATCCTCATCTGATCAGGGAATTGGAAAAACCAACCCCAAAAAGTATTGCTTATTTGGACTTTGACTTTTGTAGTCAAATATTTATTATCAAGTCGAGTTATCTTTGTATCGAAACCAAACTGATCAAAAATCACATCTATCAGTAACTCATCGAATTTAAGAACGACCTCAACCTCTTTGCCACCATACATTTTAATTGTCTTTGAGGTATATGTTTCAAGTTCCTTAGCAGAAACAAGAGCTTTATCACCAATCACGCTCTCGAGATGCTGAACATCCTCAATACGATCAATACGATAATTACGGTATTCCTTCCTATATGGATTATAACAACGCAAATAATATTTATCATCCGTATAGATTAGGGCTATGGGATCTACGACATATCTTTCCTTGTCTCGCTGATATACTCTGTCTCCATGCTCGTCATGCTTGAAATAGAAGAAGGACACCTGTGTCTGCCTTTTGAATGATTCTTCAATAATAGCGATTGTATCTAGGACACTGTTATTGGTTTGCTTCCTGATGTTAAAGCGAATCCTGTTCTGATTGAGCAGTTCAGCACAGTGAGTTCCACCGAGATTTGCTATTTTTTCGATTAAAGCATTAGTCATGTCTTCCGGTATAACAGAAGAAGCCTGAACAGCATCAATGAGAATCTTCAATTCAGCTAAGGAGAAATCGTTATGTTCCAAATAAAAAGCATTGCTGTGTCCGACTTTAACACGTTTGAGAGAGTAACCCATATCCTGTAACTGCGATATATCTCTTGCTAGAGTTCTTCGATCACATGAAATGCCATGGCTAGATAGCTTGTCAATCAAGGCGTTTGTTGTAATGGGATGCTCAGCATCGGACTGTTGCTTCAAGATTTCGGTCAGCAGCAGTAATTTGTTCTTTTGCATGTCAACCTACTCCTTTTCCATCATATACCTTTATGCTATCACATTATGGTTCAAATGTCAATTCGCAACTGTCACAAGAATGTGACAGCAAATTTATGTAAAAAAGCGCACAAGCCAACAGCTCATGCGCTTTTCTATACATGTATACTTTCATATTATAGGACATTTATTTGATTTGTCATCTAATGCTACGAAATCAAACCGGTAAATCACAGAAAAACTATATTATTATGGGGGCTATAATTAATACAAATAGAGATGTATTCATATTAATGAATAGTGATAGATTATTAATCCACAAATATCTTATGAACACTTTTCAACTTTATCAAAAAGGATCTCTAACTGTTCGTTAGTTCTTCTTGGTCCTTGCACACTTCCTTGAAGGCCATTGGCGTTAAGTATCTCTAGTGTCAACATTGTTCTATCATATTTCTTTATGAGTTCGAGTTCCATATAGTTCCCATAATGTTTATCTACTTTACCATTAAGAATGAATTCTGAGCTATCAATTTCCATCTTTTTCATATTTACTTTAGTTGCTAGACATTTAAATAATATCACCCTTATAGGACAGCCAACATATATATATAGTCTCTCCTCAAGCCAAATAAAACCCGCGAAGTATCGACAAAAGCGATAAAACATGGTATAATAGAAGTGCAAGGAAAAGCCGTAAAACGAGAAAAAAGCTTGCACTTCGGAGGATGCCATGTATAAGTTCAAGAGAGAAAAGCAGATCTCATTTACAGATTTCAATCAGCCGCAGGGAATGATGATGACGATCATGATGGTGATGCCAATACTTCTGATCATCATGACGACACAAATACATCTGAAAATGCCGGAACACTGATCCTTGATGCGACCTGTGCGCCGCAGAATATCAAGTATCCGCAGGACATTGAACTGCTGAATGAAACACGCGAAAAGCTGGAAGATATGATCTGCCGGGTCAGTGAGGAATACAATTTCTACAGACCCAGAATCTATCGTGAAAAAGCACGAAAGGATTATCTCGCGCTTATGCAGATGATGTCTGGATGTATCAATTTGATGCAAAATGATATGTTATACTGACAGAGCAGTCGACAAACACCCAAAGATCTGGTATAATAGAAATAATCAAACCAGAAGGGGTAAAAGAAATGAAGTTCAGCAAAGAATTCAAAGAAGAAGCATTAAAGCTTTCCGATGAAATCGGAGTAAAGAAGACTGCTCAGCAGTTAGGAATCCAGTATTACACACTGTCAGACTGGCGTTCAAAGTGGAGTGCAGCGATCAAGCATCAGAAGGATCAGATGTCCGACGAAGAGCTAAAGCGGCGAAATCTGGAGCTGGAACGCGAAAACGCTGAGCTGCGTAAAGCGAACGATATTCTCAAGGATGCGCTCGGTTTTTTCGCAAGAGACCGGAAGAAGTAAAGACAAGCGAGCGGCATCTGTTCGTCAATGAGTTCCGCAGCAAGTACGGCGCAAAGGCAATCTGCAAATTCCTGAAAATCAGCGAATCCGGTTATTATCGCTGGCTCAAGAATCAGGGTAAGCCCGGTGCGCGAAAGATTCTTCTGGTCAAGATACAGGGCATCTTAGCAGAGCATCCGGATAACCGGAATTACGGTGTCCGCAGGATGCATACAGCGCTTGCACAGCGCGGGACGTATGTCAGCATCCAAACCGTGTACCGCACCATGAGCGAAGCCGGACTGATCCACAGATGCCACAGACCGCACGGTATCACAAAGGCTGACACGGCAACACAGGACAGAGATAATCTGATCAAGAGAGATTTCACAGCTTCTGCACCGTTGAAGAAACTGCTGACTGATATCACTGAAGTCCAGTGTGCAGACGGAAAACTCTATGTTTCGCCGGTTCTCGACTGCTATAACGGTGAGATTGTTGCTCTCGAAATGCGGGATAACATGAAGAAAGAACTCTGCATAGACACCGTCAGACAGCTTCAACAGAAGTACGGACGGCTTGAAGGAACAATCCTTCACAGCGACCGCGGCTGCCAGTATACCAGCTATGCTTTTCGCAGAACGCTCGTGTCATCCGGGCTAATCCAGAGTCTGAGCGGC
>JAZQOZ010000048.1:0-8374 GCA_045628085.1 Oscillospiraceae bacterium | reverse complement strand
AGACAGCGGACGCAATCCGCCGTGATCACAAGGATGAGCGCGGTCAGCACAGCAAGCACAATGCCGTATCTGCGGCACACAGGTGAATCTTTCTCTGCTTTCCGGAATGCACCTGCCGTTTTCACGAGCCAGACAACAGCCAGCAGAAGCAGCGCCCCGATCAAAAAAGTCGTTCGCATACAAATCCTCCTTTTTGAAATGCTGCAAATTCAGAAGAATGCAGACATTCTGACGATATCAGATCCTGTCACATTTTGCTGAGATTGATTGCACCGACGATGAGTATAGTGATCGGCAAAGCAATCGAAATACCCAAAACAATACCGGCAATGACGGCAAGTATTTTTCGTTTTGCAAGCATGGACGGAACATCCGGGCAGCGGTTGAAGCGAACCACTGCCCCAATAAAAAGAGAAAGCGCTGCCAGCGGAAATCCACCGAATACACCGGTAATCCAATAGAACTGAAGCGCGTCGCTCAGACCATAGGAATTCATGATCTTATCGAACTGAACGGCACTCGCAATACCCAGGACAGACAGCAGCACAAACAGAATGAGATATCTGGGGCGTGCAGGCGAATCCGGTTGTGAATTACGCAACGCAATTACAGTCATAGTCAGCCAGGCAGCTGCCGGCAAAGCAGCCCCGGACAACAGCACTAATATCATAATATTCTCCTTTCATGATTGTACGATTCTCTTTCAAGCATATATACCGGAGTCAATTCCTGTTCGGCATCCATAATACGCATCCGATTGAAGCATTCCGATTGATTTTGCGGTTGCCTCAGATGCGGTGTTCGCCGCTTTCATATAGGAATACAGCACGTTGAACGGCGTATTTTCAAAAGCCCGCGCACGCACAGCAGATGCGGATTCTTTTGCGTATCCGTTCTTCATCAAAAGGATACGGATAGTGCTGCATGATTTCACGATCGGCAGGCACCGGATACAGCGCATCATGACCGGCTTCATTCATTTCACGCAGAAACAGCCGCTTTGTTTCGATTTTCATTATATAGTATGACTCCTGTCAGATTCACATTGATTTATTATTTATTATAGCATAGCACCGCCGGAATGTCAACGCATCACCGCGCATCTGATTCATGAAACGCTGCCGGACTGCATAAGATGCAGCAGACAGGACTCCGCATCTCAGCGCTGTCCGGCAGACAAGGAGTGAGCAGATTGCGCAAACAGCCCCATTCATCCGCACGTACCGAGCCCGATATACTTGACGACCGCGCCCTGCGGCTCGGCGCATATATCGCAGAGCACGCAGCGACCGTCCGCAGTACCGCCGCCGTATTCGGGATCTCCAAATCGACCGTCCATAAGGATATCACCGTCCGGCTGCCGAAACTGCACACAGGACTTTCCGCACAGGTTCGGGAGATCATCGAAAAAAACAAACAGGAACGGCATATTCGCGGCGGACTTGCCACAAAACGCAAATACGAAACAGAAAAACAGCTCCGAAACCGCAGCAGCGGTGCAGAAAAAAATCCGTCGCAGCATCCGGTGCGGTAATAATGTAACAATTTGGAAACAAAGCAGAAAAAGCTGTTTTTGGCACTTGACGAAAAAGAAAAAAAGTAGTAAAATAGTAATCGGCAGATTATGCATGATATAAAAAGGATGATGCTGTGCGTCCGCAGCACGGTATGCAATCACGAGGAGGATAAAAACTATGAAGCGAATTGGTGTTCTGACAAGCGGCGGCGATGCACCGGGCATGAATGCAGCGATCCGTGCGGTCGTCCGTACTGCGATCTACAAGGGTATGTCCGTCGTCGGTATTAACAGAGGCTATAACGGTCTGCTGAATCATGATGTTTATGAAATGGATCTGCGTTCGGTATCTTCCATTATCCAGCGCGGCGGTACAAAGCTGTTTTCCGCACGCTGCGTGGAGTTCAAGGAAGAAGCCGGCGTACTGAGAGGTGTAGAAGCTTGCAAGGAACTCGGCATTGAGGGACTTGTTGTCATCGGCGGCGACGGTTCATACCGCGGCGCAGGCGACCTTTCTGCACACGGCATCCCCTGCATCGGTATCCCCGGAACGATCGACAACGATATTTCCAGCACCGATTTCACGATCGGCTACGATACCGCAATGAACACCGTTATGGAGCTTGTTGATAAGATCCGTGATACCAGCCACAGCCACGACAGATGCTCGATCGTTGAGGTCATGGGCAGAGGCGCAGGCTATATCGCCGTCAATACCGGTGTCGCCTGCGGTGCAGTTGAAATTCTTTGTCCGGAAAGAGAATACAATCTGGATGCGATCATCGACAAGATGCAGGCAAGCCGCAAGATCGGCAAGCAGAATTTCATCATCATCGTTGCTGAGGGCATCGGTCACTCTGAAGAACTCGCAAAGACAATTCAGGAAAGAACCGGTATCGAATCCCGTGCAACCATTCTCGGTCACGTACAGCGCGGCGGCTCGCCGACAGTCCGCGACAGAGTTCTCGCAAGCCAGATGGGCAACTATGCCGTCAATCTGCTCGAACAGGGCATCGGCAACCGTGTCGTCGGTATCCGCGGCACAAAGCTCGTCGATTACGATATTCAGGAAGCACTCAAAATGACGAAGCCTTTCGAGGATGATCTTTATAATCTGACAGAGGTTATCAGCATCTGAGCCGATACTGACAGCATCGTATTACAAAAATCATGCCGGGCAGAAGCCATACTTCTGCCGCAGAGTAGAAAATACCGCGTGAAGTGCCGTCCGAACGGGGAGTTGTCGGATGGACGAAAAGCGTCAGGAGAACGCTTGCGGTGGTATTTTCGCATCCCGCTGAGGCATAAGGGAAATACAACACTCCTTTGTGCATTCAGGGTAATTGTGCAAAGGAGTGTATTTTTATGAAAAAATTTCTGGAATCCTGCAAGGAATTGAAAGATCTGCGTGCAGTCGTCGTGACCGGACTGCTGATCGCCCTGTCCATGGTGATCGAATCCTTTACGATCAATTTAGGATTTGCGAAAATCAATTTCGCATTTCTGGCGATCGCAGCGATCGGTATGCTGTATGGCCCGTCGGTCGCATTTTTCGCCGGCGGCATCTGTGATATTCTGGGCTATCTTGTCGCACCGGACGGCGCATTCTTTCCGCTTTATACGCTGATCGGCGCAGTGCAGGGATTGATCTACGGCGTGATCGCCTACCGCAAACTCTGCGATAAATCCGGCAAGGCATTCAACAAGGAAATGATGATCCGGCTGATCATAGCGCGAATTGTGGATGTCCTTTTCATCAATCTCATCTGCAATACCGCCGCCAATTTCCATTACGGCTTTTTGCAGGATAAAACGCTCGGCGCGGCGATCGCGGCACGTACCGCAAAGAATCTGCTGGAACTGCCGTTTGATATTATCCTGATCGCGGGTGTCCTGATGGCGGTACTGAAAGCCTATAATATGGTATTCGGGAAACGCGCTGCCGCAGGTCAGCAGGGCTGAGATGCCGGATCATTGGTTCCAGACAGGCGCAAATCGCATATAGTACCATTCATAATAATAAAAAGGAGCATGAACTTATGAAACTCGGATTTCTCGGTGCCGGAAATATGGGCACAGCCATGATGCGCGGCATAGCTGCATCCGAACTCTGCAAATCGGGAACCATTGAGCAGATCTATGCTTTTGATACTGATGCAGAAAAACTCAGCAAGCTCGCCGATGCAGGGATCAATCCCTGCGAATCAGCACAGGCGCTCAGCGATACGGTCGATTATCTGGTGCTTGCAGTGAAGCCGCAGGTTCTCGGCGGCGTACTGGATGCGCTGACGCTCCGCAAAGAGCAGGTCATTATTTCGATCTGCGCCGGCATCCCGGCAGAATTTATCCGCAGTCATACGATCGCTGATGCACGCATCATTCTCTGTATGCCGAATACACCGCTGATGCTCGGACTCGGCGCGACCGCGCTTGCAAAATGCAGCGGCATCACCGATGCAGAATTTTCGATTGCCATGCAGATGTTTGCGACCTGCGGCATCGCAGAGGAGATTCCGGAGAGCAAGATGCGCGAGATCATTGCAGTCAACAGCTCCAGTCCGGCATTTCTCTATCTCTATGCAAAGGGATTTTTGGATTATGCGAAATCGGAAGGACTGGATGACGGCGCAGCCCTGCGGCTGTTTGCACAGGCGATGATCGGTTCTGCAAAAATGATGACCGATTCGGGATATACGATCGACGAACTGATCAAAATGGTATCCTCTCCGGGCGGCACAACGCTTGCCGGACTGGATCAGCTGTATCAGGGCGCACTGACCGAAACCGTTGACCGCTGCTGCAACGCCTGCACAGAACGTGCATACGAGCTTGCAGGTGCAAAGCGCGAGAAGAAATAATTGACATAAAACACATCCCTGCCGCATATTGTATGGCGGAGGGATGTATATGAAACCGATGCACAATTTGCTGTATCAAACCATGTCAGCGCGGACAAGCCGCCTCAGAGAAGTATGTTTCCGCAAACCCGATCCGATCCGCCTGCTGACCTTTTGGTCGCTGCTCGGTGTCGGGCTTGGAACAATGCTGACGACTGCGTATCCGTCCTGCACGGAGCATTTTTGGCTGACGCAGGGATTACTGCTTTCTGATGCGTCAAGATCGCTCAGCGATGTTCTGCGCACAGCGCTGTGTCCCCTGCTGATCCTGCTGACGGGTATATGGCTCAGCGGATTCTCGGCATTCGGACAGCCTGCTGCGCTGTTTCTGCTGCTCTTACGCGGTGCGGCATTTGGAATTTCAGCAGGTGCGTGCTTTTCAGCATACCCATTGCCGAATGCGATATGTATCTGCATGGTGCTGATACTCCCCTACAGCTTTTGCAGCATTGTGCTGCTCAGTTATGCGGCACGGGATGCAATGCGTCTGTCCTGCCGTATGACAGGCTGTCTGCTGCACGGTCAGGCGGCGGCAGAAGAAAACGCCGGTGACCGGCTCAGCACAATGCTTGCCTGTCTGCTGCTTGCACTGCTTGCAGGCGGAATGCATACTTGTTTGCTCTGGCTGTTCAACGATATGCTTCTGGCGTAGCAGAAGCAGAAAGGATGTGTCACTTTTGGGACTTTTCGGGAATTATCAGAATTCCGGACCGGGCATTGATCCGAATGCGCCAAAGAAAAAGCCGTTTTTCCGATTCTGGGAGCTGCTCCGCCGAAATTTCGGCAAGATCATCACACTGAATATGATTTATACAGGAATGCACATACCGCTGTTTTTGTCTGCGATCGTATTCATTGAAACGAACAATAACCTGACGACCGCCATGACAATTTTCCTGCTGATCGTGCAGTTCCTGCTGGAAGGGCCGACGCTTGCAGGCTGTGCGCGAGTACAGCGGCTGATCGTGCTGGACAAGGCATTTTTTCTTGTTGAGGAATTCAAAAAGGGATTCACGCAGAATTTCAAAGCGGCACTGTTATACTGGCTGATTGACGGTATCGTGCTGATATCGGTCATTGCCGGATATTTCGTGTATCCGCAGTATGCAGCAGAAACGGGCAGCAAGGGTATTTTTCTGGTATACGGCATATCGCTTGCGATTGCGGCGGTACTGCTGTTTATGAATTACTATATCATGGCATTGCAGGCAGCGACAACGCTCAAACCGAAAACCGTCCTGAAAAATTCGTTTATGCTGGTTGGATTATCGCTGAAAGAATGTCTGCTGACGACGGTATGTTCTGCACTGATGATCGGACTGATGATCCTGCTGATCTGGGTGAACAGCCTGTTTATGTTTCTTATTCCGTTTTTCCCGGCAGCATTCATTGGCTATCTGACCATGTTCGTGCATTATCCGATCATTCAGAAGTACGTCATCAATCCGTATTATGAAGATACCGGTGAAAAGAATCCGGAATCAGAGGATACGGCAGAAGATGATGAAGAACGCGTCTTTACGGATCGCGGCGGAACAGAAAAGCCGGTCAAAAAGGACTCCGGCAAACGCGGCACAACAATTTCATAACAAAAGCAAAAGCGTGGATACGAAAACCGTACCCACGCTTTTTTATGCTTTATGCACCTGACAGGACTTGAACCCGTCAATATTTTGTCGAAATTATTGTAGCTACATCTTTTTATTGCATCATGTCCGAATTCGTGTCCGAATTCCCGAATGTGTCCGTAAAGTAATCGGTAATTTCCTTTTCCACTTCTTTTCGCTCATCATCCATTGTATGCTGATATAACAAAGGCTATTTTTACACGCTCTCATAGTTAAACAATCCCCACGCCTCAATATAAGCAGGCAGGGAATTGTAGCAATTATGATTTTGCTTTTCAATAGTATGGATGTAATGGGAATCAGATTCAGAGCGTTGTACCCTTGGATGCCGAATGTAGTAATGACGGTATTTTTATCTTAAATCTATGTGTACAAACTCGCTGCACTATACAATCTGTAAATATCCGTCGTTTTCACAGTCGATATTCGTCGAAAAATTAAAAAAAAAGCATCTATAAATCATATTGACATTATGACTGATTTGTGGTATAATACCAATAATTAGTGAATGTCCACTATATAATCGACTTGTTTTATACAGGAGGTAATAAGATGTCAAAAATTACTTTAAGAAAACTTTGGCAGGCATCTTCGCCGTTGCGCTTGTCGCATCAGCCGTTCCGCTTGCCCCGTTCGCACCGCTGCTGGACAGCATTTCGATCACCGCATCTGCGGCTGAGACCGAAGATGGCTTTATTTATGATGCTAACGCTGATGGAACACTTACGATCACAGGCTACAACGGTGCAGGCGGAGATGTTGTCATTCCGTCAACTATAGACGGTGCTGCTGTTACCGCTATCGGTACGAAGGCATTTTATCAATGTGATGGCATCAATAGCATAACGGTTCCCGAAGGTGTTCTTTCGATCGGTACCGCCCAAGATGAGTACGGCGTATTTGAAGAGTGCTCTATGCAAAGCATTTCACTTCCTTCCACACTTCTGTATATCTGGCCTTGTGCTTTTGCCTTAACTCAACTTACAGAAATCACATTTCCTGATTCCGTTATAAGAATCGGTGATGAAGTCTTTTATGGATGTACTGAGCTGAAAAGTATAACAGCACCTTGCAGAACCGCAGCAAAAGAGGAACAGTGGAAACCAAAAGAATGTTCGCCTGAAATTACTTATAATCATGTTTATGAGGCCGGTGCGGACGTGTGTGTGTGCGAAAAGACATCATATTTTGAATTTGATTCTGCTGCAGGAATCATCTCAGGATATAACGGCACCAATACATCCGTCAAGGTTCCTGAAAAGATCGACGGCATAGCTGTTACCGCGATTGCTGATGACGCATTTTCAGACTGTGATTTCATAGAAACCATCTCCGCTCCGTGTGCGGTATCAGGTGAATGGTCAAAGAACTGTAAGGCAGCGGTTTCACACTATAATCATGTATATGCAAAAGGTGCTGCGGAATGCAACTGCGGTGAAGCATCCGTTTATGCATATGAAGAGAATGAAGACGGCACGATCACGCTTACAAGATATCTCGGCAGCGATTCGGAAGTCGTTGTTCCGGCAAAGCTTTTCGGAAAAACTGTTTCTAAAGTTGCAGTTACATTTTGTTATAACGGCAACATCACAAAAGTTGTGATCTCCGAAGGTATTACTTGCATTGATGACAGCTTGTTCCAAGACTGCGTTAATCTGAAAGAAGTCGTACTCCCGTTATCCCTGAAAACGATCGGTATGTATGTTTTCTGCGGTTGTACCGGACTTGAATCCATTACAATTCCGGAAAATGTTGAAACTATCGGTTATCAGGCTTTCCAGTATTGCAGTAACCTGAAAGAAATCCATATGCTCGGAAAGACACCGCCGGAAACACACTGGACTGCATTCTTGGTTGAATGCAATAGTGTTGAAAGCATTTATGTTCCGTATGGCACAGAAGATGACTACGAAGCATTCCCGTTGCTTTTCCCGCGTGAGGATGTATCGGAAGTTCCGACGATCATTCATCCGCCATATCCGTCAGCAACATATGTACTTGGCGGAAAAGGTGAAAACTTCACGAATTCAGCCGATTCGGATATGATGCTGACAGAACCGGAAAAACCACTCGCTGACGGCTATGTCTTTGCTGGATGGTACACCGATAACACTTTCACAACAAAGTTCGATTTCACGAAAGAAATCGATGAAGACATCAAGATTTACGCAAAGTGGGAAGAAACAGCAACGGTCACATTTGATATGCAGGGCAACGGTACACAGATCGCTCCGGTTTCCATCGTGAACGGTAATACAATCACAGAACCGGAAAAGCCGTCTGTTGACGGTTATGTCTTTGGCGGATGGTACACTGATAAAGACTGCACAGAC
>JAZQOZ010000047.1:0-1791 GCA_045628085.1 Oscillospiraceae bacterium | reverse complement strand
GCGATCGCGTATGATTTCAGCAAGCCTGTCACCGGAGAGATGACGCTTTATGGTTACTGGGATAAGCTCGAAGTTCCGATCCATGTTGTGGATTCATCCGAAGAAACACTGAAAAATGTCGATAGCTGGCTGAAAAAGGATGACACAATTCAGATCAAAAGTGATACGAATATTACGTTTGATACGGGCGGCAATACGGCGAAAACGTATGTCAATGTTCCGACAGGATATAAATATGCGTTTTTATGTGCCGCAAAGGACATAAATTCTGTTTCCGATGCAAAGATCATTAAGAGCATCAGCTACAATTCGGATGAACGCTGTGTCTGGCTGACTTATGAAAACGCCGAAAACAAACCGGAAAAGATGCCGGACGACTGCGAATTGTATTTCGTGTATTACGAGTCGCCGGAATATCTGGATATCGGATATGTCGAACTGGACAATTCCGGTAAGCTGTCAAAGGTCACAGTCAGTAATGCACCTTCAAAAACCGATTCTGATCCATACGAGATGGAAGGCAAGCTGAAAACGCCGCTCCGCTATCTGAGCGATAGTGATAAAAACAAGTATTATTCCTTTGCGATCGGTGATCCGGGCAACACGGCTGAGGAGAATACGCCGGATGCATCCGGCTTGCATATTATCACGCGTGTATCGAATGATGATAAGGACAGACCGACTTTACAGTTCCGGAAAACATGGCGCGGCTATCAGTACACAACAGACGGTTCTACATGGATCAACTGCGGGTACAAGATTAAGCCCTATGTTGTGTATTATCCGAGCAAACCTGTGATCGTCACGCTCGATGAAAAGACGATCGGTCTTGCAGGGGATATGGATGAGGAGTTTGAGTATACTGTCAAGGTCGAAGAAATCACCAATACGTATAATGTCAAGTATTATTATACAAGGAAATGGATATCTACCGGTCTAATTAGTGGGCATTATGAATATACACTTAACAACAACAAAGACTCACAACTGATAGATTCTAACACTAACAGCCCCCCAATTGTTGATAAAATGTCTGGAACAGTCGCTTTATCTGACGGTCAAGGTGAGGATTATACGCTGTTTTATACTTATATCGAAAGCAAGCCAGATCAGACCAAAACAAGCGACGTGACATCTGGTGGTGGTAAGTATTATGTCACAACCACCGAAACAGAAACCGTCCAAAGAATTACGATCATCCAGACACCGAAAGATGATTTCTCTACTGACAACAGCGGTACAGGCGCAAATCATACGAGTAATCTGATCTACACCTATACCACATCTTCGACAATCAATAATCAGCAGGTCACATTCACCAATACGCGGAAACCGGAAGTTGAGCTGCATATCGCGCTGATCCAGAACGGCGAGATCGTACAGTCTGACGCTGATCACAGAAACACTGCAAATGATATTCATATCAAAAACTTCCCAAGCACGAATTCGATCACGCTGAAAGATGTATCAAGCGGTCTGTTCAAAGGCGATATGAATGATTATGCGCTGGCAGGTATCATTTACGGAACAGAGGATGATTCCGGTATCGTTGAGAAAGCAGGCGATATCAGCACAGTTTCGTACAGCCTTGTGGACAACCAAAATACGCAGATCTATGATTACTATATCAGCAGCGACAGCAGTAAGACGCCGCTCGGCGATCAGAAGATCTATTACGTCTACTATCAGAAGCCGAAAATCGTCTATGTCGAGGAAACATCGGAAGGCCTGAAACTGATCGAAAATATCACAATGGGCGGCAAGTCCGATCCGGTTACGCTGAACGGCGGC
>JAZQOZ010000046.1:0-2506 GCA_045628085.1 Oscillospiraceae bacterium | reverse complement strand
AGCCTGTTCCGTCCACCCGGAATATTCATCGATCTCACGTTCCGTGAACATATCATTGATGATTCCGATTGTCAACAAATCCAGCTCGGTCAAAGAAAGACCGAGCTGTTTGCATCTCAGGAGGAACAGCAGCGTTGTCATCGGGCGGTCAGTCGGGCGATGTTTTTTTTAGACTCCGCCTGTGTTTCCACATTCAGTCCCCACAACTCAATGAGCTGCGGCAGAACTTCGTAAATGGAGAATGTGTTGAACGCTTCGAGCCATTCATCGGGATTGTCCGGGACGTTCTTCGGATCAGCGTGTTTTGCCATGATGTATGCGATATTCTCAAACACCTCAAGGCTCTCAATGTCAAGTTCGGAGGATTCCTCATCGCCATCCTTGACAGAGGTCTGCAATGCCGCAAAATCCTTGTAGATGTCGCGGCGGAACTTGATGCGGTAAAGGCGAGGCACAGCCGCACTCGCCTTGAACGGAACCTCGATACCGTCAACGGTGATTGTCTTTTTAATAGCCATCCCAACGGAATCTGCAAGGACATCACCGGGCTTGGACGCTGGGGCAATGGAGATGTAGAACTTTATATGGAGCATACTTTAGATGTTATGCCTTATTCAGTTTTCCACTATAAGTCTTTCCGTCAATCGTGACAGCAACAGCGATGCTGTCGTCGGTCGCTGGCGTAGGCGGAGCCTGTTCAAACACGGGTGCTTTCTCCTCCACTACAACGGGCTTCGGGAATCCATTCAGTCCCTTTTTCTTGATGATATCCGGATATTCCACATACCCGACATCGAGGTCAACGTTCCCTGTGATACCGTCCACAAAACCTCTGCTGGAGAACTGCCACAGACCTACAGAACCGCCGTAATTGAGAGTGCTGTTCCACTCCGTAATCCAAAGAGCATAACGCTTCTGCACTTCTTCTGTGATATGCGTAGTAAGCGGCGAACGGCTCATGTAGAAACCTGCGTAGTAGCCTGCGTTTTCGAGTACGTCACAGAAAGCCTTGACCATTGCGGAGCAGTTTTCCTTGCTGGTGTCGAGTGCAGATTTTTCTTCAAAATCGAAGAAAATCGGGTACTCGAACTGCTTACCGTTCAGGATGCTGATGCAGACCTCGGCTTCCTGTTTTGCTTCATCGGGGGTGGTAGCGTAAGAATACCAGTAAGCGCCGATTGGCAGACCGACTGCTTTTGCCCCTGCGTAGTTGTCCTCGAATTTTGCATCCTTCTGATTTGCAAATCTGCCGTAGCCTGCACGCAGAATTGCAAAATCAAGCCCTGTGTCCTTGACCTTCTGCCAGTCAATTGTTCCGTTGTGAACGCTGACATCAATGCCTTTCATCATCGCATCATCCTCCTTCTTTGCCGCTGCGTTACTATCTCTGCTGATGCCGAAATACTCGTAAAAGTTTGTGGTCACACTGCCGTTGCCGTGGATCTCGTTGCCATACCATTTCGAGCCGGGACGAACATCCACATGGGTATATGTGTAGCTGTCGTTGATGTTGGCGATACCCGTGAAGCCGATATCCTGTGCAGCACAGCACACGAGTTTGCTCGAAATCGGCTGACCGTCCTGCCCGATACAGCAGATATCTGCGGCATTGCCGAGTGTATGCTGACCGGTACCGCTGCCGCCCACATTTTTGTCGTGCTGAATGCAGCGGAAACCACTGGATAGGTTGATTGCCGAGCAGTTCAGCTTAGAACGGAGCTGTTCGAGCTTCTCTACTCATTTATGTATTGCAGATGAACTCGAACGCCAGACAGAGGATGCCGGAAGCTACAATCAGCTTGGATTTGAGGACAGACTGGCATTGCTGGTAGACAGCGAGTGGAACCGCCGCCAGGATAATAAACTCGACCGGTATATCCGGAACGCACACTTTTCCGATGCTTCCGCTACAATGGAGGGCATCGAATCGAAGGATAGCTTTTCAATTCTGCACATCCCGGTTTCATCTACAGACAGATCTAGCTTTGCGCCGAACTCAACAGGAGATTTTGCTTTTCCTCTGACGATCGGTCGGATATACGGCTGGCTAATGCTGACAATTCTGTCTTCAACAGAATGCGTGTTGTTGACAAACATATATTGCTGCTGCGAATAAATCGTTTCCAGAATGTCGAGTAAATGCGCATCAGATTTTGAAAGTATAACGCCATTGTTTTCAAGCAGATTCGTGATATACCCAAGATCGCGGCGAATATATTGCAGCTGCTTTCTGATTGCTTTTCTGATCTTTTTGGTGCCGCGCTTTCTGCATTTTGCAAGCGCGAGATAATCCTTTCGTGCTTTTTCACGATACATTCTGGGTCTGTAGAAATTGTATTCCTCACTGATCCGGCAGATCATATCCTCCAGCTTTTCGCGTGCTTCATTCAGCAGTTCAATGTCCTGCGGATACTTGATATTCTGCGGCGCACAGGTCGCATCAAGGATCAGTGTTCCGGCATTTTCAGATGTATTTGTGTCGTCATGATGATCAGAAGTATTGGCA
>JAZQOZ010000045.1:0-36468 GCA_045628085.1 Oscillospiraceae bacterium | reverse complement strand
TCCAGAAGCAGCTCGATGTGAAAGCGCCAGAGAAAATCAGTCCTGAGAAGTCCGACGAGGATCTGCCAATTTATCGGGATTACCGTTACAGTAGGATCAAGGTTCAGGAGATCAATGAAGACTATTATATGCGCCGGTTCCCGGACGGAACTTATGCGAAGAAGCCGCGTAGCGAGTGGATGAAGAAGGTCATTCGTTCTTTGAAGAAAGACGATTACCATGTGCGGACATTGCTTGACACTACTGAGCTGTGGGCGCTTGTCGAAGAACAGGAAAATCGTCAGAGCCGTGGGCAGAAATTCCGGGACGATACGGAAGCCGCCCGGTATGTTGCTCAGATTGAAAACACGTTCCGCGCAATGCGATATGTAGAAATGGATGATTTCCGTTCTTACGGTCAGCTCCTTGATGTTTGCAAGTCGATTCATCGGACGCATTCTGAGATTTTGCAGCAGCGAGAGAAAGTTGCGAAGATGATTGCTGACCGGGAATCTGATGTCTGGATTCCAGAGCGCATTGCGGAGCTGAAAGAGAGAATCAAGAATCGTAATATCGACTACATGGTAGAGCGTTATCATGACGATATTTCCAAGTTGGGAAAGCTCCAAGCAAAATATAATTCGCTTGGCTTTTCTGATCCAGAACGTATTGCGGCATATCAGGCGAAGACAGATCAGTTTCGATCCCGGCTTGCTGCGATTGATGCTGAATTGAAAGCTGCGGAAGCACGTTTTGCGGAAGCGGATAACTGCATTCGTACCTTTGCGAGAATTGATGCAGAGCATGGCATTGATGTGTCCGGCGCTATGCAGCAGTATGAGAATATCCTTCATGGCAATTATGGTGAACAAAATGTTGAAGAGGATCGTTCTAAGAATCGGGACGAACAGGATAGAAACAGATGATAAGGAGCGTTTTGATGAAAAGCTATATCAGAGCTGAACATGGAAAACGGAATATCGTTCTTTCCGGAAAAGGAAGTGAATACTCGGCTGTTGCCAATGAGGTAACGGATTATCTCGATGGTTGGATCTCAGCATCGGGACTGTCTGAACGGGAACTGCGCAATTCTCTTTCGCATGGTTCATTCCGCATTGAGGAAAATACGATGTCCGGCAGCAAGAGTATTGTTCTGATCTGTAACGAGGATCAGAGCAGAATCGGTGAGCCGTTCATTTGGTCGCCGGATGTTATGCCGCTTTCAGAATTCCGGGTAACTGTATCGCTGCTCCTTCTTTCGCTTTCCAAACGCTATGGCAGTTCTGCGGTTGAAGATGCGGCAAGAAAATATGCGAAAGGTCTTGACAAATAGTTTTTTTATGATATAATGATATTATAGTCTATACTGTATTCATAGTACAATACAGCCAATGAAACGGAAGGAGCAATTCAATGGCACTCGGTGAAGAAATGGGCGGACAGGTAGTAAGTGCATCAATCAATGCGTCTACCAAAGCTATCGAAGCGATGCTGAAAATCATTGATCGAATTTTTCAGCTTTATAAGGAACGCAGCAGTCCGAAGTATAAACTTGATAAGGCGCAGCTCAATAAACTGCGGCTTCATGAAAAATACAACGGCATGTACGGCTATGTCGCTCATGAAAAATTGAAGAAAGCCGGTATTCCGCTGACTGTTGCGAATGTCAATGCAACCGAGCAGCAGTTCCAAAGAATTTGCGAACTGTGCAAGAAACATGGCGTTCTGGTGTCCGGCGTAACAGATCCGACTTTGGACGGAAAAAAAGTCTATACGCTTGAGTTCAAGGCGGAAGACGCTCGCCGGATTGCTGCACTCGTGGATTTCGTCAATCTTGAGGAACGCGCAAATACGATCCAGAATAAGATCGACGAAATCATGAAGACTTCTGTTGACGGTACACTTGATGGACTGTCACAGGAAGACCAAGAGCTTGTCAAGGCATTGCAGAATGAGATCAAGTCGCTGCAAACGCAGCATACCGCGAATCAGAATCGTGAGATTACGGAGAACGGGATTGCGCAGGAGTTTAAGATCGAGGTCGAGCCGACCGACTTCTTTACGTGCATGAATCGGCTGACAGATAATGCTATCAAGCAGCCGGTTGACTATTACGTTGTCGATACGGTTGATCCTGACAAATATATAGAGTGCCATTCGGCACCTGACACTTTCCATGGAAAAGAGTACACACATACGCAGTATAAAGTATACTCGCATGGCGAACTCGTCCTCGAAGCAGATGACGGGCGGTTTGAGGGGCGAGAAAAGGACTTCTGGACAAATCTGAAAAAGAAGATGAAGGAAGCCGGTGAATTTAACGATCAGGTGATTCGATTCAATTCGCATGGCGAAATGCAGCAATACGTTGAACAATATAAAGCTGAACAAAAGCGAGAAGTTGAACCGATCAAAGAAGTGGTCGAAAAGGAAAGCCGTGATCCGAAAGACTATGCTGCAATCCAGAAGCATCTTGAGGATAAGATCAAGGAAACCGGCTATGAACTGGATCCGGAGAACTTTCAAGCTGTTAAGGACAGAAAGGCTCTTACGAAAGAAGAATGCTGCGGAGAACTTGCTCCGCAGGACATGGACGCAAAGGTTCGTAACTGCGAAGCATTCTGGAATGCGGAACTTTACCGGCAGTTTGAAGCGCTGCATCAGTTAGAGGAAGAAAGGGCACTTATTGCCGGTCAGCTTTTTACGGAGACTGCCGGGACGGTCGAGCATGGTGAGCTGCAAGCTCAAATGAATGTTCTTGAAAAGAAAATTGCAGACACAAAAGCAGATATTCAGCACGGTACAATTGTGCTTGGCAAGATCAATGCTATGCAATGCGATGATATGGTTAAGAAATCTGTCATTCGTGAATTCAAGGTACAGTTTGTCGATCAGCTCCGCGAGCAGGGCGTACAGCTTGATCCGCTTGAGGAACACGAAGAAGATCCTCGTTTGTCTATGGACGAGTGGGAAAAACTCATTGAGAAGCGGAAACGTGAGCGCGAACAGGGCGAAGATCATGAGGATCGTGCAATCGGCAGACTGGAATACATTGAGAATGGCACACAGCGCAGCATTGAGTTTATGACTGCTGCTGCCATGTTTGCAGAATTGCAGAATCATCCGGATATTACGATGAAGGGTGTCCTTTATATTGACGGCAAAGAGCCGCTTGTCAATACCAATGATCTGAATGACATCTCGAAAGCATGTGGCAGCATTAGCTTCGAGAATGTCGGGAAGAAAGAAATTGATAAGGACATTGATCGTTGAGTGTCAGAGTCACACGGTGTGACTCTGACATGGGACGATTTTAGAAAGGAAATGGACATGGCGCTTTTGGATTTCATTTTCACGCTAGTTGTTCGCGGTGGGCTTGTAATCGCTTTGCTTGCCGGAATCCTTCTTGCAGCGACGACTTTGAAAGAAAGACGGAATGGCAAATGATGAAGCGTGAGGATTTCACGGCTCGAATCTAACAGGTGGAGCGGTAAAGGAAGGGGATTAAATCCGGACTTTCTATGCGATTGACAAAAAGCCTATTATATGATATAATGTAATTGTGGTCAGGGAGATCACACAAACAATATCAAATATAAGCAAAACGGAGGTAAAAAACAATGCTGAACAGAATGATTTGTATGGGAAGACTCACGGCTGATCCGGAGCTGAAACAGACCAATTCCGGAAAAGATTATGTCAACTTCTCGGTAGCGGTCGATCAGCCGATGAAGGACGGTGAGAAGAAAACGGACTTCTTCCGCTGCACGGCATGGAACGGCACAGCAGGGTTTATCAGCCGGAATTTCGGCAAAGGCTCAATGATTCTGATTGAGGGATCGTTTCACAACGATGACTATACCGATGATAATGGCGTTAAGCACTACGGTATGAAACTGAGAGTGAACTCTGCATACTTTACCGGCGAACGCAGAGAATCAAACGAGGAAGCGTTTGAGGAAGAATAATCCGGAACATAATACAATTGCGGAGAGTCACACGGTGTGACTCTCCGTTCATGCGAAAGGGATGTTTATGGGTTCAAACAAAAAAAGCAGTTTACCTCTGATAATCGGCATTTGCTCGCTGCTGTTCGCTCTGTATTTCGGCGCTTCGCTTGGTATGACAATGACGGAAATGCAAAGCAGCGGCTTACAAGGTTCTGAATTGCTGAATGCTATTATTCAAGGCACATCCGACAGAATGAGCGGAAAGCTGTTCTCCGGGTGGTTTTTCGATCAGAACGTGCTGCGATCAATGCTGCTTATGGTTGCTGTCTGGTTTATTGCGATAGCGATGCTGTTCAGCGGAAAGAAAAACTATATTCGCGGCAAGGAGTACGGAACGGCTCGTTGGGGTACACAAGCGGACATTCGTGATTTGTTTGCAAGTACGATCATGGCGAAGCAACTGAAAGATGCGAAAATGCTGAGAACGAATCTTGGCACGAAACTTCTCAGAAAAAAGCGCTTTAAGGAGTGGAAAAGGAGCAAGTCGCAGTTGACTTCTGGTGAAATGAAGCTGCTTTCAGAACGGCAGGGGCAGATTATGCAGAACTTGCGCCAGACGCGAGATTTGCAGGAGCAGAAAGATCTTGCATCGGAACAGATTGAAGTCGCTGTTCTGGATCCGGAAAAATGGGAAGCACAAAAAGCGGCTCTCCATTCTGAACTGGAAAAGGCAAAGAAGAAAGCTGCTGTTGTCAAGGTGATGCAGAATTTGCAGTCGCAGGAAACGTCTGAGAGGAAACGTCAGGTGTCTGTTGACTGCGATAAGATGTGGCTCGATTTGTGGGAGCCGGATCGCTTGAAAAAAAGCTACGATGACCGTATCAAGGAAATCAATGAGCTTTACAATCAAGGTATTGCCGTGACAGCTTCGACGAAGGAACAGGAAATCCAGAAAGCAAAACAGGAATATACGGAAGGGCTTGAGCGTTTTCGAGACTATGAGAGCCAGAAATATAAGATTGAACATAAATATGCGTATGCGGATATGCTTCTGACGAAAACAGAACGTATCTGCATGTATAACTATATGGTCAATCTTAATATCCTTGTTGTCGGCGGCGCTGGATGCGGTAAGTCCAGAACCTTTTGTATGCCGAATCTTCTGCAAGGACATTCTTCTTTTGTTGTAACGGATCCGAAGGGAGAACTGCTTGAAAAGAGCGGAAAGTTCCTGAAATCAAAAGGCTACACAATCCGTGTCCTGAATCTGGACGAAAAGAAAGATTCGGATTGCTATAATCCGTTTAAGTATATTCATCCGGATAGACAAGGCTACGAAGAGCGCGTTTTGACGCTTGTAACGACTTTGATTGCAAATACTACAAAGGATAAGTCGAGTTCGCAAGATCCTTTTTGGGAAAACGCAGAAAAGCTGTTTTTACAGGCTCTCTTCTTCTTTGTGGTTGACGGATTTGCGGAAGAAAACAGAAATATGAATACAGTTTTGGATCTGATTGAAATGCTTGAGATCGAGGAAGAACGTGACAAGAAGAATTCCAGACTGGACATTTTCGCTGAAGAATTTGAGCGAAAACTGAATGAAGCAGATAAAGAAGATCATAAAGCCGGAAGTGAAAATCCGGGTGTGAAAGCGTGGAAAGAGTTTCGCAGCAAGGCAGCCGGTAAGACCGCAAAGAGTATTGTTATTACAGCCGTTGCGAGATTGTCTCCGTTCCGTACCAAGGGTATTCGCCGCATCTTCGAGTACGATGACATGCAGCTTGAGCGGCTTGGCGAAGAAAAGACCGCAGTATTCGTTGTGGTTCCGCCGGTGGATGATACATTCAACTCGATTGCCGGTATGCTTTTTACGCAGATGTTCCAAGAACTCCAATACTGTGCGCTGCAAGTTCATAAGCACGACGGACAGCGCTGCCCGGTTACGGTTCGTTTTATTCTGGACGAGTTTGCCACAACATGCGTTATTCCGAATTTTACAAAGATTCTTGCGTATGCCAGATCGCTTGGAATCGGAATTGCGCCAGTTATTCAGAGTATCGAACAGCTGAAAACGACTTATGAAAAGGATTGGGGCAGCATCGTGGATAACTGTTCCAGTTTACTCTACCTTGGCGGTGACACGACGGATGCGTCTACGAAGTTTATTTCCGATCTGCTCGGAAAAGGAACCTATGATAAGCGCACAACCGGTAGAAGCCGAGGAAAATCCGGATCGTCTTCTGAGAATTTCGACGTAATCGGACGCGAGCTGATGACTCCGGATGAAGTCCGCAGACTTCCGAAGGATGAATGCATCCTGATCGTCAACAGCAGATACCCTTTTAAGTCCAAGAAGAATGACTATCTAAAGCATCCGAATTACTGCTTTACATCGGATGCAGCAAAAGAGAATTCTTATTATCACACGCGGATCCGGGATAATATGCCTGAGAAGCCGGAAACGGAACAGACCGAAACGGCTTCTGTATCGTTGGAAGACTGGAAGGAACTTGTTGACCGGCGCATTGAAGAGACAAAAAATGCAATTGACCGTGAAGTGCCGACTGTTCAGCTTGAAACGGACGGACAAGCGATCCTTGGCGGCGCAACCAGAATGCTTGAGCGGCTGAGCGCAGCAGATGTTCGCGTAGATGACGGTGAAGAATTTGGCTTGCAAGAAGCATTTGAAGAAGAAAAGCAAGCACAAGCGCAGTCTGAAATGGATATTGCAAGTCTGATTGACGATGAAACAGATCCGGTTACTATGGAACAAGATGCTGAAACGATTGCAACAGAGCTGTCTAAGAGAGCTGACAGCATGGAACCGGCGGACATCAGCGTCGATGACGGC
This sequence comes from Oscillospiraceae bacterium, assembly GCA_045628085.1. Lineage (GTDB taxonomy): Bacteria > Bacillota > Clostridia > Oscillospirales > Ruminococcaceae > Firm-04. The sequence continues at coordinate 29,688 of JAZQOZ010000045.1, read as the reverse complement.
GAAAACACGGTTGATCCGGATGAAGTCTTTACGGAAGATGACGCAGAAGACGATGACATTAGCGAGTTACGGCAGAATATAGTTGCAGACGATCTTGCGGATCAGGTATCTGAGCAGATTGATAGTCTGAACGATGCGATTGATGATGACATGCAAGAATAACAATGAGAGTCAAGAGCCGATGGTGGCTCTTGACTCCGTTTATATGTAATATTATTTAAGAAGATGTAATATATTGCCGTAATATGCTTGTGATATTCTACAGAATGTAGTATTGTATTCTTTCTGGATATGCTCATTTTGTAGAATTTCCATTTTATGTACGTATACGCTTGACATTTCTGCAAAATATGGTATAATTGTATTGTACCCGTAATACAACAATGCAACGGGACTTGAAACGGAAAAGGAGTATGAAAACAATGAAGAAGAGTCTTGCAAAAAGAGCGATGTACGCAATCAGCGACGGCGCAATCGCAACCGGAAAGTTTGCTCAGAAGCATTACGCAGCAATTACGATCTGCATGATGGCAACCGTGATGGTCGGCAGCGCGGTCTTTGCGGACGGCGGCGCAGAAGCAATGTGGACAACGATGACAGCCCTGATTTCTAAGTGGGTTCTCCGTCTTGGCGGCGTTGTTGTATTTGTTGGCGGCATCATGTTTGCCCTTGGGTGGAAATCTGATGATGCGGATCAGAAAACTCGCGGCATTCAGACCATGGTCGCAGGTGCTATGGTTGCTGCAATTGCAGGCGGAGCAAGCCTGTGGCTGAATTATGGCTCCGGGGAAAATACGACCGCCTGATACCGATGCAATTACAAACAAACACGAGTCACACTGTGTGACTCGTGTGGGAAGGAATCTATACAGTCACACGGTGTGACTCTGAAAGCCGCATAGCTGTTACAACGGCTACGCGGCTTTCTCTATACACACGAGAGGATGTGAAACATGGCTGATAAACTCATGGAAGCGTTTTTGGCGCTTCTGGAATCGGCTTTTACCGGTTTTGATGAATGTATCAAGAAAGCAGTCGAAGCTTTAACGGATAAAATGGTAATCAATGGTCAACCGGCTATGGACACAATGCTTGGCTATTCCAAAACGCTGATTCCGTTCTGTAACCTGATACTTGCTGCGCTGTGGGCTATGGAAATGTATTCGGTCGCTCAGAAAGTCGATATGATAAAATGGGAGCATGTGCTGAAATTGGGAGTGAAATATTGCTTCTGCGTTGAAGCACTTAATATTGCACCATCTTTCCTGCGCGCGTGTTATGGTCAGGCTAGCGCGTGGATGAATAGCTTAAAAGGAAGTGACCTAAGCCTGGGCGCGGACTCTTTAGAAAAATTAAAGGAATCACATGTCCTTGAGAATGTTGATAGTGTCTGGTCAGCGCTCGGCTTGATTGTTGTTGCACTTATTGTTCTTCTTGCAATTAAGATATGCGGCTTGCTTATACAAGTGATCGCTTATGGACGAATGTTTGAGATATGCGTCTATGTTGTAGCGAGTCCTCTCCCGATTTCCTTTTTACCGCTTGGAAACGGAAACGGAGAGGGATTTAATCGCATTACAATTAAATTTCTGAGATCGTTCGCTGCGGTATGCTTTCAAGGCGTTTTGATGATTGTGGTGTTAAAGGTGTTTGATTCGCTGCTCGGCGCGGCAATTTTTGAGCTAATTACTGCTGCAACAAAGGCGGCAGGGGAGGGCGGCGTTGCTGTTGCGAGTTCTACTACAACGATTATCAATGTTCTGTTTCAGATGCTCCTTGCATCTGTTGCACTTGTAATGTCAATGACGAAGTGCAACTCATGGGCTAGAAACATTCTGGATGCCAACTAAGAGGTATGCATTATGATAAATATTAGAATACCAAATGAAATCAGATCCTACAAAGAAAAGGTTGTCGCTGGTCTGACCGCTCGGCAGCTGATAACATCTATTGTCGCTGCTCTGATTTGTGTTCCGCTGTATTTTTGGGGTAAGAACTTTCTGCCGGAAGACATTGTATCGTGGGCTGTTCTGATTATTGCGATTCCGTTGATGGCGATTGGATTTATCAAGATCAGCGGTATGCCCATGGAAAAGTTTTCGGTTGCGGTGGTTCGGTGGTTTATAGCACCGAACAAGCGGAAATATGCGACTGATAATTATTTTCGGGAAAATGACGAGAAATATCGTCAGGAAGTAAAGAAACAACTTGGCTCTAAGAATATCAAGAAGATGAATGCATTTAAGAAGCGATCTGCAATGGAACGAATTGTTCTGATGCAGGAAGCGAATGAGAGAGGGGATCTTCAAATGTTCGATCCGGAAAAGGCGGAAATTTTGACAGAAAAGAAGCCGGATATTCCGATACCGGAAATCAGCAGTTTTGAATATAATGCGGACAAGGTTAAGTCGGATGATACGCTGAAAATGTCGAAATCTATGCGCCGGAAGATTATGCAGGGTGAAGCGATCCAGCGGAAGATTGACGCAAATCCGGAATACATCATGACTAATCCGGAATTCAAGATCATGAAAGCGTATCACGCTGCTATCGAGAGCAATCGTAAGAAACAGCTTGGACGCAAGAAAAAAGAAGCGGCAAAGAGCAACAGTACGATGAAGAAACGCAGAACAGCAAAATACACAATCCCGAAAATTACGGCGGACAGTATTCCGATTGTTGCTACATATGACGGCGGCGTAATTGAAGTTGCGCCGAATAAATACTCCAAGCAGTATGCAATTCAGGACATCAATTATCATACTGCAAGACCGGAAGTTCAACTCGCTGCGTTTCAGAAGCTATGCGAACTGTATAACTATTTCCCTGATAACGTACATTTCTCATTCCATATTGATAATTGTATTGTCAGCGCGGAAGAACAAGAGAAACAAGTCCTCTATAAGCAAACGGGGGATGATCTTGACGCGCACCGCACAGAATATAATCGCGTCCTCAGACAGCAGCTTGCTATCGGACGGAATGATATTCAGCTCAAGAAGTTTCTGACGGTAACGATTGACGCAGACGAGCCGCTTGAAGCGCTGATGCAGTTTATGCGACTTGATGTCGAAATTCAGAGTCGGTTTTCTAAAATCGGTGATGACGGTGATACCGGAAACGGTGCAAGGGCAATCCCGATGACAACTACTGAGCGCTTGGAATATTATCATGATAAGATGCGTTACGGTCACGAGGGGGAATTCAGTATTGACTATGACTTTCTGAAAAAGCAGGGCTTATCCTGCCGTGATTATATTGCACCGGCATCCTTTGACTTTGGACATGCAATGTATTTTAAGATGGGAGACAAATTTTATCGCTGCTTGTACCTTTCCAAGTTGCCGAAAGCTCTGAATGATGAATTCCTGCATGATCTGTACTCCGTTGACTTCCCTATGACTTTTGCTATGAATATTCAGCCGGTGGATCAGGCGAAAGGCATGAAAATCGTGCAGCGGCAGTTGACCGGCATCGAGGGAGATAAGATGAACGCTGAAAAGCGAGCAGTGAGATCCGGCTATTCGACTGAAAATATCCGACATGACATTAAGGATGCACATGAGCAGGCATTGCAACTGTATGACGATATGCAAAACAAGGATCAGAAAATGTTTTTCGTGAGCTTTACGATTCTGGTCGAGGGCGATACCCTTGAACAGTTGAACAGTAATGTCGCCGTGATTGAGGGAAAAGCAGCTTCTCAGACCTGTCAGCTGATGCCCCTTCCGTATCAGCAAGAAGAAGCGTTTAAGATGACACTTCCATTCGGATATGTCTCGCCGCAAATGGCGATTGACAGAACTCTGACTACGGAAAGTTCTGCGATTTTTGTTCCGTTTTCTGTTCAGAATCTTTGGCAAAAGGGCGGCATCCCGTATGGTATCAATCCGTTGTCCAAAAACATCAACCTGATTGACCGTTGGGGCATGAAAACGCCGTCCGGCTTTGTGCTTGGCACAACCGGTTCCGGTAAATCTATGGCTACCAAACGAGAAATTCTCAATGTTTTGCTGCGTGATCCTGATACGAACATTATTGTCATTGATCCTGAGAATGAATATGGCTGGTTCTGCCGTGCATTCGGCGGAACGGTTATCAATATCTCGTCTGAATCTGATTCGTATATCAATCCGATGGATATGGAGCAGGATTACGGCTTGGACGAGGACGATGATCCGGATAATACCTCTTTGAATGTTAAAAAGGAAAAGGCTATCAAGAAAAAGTCGGACTTTATTATGTCGATCATCGAGCGCATGATTTCGAGCGGCGGCAACTCTGATTATTCGTCGATTACGTCAGTCCAAAAAACGATTGTTGACCGTTGTGTGAAAAAGTGCTATAATAATTATTTGGAACATGACTTTGATCCGCAGTATCTTCCGACCTTAATTGATCTGCAAGCGGAATTTGATGCTGAGAAAGAGCGTGAGCAAAACGAACTTAAATCATATGGCGCTGCAAGCGAAATTGCGGAGTCGGTTGAATATTATACGAAAGGCTCGATGAATCTGTTTTCTCACAAAACGAACGTAGATCTGTCCAACAGACTGATTGTTTTTAATATCAAGAGCCTTGGGGTACAGCTCCGGCAGATTGCTCTGACTATTGTTTTCGATTTCATTTGGAATCGAATGGTCAGAAATAGCAACAATAAGATTAAGACATATTGCTATGCCGACGAAATTCACGTTATGTTTGCATCTTTCTATAGTGCTGAATTCATGAAGCAGCTTTATAAGAGAGGAAGAAAATACGGTCTTTGCGTCACCGGTATCACGCAGAACGTCAGCGATTTGCTTGCTTCGGAACAAGCAAGAAATATGCTTGGTAATTCAGATTTCATTATGATGCTGAACCAGAAGTCTGAGGACTATGCAATTCTTTCTGAGATGTTGAAGATTTCAGATTCGCAGCGGAAATTTATTCAGAACTCTGATCCGGGAGATGGCTTGCTGTATGCTGAAAAAGTCCTTGTTCCGTTTGAGGATAACTTCCCGTCTGACTCGTACCTCTACAAATTGATGACAACAAAGTTTGGAGAGAGCATGAGTCCGGAGGAAGCGGAAGAACTGATCCGGAGTATTATGCCGAAGTCAGCGTGATTTCCGGATGACCGGAAGGGGTATTTGTATGAAAAAACAGCTCATTTCTTTTATTGCAACAACAATCACTATGATTTCCATTGTAGCGTTTACTTTTACGGTAAGCGCTGCTGCGGAAAAACCTCTGACAGATGCCGATGTGACAGCGGAATCTATGTATGTGCATACCGGAAATGAAGACGCGGACAAAGTGTTTAATACATATGTCGATACTGCCGTCAAAATGATGGAACTGGGCGTGGATAACTACAACCGTAACTACTATGGTGATGATGTCAGCTTGATGGCTACTTATTGTCAGGAATGTGACGGAACAGAAGAACAACGGGATATACTTCTGCAACGGTCAGACATGGAGCGTTTCCTGTGGGATCGCTGCTATACATCACTGGTTGGCGATCTGAATTATCATCCTGAGTATTTTGAAACGTGGGAATCTGTAAAATATTATTATTCAGATGCGGAAGATGCTAAGATCAGAAGGCGATTAAATCGAATTGGCGCTGATGAAGCAACAATAAAAGAACAAATGGACGCTTATGAACAGATCTTGAAGTATCAGTTCGAGTATTATACTGACCACTCCACTCTTTACTGTTTTTTCAATGGAAAAGAGTATTCTTTGCTCGGAGATAATGATTATTCATCGTACTTTGAAGATGCTCCGGCGGTAACAACAAGTGAGTCTGCAAAAAACGATGATAAAGAAACACATACCTCGATTGTTTCTACACAGACAGTAACGGCTGCAACCACTACTGTTACAACAGCCCCTACTGTAGAGAAAGGCGGCGTGTGGAGCGGATTTTTGAAAGTCCTGAAAGGAACATGGTTCACTTTAAGCCTTCTTGCTGTGTTCCTGATTGGACTTGCTGTTGTGGTGATTATCAAAAAGAAGAAGGGAATGTGACTCTATCAGAGTCACACCGTGTGACTCTGATGCCAAGGGGGGATGATCTGTGAAGCAAAATACAAAGTCCGGCTCGCAGAAGCCAAGTTCACAGGGTGTGAAGCGTGGAACAAAAAAGGTTCAGATTAAGACCACTGTAAAAAACGCTGCTCAGTATGCTTATTTGGCGAAAAACGTGTTAGATGTCAAGCGCGATTTTGCGTCCGGACATGTTACGGATCATACCTTGGCGAAAGCCAATAAGCTCTTGTCAAAGATTAACGATCCTAGAGCTAAAAGGATTTCAAATGCAATTTCTCAGAATAATCCGAATTTGCGAATTGCAATCAATGCTGTAAATAAATCGCAGCAGGGGTATATTAAGGATAGTGCGCCCAAGGGGAAGAAATCATCCTCATTCGACCAAGGCGTTGTCCGGGCTACAAAGCGATTCGCAGGTCAGGTAAATGACGGGACAGTAGGCGGTCAAACTGCTTCAACCATCATTAAAGGAACCGGCACGGTCTACAGCGGTGTCCGATTTGCTGTAAAGCATAGACCGACGGGAATCAAGCGGAGTACAAAGGCAACAGCGAAAAGGAGCTTACATGTTGCTCGGAATGCTGCACTATACATGTGGGAGATCCGCCAAGGAAAGCTCACCATTGCGTCTGTAAAAAGTGTTGCGATTGGTTTGGCTGTTGCAAGAGCTGCGTCTTTGGCAACCTTGAAGCCGAGGATACCGAATCCGCATCTGATAAAGAAAGGTGTAAATGCCGGTGTATCTGCTATGTCCAGACTTGCAGGAAGTGATGATACAATGCTGCAAGGAATCGGAATGGCTGCTCAAGCGGCAAATGTCGGTGTTAAGACTGGTTCGACGGTCATAAAAGGAACTGCAACGGCTGTAAAAAGCGGTGTTCAGACAGGCGTTCGTACAAGTGTTAAAACTGCAAAGACAGTCAGGAAGACCGTCAGCTATGCTCGGAAGAACGGAATTGCAAAGACAGCCAAGAAAGCGATCTCTAAAGCCGGTGGCTCGATTGTGTCTGCACTTATGGATATGGTGAAAGCACTTGGATCGAAAGTGCTTGTTCCGCTTTGCTTAATAGTTGCTGCTGTTGCAGCGCTGAATTCTGTTTTGATTGCACCGGTTGGTGCAGTCGGCGCAATCTTCGGCGGCATATTCAGCGATAAGGAAAAGAAAACCGAAGTCAATGTCTCTGAGTATGTTGAGAAGGTAATTGCCGGATATACTGATGATGAAGGTGATCTAGTAAAGGGATTACGACAGGAGTATATTGAGGAACGTGTTGAGGACATTAACGATAAAATCAAAGAAGGTTATAATTATGTCGCATTCCGCAGGGCGGATCAGAAGGGGAATATTGCTCATTCAGAGCATTATAACCGGAACGGCGCAGAGGAAACAGTAGCTCCGGATCCGACATTCTATCCTTTTTACTCCGTTGAGGAAATCCGGAATGTTATTCAGCCTTTCTTCAATGTAATCATCTTTCAGAAATACGAAATGGAGCCGACCGAAGCTCAAGCAAAGTCAACTGTTAAGAAAATCTTTGACGATTTGTTTGTAATCGAAACAGTTGAGGATGATACGAAATATTGTAGTGAACCGGATTCCTGGTGCGGAATGCGCCATGCAAATACGAGCAATTGCTATGATTATACGACCGAGTATCATAATAATGAGTATATCTGCAATGAATGTGACAAGTACGTTTGTTGGGGTCACACCACAAATGCTTATCATTGCAACGGCTATCTTTATGAGACACGCTGCTGCGCCGGACACTATATTCCTGGTGTTGGAAAGTACAATGTGCATACCAGAAATGGCGCCAGAACAATGACGAGAGCAGATCTTGATAAATTCCTAAGCGATATGGAAGGAAACGCTTTGCATCCCGGCGATTCGTCTTATAATTTATGCGGCGAATATTATCCGATTACTGAAACCCGTTTCTGTGAGGGCGTAGATGACTGTCCGCACGGCGGAACAATCACTTCTACAACGGTCTATCACGGTGATGCAAACCACAGATTCGCATATCAGGATGAAATTTATTGTGATAACAGCGAATTAACATGCACAGGACATCATGAGTGCAACGGTCATGCATTCTATATTGCTTCAATCAGCATGGACGGCGTTTCCGGTCTGATGAAGAAGTATTTTACCAATGACATTGCACGGCTGACAGCTAAGACAGACCGAACAGAGGACGAAGACGAAGAACTGAACACGTTGAAGGATAATTATGAGATTCTTGTGGAGCTTGTTTCGATGCAGGGCGAGCTTTTCAGTGCAATGACAGCCAAGGAATTGAAGAAAATTCAGTTTACTGCTGAATGTAAAACCACAACCCGAAGCGTTGTCTTAAATTATGCTGTAAGCGGCATCGGAAATGTTGGCGGTGAACCGTACTGGACAGCCTGCGGCTATGCAAAACACACCGATTGGAACACATGTTTCGTATATGCGGTAATGCAGGACGGAAATGTCACCGAGTATACCGGGATTGAAGGTCTTGACGGAAAATCCGATATTTCAGAAGTCTTGACAAAATTGCAATCGGATTCGCATTATCGCGGAAGCGATTATGGATCACAAGCAAAACAAGGTGATGTTGCGATTATGTCCAGAAAGATCGGCATATTTGTCGGAACTGATAAGGACGGAAATATATATGTTGTCGAGGGCGACAACGGTGATGTATGCAGATGTGTCCGCTATGCTTCGGACTACGTCACAGGGTATTTTGTTATCAATTAAAGGAGAAAAGCTATGACAACTCTTGAACAGAAACTCGAAAAAGCACAGGCAAATCTTGATGCAGTAAATGAAAAGATTGCCGCCTTGAGACAGAAAGCAAAAACATATGAGACTGAGATTGCCACGCTGAAAAAAGCGCAGGAACAGGAAAAAATGCTTGAACTTGCTGAGATTCTTAATTCTAAGGGCAAGGATCTCGATACCCTTATGACCGCTGTTAAGAGCGGTGATTTCTCCGCATTCCGAGCAGAAAGTGAGAATGGAAATGCCTGATTTGAAACGCGAGGGCGTAATTAACGATATTATTTACAAGATCATTTCCGGCAGATACAGAAGCGGCGACAAATTTCCGTCGCTTAATGAGATTTGCTCTATTTATGGCATTGGTCGATCTACGGCTCAAAAGCTGTTTGATGATCTCTGCAAAATGGGGATCGCAAAAGCAGTTGCCGGAAGCGGCTATTATATCCGACAACTGGATGTTACGTCGTTGAACCAGAGAGTCAGACAGGAACTTACAGACCGAATCAGGTCTGTTGTGGCTGATTGTATGGCAATCGGAATGTCTGAGTATGAGATTTCAAATCTTGTCTCAGAAGCGATCCTGATGATGTCAGATGCAAGCTGAAACGAAATCTGAGGTGACAACATGAGTATTCTTTGTATGACCGAGAAGCCGAGTGTAGCACAAGATGTTGCAAAGGCTTTGAATATCCCGGTTCCGAAGTACCACGACGGGTATTATGAAGGGAACGGCTATATCATAACATGGTGTGTCGGTCATCTTGTCGCTCTCGCAGAACCGGAAGCATACGGCTATATGCCGCAAAAAGAAACCTTTGATAATCCGGATAAGACGCTGCAAGAGCTGCCGATCATTCCAGATGAATTCCAATATGTTGTGATTAAAGACTCAGCAAAGCAGTTCTCGGTTATTAAGAAGTTGATTGCGCGACCGGATATTGACCGAATCTATGACTTAGGAGACTGCGGCAATGAAGGTATTGTCTTGCAGTCGCTCGTTCGTATGCAAGCCGGTAACGGTTGGGGATTTGATCCAAAGACCGGCGATGCAAAGAAGCCGGTATATCGTTGGAATGCTACATCCATGACAAACGAAGCAATTACGGCTGCAATCAACGGCATTACGGATCCTGAAACGGCACAGAAAAAGTATTTTCCTGTTGTCAGAGCGGAACTCTGCAAGAAAAAAGCAGACTGGATCCTCGGCATGACTATGAGCCGGGCGGAGTCTGCGATCTATAATACGAGTATTACGGTCGGTCGCGTTCAGTCACCGACGCTTGCGTTCGTTGTAGCGCGGTATTTGCAAGTAAAAAACTTCAAAAAGCATGATTTCTATACCCTGCGCAGCCGTGTCTCGACTGAGCAGGGTTCATTTGAAGTGTATTGGAATAGTGACTCGGACAGAGTGCTGCCGCTGACTTCCAAGGACGATGAAGGAAGACTGACGGACAAGCAGCTCGCAGAGCAGAAACGCATCGAGATTGCAAAATCCGGAAACGGTACAGTATCAGACTTCCGCTGCGAGTCAAAGATGCAGAGCGCACCGCAGCTCTATGATTCGCTTGAGCTGCAAAGTGACGCGAACAAGAAATATGGCTATGCTGCTGCAACAACGCTTGCAGCGTCACAGGCGCTCTATGAGAAGTACAAGGTTATTACTTATCCGCGTACTGACAGTAGATTCCTTACATCGGATATGGAAAAGCATTTGCCGGATCTGATAGAAAGGGTTTCCACGCATCAGAAGTTCGGTGATACTGCAAAGGAGTTACTCGCAAACGGAATCACTACTGGAAAACGAGTTGTTGATGATGAAAAGGTAACGGATCATCATGCAATAATCCCGACCGAGAATATTAAGGGATTTGACATCAGCCAAATTGAGAGCGAGAAGAATTGTCCCGCAGAAGTGATCCGTAATGTTCTTGATCTGATTATGACGCGCTTTCTGGTCGCGCTGTCCGCACCGTTTAAGTACAGAAAGAGCAGCGTGGAGATCAGCTTTGAGAACGGCATCAAAATGACTGCATCCGGCATTGTTCCGGTGTCAATGGGGTGGAAACGCTATCAGGAGATATTGAATGGAAAAGAGGAATCCACCGAGAAAGACGGAGAGGAAAAGACCGATCAGCGCTTTCCGCCTTTGAATCCCGGCGATACGGTCAAAGTAGAATCCTGCGCAGTTCAAAAGAAAACGACAGCTCCGCCGAAGCTGCATACGGAAGCAACGCTGCTGAAAGCCATGCTGAATGCCGGTAACACAATTGAGAATGGATCTATCCTGAAAGGAAAAGGAATCGGTACACAGGCAACACGAGCAGGGATCATCAACGATCTGTTCAACAAGAAAGTCGTTACAACCTTGAAAAAAGGAAAGACGAATTATATCATCCCAACTCCGAAGGGGCTGTCCGTGATCCGAGTGCTGCCACATGACCTTTACAGCCCGAAGATTACGGCTGATTGGGAAACGAAAATCGAGGATATTATCAGCGGTCGTTCGGAACCGGAAGACTTCATGCGTGATTTCTGTTCTTTTATCGCTGATAAGCTCAAAGAAGCAAAGGAAAACAAGGTGTCTGATCTCGATTTTTCTCATAAGGCAAAAGACATCATAGGAAAATGCCCGGTCTGCGGTCAAGGTGATCTCTATATCAGCGATGCGGTCGGAAAGTTAAAGAGTCAGTCGGATGATGAAAAACATCCTTTTTCCTTTCTGACATGCAGCGCACGTTGTGGCTTATATGCCAGAAGTGATGCGCCTATTTTCCAGAGCCGCATGGGACATAACTGTAAAAAGGATCAGCTCCGGAAGTTGGCTACAGAAGGATGCTTCCAAGCTACATGTACGAATAAAAGAGGTGTCAAGTACCAAGCGATATTCTTTTTGAAGAAGGCTGAGAACGGGTATTTTAATGTGGAGTTTGCACTTCCCAATAAGAAAGGGTAACAAAACGTGACCTTCCTAGGTAACAAAACGTGACCGATTGACATTGCTTCTTTATAATGATATACTGAATATAGTCAGGTAGCTGCTTTAAGACAAATTTATTCGTTGCCGGTCGAGCCGGCAGAAAGGACATTGTTATGAGAAAAATGATGATTTGCTTACTTATGAACGGGGACATCCAGATTGTCCCCGTGAAGGACGAGGATCCGGTGCTGTCTATCCGGCAACAGATCGGAAAAGGTTGTGAGGATATTCAGACGGAATCAATCGTGGACAAGGCTGATTTCAGTTTCCCGGTCTTCATCGTGACCGGTACTTCAAAAACGCTGAACTCAAACCGGCTGAATCTGAATGCCAGCGTGTTGTCGGCTTCACATATCTGCGGAAATGCTGTCCTTGCAACATCCGACGGCGAGAATATTTGCGGAATGTCAGAAGCACAGATCAAGGTTGTTCGAGAGTATCTGCTTTCGTCTGCCAGTGCGGTCGCGTAATGCTATGCGAAAATCTTGTTCAGCATATACTCTGAAACTACTCGCAATTATAGCAATGACGGTCGATCATATTGCGGAAGTGTTTGTTCCGCAGGATTGCTTGCTTTATTTCAGCATGCGCCTTTTCGGACGGGTGACTGCACCAATCATGGCTTTCTTTATCGCAGAGGGGTTTCAGCATACGCATAGCCGCAAAAAATATCTGATGCGACTTGCTGTCTTCGGCGTTATCTCGCAGCCGGTCTTTATCTGGATGCAAAGCTGTACGAATCCGGTGAATCTCCTGATGATCTTGGGGCATTGGAATGTCATGATGTCACTTGCTATTGCGCTGATTTGCCTGATCGTACTGGAATCGAATCTGCCGGAAACGCCGCGCCTGATACTGTTGGCTGTCTGTATATCGCTCGGACACTTTACGGATTGGTCGCTGATGATACCGGTTTGGACGGTTATATTCTACTTGTTCCGGAATGATTTGAAAAAGAAGATGCTTCTTTTTGCTGCTTCATGCACTTTACTGTTGACACTTCTTTTTGCACGGAACTACGAGAATTTTACGGCGTTTACTATCCAGTACGGAACGCTTCTTGCGATCATTCCGCTTTCTTTGTATAACGGAAAGCGAGGAAGTGCCAAGCACAAGAATCTTAGCCGGTGGTTTTTCTATATTTACTATCCGGTACACATGCTGATTATATGCGTGTTGAGTCACACGGTGTGACTCTGAGAAGGGAGCGAAGTGGACTATGGCAGAAGTTGATGTTCCAAGAAAGATTGTCCATAACAAGGATGAAGAATGCAAATGGTCTGATACCGGCGCTCGGTTTGCTTGGATTGATCTGAGTGAGATTCTGCACCTTGAGAGGTATGGATTTTGGTTCCCAGCATGGAAGATTCATACAGAGCTTGCGTATTGCACGCTTGATATGGATAGCAGCTATCGTGGATCAAACGGTAAAGAGGTAGTTGTCAGATTTCAGGTTGAGCATAAGGAAAAGGTAGAAGGTAAGCGGTTTAAGCGATATACTTATTCTGTTGAGAAAATGGCTGAACTGCTCAAGTGCTACTCTGATAAAGTCAATAAAGCGAAGACCGCAGCGCAAACTCTGATCTTGGCAAAAGTGCAAGAATCCATATCCGCAACGAAAAGCGAATGGATTTATGCGGTCGGTTATATAAACGGAAAAATGTTTTACAGCCAAGATATTGAAAATTTCAGGCGGTTGCATGGGAAGGCGGATCGGCAGGGCGGAAAACAGGTGTCTGCCGCCAGTTTTAAGCTGATTGCAGAGGGCTTGACACAAGAAGATGTGAAGCGGATTGAAGGTTTGAAGATAAGCAAGGGAATCGCGCTGCATGAGCTAATGACTCTCGATTATAGCTTCAAACAACACACACAACACTATCCATTCCACCAATTCAAGGTGTACGGCTGTCCAACTGAACAGTATCTTGAGGATTCATATGGGAGATATACAACAGTAAAAGGATACCCACAAAAGATTCAAGCGATAACAGAAAGTATCGAACAAGCCAGATCTTTTCTGAAAGACAGTATCAAACAAATAGAGGATGACCTAGACAGTTTCAAAGTCACACGGTGTGGAGATGTGAAAAGATGCGTATAAGAGAACGCTTTGATAAAGCAATGGACGTTTTCGGCAGCGTAGTAAGTGCCATTTTTCTGATTTGTGGAGCGCTTTTCTGCTTATGGTTTCTTTGGGATTATTTTGGACTGTATGTTCCGGTGACTGAGGAAGTATCAGAAACAACTGTAGTTCCTGAACAGCCCAAACTGTTTGGACTTTATGATGTGGTTCGCACAGTTGACGGTGATACAATTATCCTCAATATCGACGGCAAAGAGAAGACGATCCGCCTGATCGGAGTCGATGCGCCGGAATCTGTGCATCCAGATAGATCCCGGAACACAGAAGACGGCAAGATCGCTTCTGATTGGATGTCTGAGTATCTTTCCGGAAAACAGGTATACCTTGAGTATGACATCGAAACGGTCGATGATTATGGGCGCACTTTAGCCTATGTGTATCTTGATGATGGCAGCACTATGGTTCAGGACGAGCTGCTGCGAGCCGAGTATGCAACGGTCATGACGATCCGCCCCAACACGAAGTATGAATACCACTTTATGCAATTGGAGAGCGCAGCACAGGCAAACAAGCAAGGAATTTGGAATGAACAGGAGTAATTCGCTGAGTTCGACATCAAATCTGTAGAAAGGCTCCAAAAGCCGAAAATAACGATAAGGAGAAGAATATGTACGTATTTGCGCAAAATGGGACAGGATTTAACTTCGATATTCTGCACGGATATACGGTGCAACAGAGCGGTAATGGCTTCGATCTGGTGGCTTTTACAGTAAAGGAAGAGCCGGTTGTAATCGGATCGTATGACACCGAGGATGCAGCCAATGCTGCATTCCGCAAGCTGAAAATTGCTCTTACACATGGCGATTCGATTTGCAGGATGAACGAGTGAGGTAAGCTGCGCTAAGAAAGTGTTGCAATGAGATAGGTCACACCGTGTGACTCTATATAAGAAAACGCGCCGAGATCGTGATGACCTTGGCGCGTTTTTTTTATTCATCTTTTGGCTTTTTCGGTGGTTCTGCTAAACGAATTAGTCGAGCGTCTTTCCTTGCAGCTCGATTTCGATATGGGCGATGATAATAGCCTACATTCTGTGATTCTATGGCTTTTGAAATCAATTCAATGCGACGTTGAGACGGTGTTCTTGCGACTTTTTTATATCTAAACGGTCTTTCGGGCGGAGGGATGTGTCTTCTTGGCTTTGAAGGCTTCGGAGTGAGCGGTTGCTTTTGGGGTTCTTTTCTTGTTGGTTTAGCTTTTTCAGGATGTTCTTTTTTATCAAGATATGGGACAACCGTTAATGGCGGCGATGACCGGCATTTTCTAGCAAGGCTTTTTATAGCTTTGCGCTTTTCTAGTTCTTTTTTATTTTTCATGCACGGGCATCTTTGTCCTCGGCATAATTGTTTATATGATTTTTTGTGTTTTGAATTCCCATTATATCTCATTATGTTTCTCCATTTTTATAATCTAGCTATTTTCGCCATCAAAAAGCCATATATTACACTTTGAGCGAGTGCTGCGTAGAATGCGAACATTGAAAATTGAACACATAATACACGCTTTTTGTTGATTTTATTTAAAGAAAAATAAAATCTATCGTATTCTCGAATTTCTAAAATCAATCTTTCATTGTTGCTTTGCATTAAATCATAGTCTTTATTGGCTGTTTGAATGAATTGCCGTGTGGTTGGTGTTCCGTGTTGCCGAATGGATCTTCTTTGTGCCAGAGTTGCAAGAACAAGACTAAGAATAAGCCAAAGTGTGATATGTGAAAATCCGTGGAATATGTCGCTGGATGATAAGGAAGAATCACGGTCAATATTATCCGTAACAATTTGTGCAACTACAAATAATCCGGCTGTGATAAATGAAAAAGCCGATTGCATATTGCTTGCTTGCTGCAAAATGCTACTTTCGCGTTCAATCTCAGCTTCATATATACTTTTGCATGTATCTGCAATATACTGTAGAACACGGGTGTGTTTTTTCTCTGCAATTTTAATCTTTTTTTTCTTTACTTCCGGAGAGTCAGAACCATTTTTTATATCTGCGATGATCTGATCCCTTTTGTCAAGAATCGAATCAAGTAATTGGACACATTCATATGGCTTATTTTTTTTCAAGTAAATATCCCCTTTCGGACGAGGTTTGTATTGATATATTATATCCGTTTTGGGCGTAATTTATCTTGGACATCTATATATATCTACATTATACTGAAATGTGATATTCTTGTCAAGCAAAATATCCTGATAGAACAGAGTCACACGGTGTGACTCTTGGAAATCCAATATCCGCAAGAAAATCAAAAAAATATTGCAAATCACTTGATTTTCTGCTCTATATGTGCTATAATATATGTGTTGGCGTACTGTATTATTGATACAGTACAGATGCTAAACGAAAGGAGCCAGAAAATGACATTCATAGATCAGATCAAGAAGATCCCGATTGCTGACTATGCACAGCGTATCGGCTATACGCCGGTTCGCCGGGGAAGCCGATATATTTCTCTGAAAGAACATGACAGCGTGATGATCGACACAGAGAAAAATGCGTATTGGCAAAACTCAGAATTCGTCATGGGACGCAAAGGCGGTGCCGGAAGCGTCATAGACTTTGCAATGAATATGCGTGGATATGATCTGAATACTGCTCTACGGGAACTTTCCACGATGTACGGCATTGTTGGAAACCGTGAAGCAACGGTCGCATTCAAAGAGCCGAAATACGAGAAAGCAACAAATGAGAAGAAGCGCGAGAATGGCGATATTGAGCTGCCGAAAGCAGCCAAGTCAAATACCGCCGTTATCAAGTATTTGACCGAAAAGCGCAAGATCAAGTCCGAGATCGTGCATTCGTTTATCGACCGGGGACTGCTGTATCAAGATGTCAAGCGCAACTGCGTATTCCATACAGATCGGTTCGGCTGTAAGCGCAGCACCGGCGAAAAGCGGTTTGCAATCGACCTGAAAGGCAATGACTATGACGAGTGCTTCCTTGTTAAGCCTACACATCCTTCCAAGCTGAACAACACGCTGATTGTGACCGAAGCAGTCATTGATGCAATGTCAGTTATGTCGTTTCTTTCTGATAAACGCGATTATCAGGGATATACGTATCTTGCGCTGACCGGCACAAATAAGACACATTCCATTTTTAATGCTCTGGATAAGAACCCCGGCATCCAGACCGTTGTGCTTTGCATGGACAATGATGAAGCCGGTAGAAAAGCAACGCTTGAGGTTTCTGCTGAACTGCAAAAGAGGGGAATCCGCATCGTTGATTTCCCTGCCAAGGAAGGTAAGGACTGGAACGAGTACATTCAGATTCTCGCCGGTCGTGAGCCACAGGCAGAAAAGGTAAATGATTCCGCAGCAAAGGAAACTGAAAAAGACGGGAACTCTGATTTTTTTAAGAAATACAGCATCGACCATTACGATGATGCAAAGGCATTGTCTGAAAAGACCGGTTGGAATCTTACCAGAGTCGGAACAGACTACTATGTCTATCGGAATCAGGATGATTTGCCGAGAACGGTTGCGGATCAGGTTGACCTGACACCGGCGGAGATCAATATTGATGATAAGATGAATTCCTTTCAGAATCCGCTTGTCAAGGACATTGCAGAGTATTACATCCAGAGGGGCGGCGAACCGGAAGTTATCACCGCTGCACCGGACAATATATCGGTCGAAACGATTTCTGCGGTGACGGACGCTGCGATCCGGAAGGATGTCAATGCGGAACAAGCTGCATGGATATACGATGCAATGCAGATCCTTGATGACTGGAATGTATCGAATTATCAGCAGCAACAGCAGCAATTCGGAGCGAAAGCTGAGTATGCTTTCAATGAAGAATTCATGGATTCTATGGCAGTTTCCATGTGTAATTTCGTAAAGTCCGGAAAGGATGCAGATTATCTTCTGCGAATCGCACATGACAGTATCATGCTTGAGGAAGAAAACTACCTTGAGGGAGCAGAGAAGTTGATCGGTGTTGAGGATCTTCCTGAAAAAACAGAGGAAGTTCAGGATCAGGAGCCGCAGCGTTATCCGGAACCAGAACCCGTACCGGCTGAATCAAAACAGGAAGAAACAGTACAGATTCCTGAAAGAGACTATTCTAAGCCGATTGAAATTGCCCTTGAGAGTACAAATGATTATCATGATTCGTCTTTCAAGGTTACGGACGGACATCATATGTACCGCTGGGTGTGCTTGAGAGAAGACGGCTTGGCGATTGAGCCGCTTGATAATCAGGTCTATTCGGATCCGGCAGATGCCCGGATGATAAAGCATGTTCATCCGACGCTGCAAGAAGTGCGGTATGATGATCTGATTGATAAAGTATACTATAATAGAGAATACGGCATGAAAGAAAAGGTTGCAGAGCAAGACAAAATTGCCGAGCAGCTTGCAGAAATTGCCGAGCAGAAACGTGGTGACGTATCAGAACAAGTGACCGTCGTAGATGCAGATAAATTGGATGGCTTAGATCATCCTGATAATATTGGGACGGAGAGTATATCTGTGAAGACCGTAGAATTGAATGAGAATAGCCCGAAGTGGTATCAGCAAGTCAATGATCTGCGAGAACAATACAGCATGAATGACATCGTGATCGAACTTGCAGAACGCAGCGGAAAAGAAACCGGACGAGATCCGTTTGAGGACAGTCCGCTTGCTGATGTCAAGGAGAATCTTCTCCTTGTTGCTGCTGCCGCAGAGTTTGCGCCGGAAGCGTTGCAAGCATTAAGCGATACTGCAAAAGACGGCAAAGCAAACATTGCTTTTAAGGATGATAACGGGAATTATTATCCGATTGATGTCAAGGTGAAATTTATTGACATGGCAAAGCAGTATGCATCTGATATGCAGAAAGAGACTGTGATCGAGGTCGTTGCTGAACAGATCGAACAGGAACAGCCGAAACTGGAAGAACAGGCACAGTCAGAGCCGGAAGTGCCGGAACAGGAAGTTTCCGAAGAGCCGCAGCCGGTTACAGAAGAACCGACTAAGGAAGAGCCGGTCGAAGCTACTGAACAGCCGAAAGAAATTATCCGGGAGACGGATCAGGAACAAGAACCGCAGGGGAATTTCAATCATTCCGATGTCCATGTGATTTCTTACCGCATGGAGCAGATTGCCGATCAGCTTGAGAATCTTCCGGCAGGGGAGTATGAAGCAGCAAAGGAAAAGTATAAGCAGCTCGCAGCACTCTATCAGAAGGTGACTGCTGATGTCAAGGAACAGGGTATCACTCTGACAGGTGAAGAAAAAGAACTTCTGGATGAATCGAAAAAATGGCTTGCGGAGCATATCGCATCAATGGATTCGAGCGAGCGTGTTAAATATGAGCTGACAGAGGGAATCAAAGGCATTCTTTCGTCTGATGAATATAAGAAGTGGCTCGACACATCCGGCAAGTATTATGCGAGACAGTACAGCTTCACAAATGCAATTCTCGTATATCTGCAAAAACGTGATGCGTCCTTCACGATGTCGTATGACAAGTGGAAGGAGTACGGCAGACAGGTAAAGAAGGGCGAGGACGGCATCCGGATCAGAGCGCCGAAAATGGCGTATGAAGCATCCAAAGGGCAACTGTTCCGGACAATCAAGAAGACGCTTGCATCAAGACTTGCAGAGAATCCGGGTGAAGTAGCAAAGTATCAGCTCGGTATGTCCAAGCTGACGTTTACGATGAATCCGCAGAACCGTGTGATCGGCTTGCAAGTTGACGGCAAGGATAAGATGATCTTTACCTCTGACGATCATCTGCAACAGTTTATCGAGCGTCAGATCCTTGGCAAAGAGCCGGTTGGCTATAAGGCTGTTTCGGTCTTTGATCTTTCTCAGACTGAGCAGCCGGAACAAATCTGGATTAAGGAAAACAAGATGCTGCCGGATGAAAAGCCGGTACTTGATGAAAACGGTCAGATCCAGAAGAACAAGCGCGGTGAGATGCTGATTGAAAACTCTGAGGAACGAAAAGCAAGATTCCAGACCGAGTTTCCAAGAGCGCTTGAACCGGCTGTGACGAAACTCTCGACGGAGAAAGCAGCAATTCTTCTGGAAGCGCTGAAAGCCGTGGATCAGAAGAACGGCGTTCCGGTCTATGAAAAATCGGTTGAGGAAGATCCTGAACTTGAGAACGCTTACGGTTACTTTACACGAAAGGATAATTACATTGTCCTTCGTGAAAATATGTCTGTTGAAGAAAAACTCAAGATTCTGTTCCATGAAACCGCACATGCTGATCTGCACGGCGATCTGGAAAAACTCGCTGCCGAAATGAATCTTGATAAGCGCGAGCTTGGTACGAATGTCCGAGAAATTCAGGCAGAATCGGTTGCATATGCACTTGGACAGCAGTATGGAGTTCAGACCGAAAATTCGTCTTTCTCTTACCTTACTGCTTATACAAGAGGATTTGAGCTGCAAGACTTGCAGCGCTCGATGACGGTCATTAAGAAGGAGATTGCGCTTCTGTCTGATGATCTGGAAGCAGAGCTTGAGGAACGCGGCTACGATAGATCCGTTAATAAGATTGAGCAGAAGTCTCTTGAAAAAGAGAATATCAGCGCTCAATGCGCGACGTATATCAATTTTGCAACAGAGCAATTCAGCAAAGCTGACTTCGACAACAAGGAGTTAGCAGAGCTTGAAATGCGTTTAGGTGCTAACAAAGAATCAAAGCGACTGCTTGGCGAATGCGTAGGAAACTGCGATTCAAGAATGGCAGATGCCAATGCTATCCTTGCTGCTTGCAAGACGCTTGCTGCATCGGATAAATACGAAGAGCAAGAACAGCAGCTCAAGATCATTAAAATGGCTGTATTTCGTATTCGGTATGCGAACGAAAATTACCGCGATAATGTCGAGTCAGCACTTGAAGTTGCTCGCGCCGGAGAGCCGCGCAATGTCAACCTCAGAAAAGAGTTCACCAAGGATGCAATGGGAACACTCAAGAAGATGTGCAATCAATATCCGGAGCTTGCCAAGCTGACGGATGCTCAGATGACTTATGCGGCAACGTCGAAGGTGATTCGCAAACAGGCTGTGCTTCTGAATAATGATCCGGAAAGGTTTGTCCAGATGGTTTGCGACCGTGCTGCGAAACTCCCGAAACTCGCATCGAAGAATGGAGCGTTTATCGAGATCGTGTCCTGCGAGAAGTGGACTACGCAGAAAGTGTTTGAAGACGGAGCTATCTGTCATCCGAAATATGCCGACAAGGTGATCGCAAATGCTGAACCGCTGCTTGAAAAGCTGATCGCAGACGAGAAGAGCCAGAATCGCTTTATGCCGACAACGCAAGTAACCTTGTGTGCATATGCTATGCTTGACGGTAAACTGCGTGGAATGGCAACGAGCATTGATATGGGCGATGGCTCACAAAAGGGCTTGCTCGATCATTTTCAGCAGATTTCTGAGCAAAAGCAGATCAAGGAGTTTGTAAGCGAGTTGCAGAAAGGTACAACTGAGCGGACGAAGTTTGCGGATAAGGTTTATGTACCGCGTGAAGCAGCACCGAGGGAACAGCAAAGACAGGAAGTAAGACAGCAAGGGCTTAACATGACAACGGCAGAATGGAATGCGACTGTGGATGAACAGATTTCTGCTCGCCAGAATGCGAGTGTGGTTGAAACGCTTGCAGCAATGATCGAAGCGGCACAGCATCAATCGCAGGAGCAGACCAAGGATCCGGATGCTTCTGATAGTCCGAGTCAAGATTCTCCTGAACTTTGAGGAAAGGAGAACGGCAGATGTTATTTGATAAATTACGTAAAAACGATAAAAAAGCAGAACCTCATGATTCTGACATCGAATCCGCAGAGATCGCTGCCATGAATCTCCCAAAAGCATTTGAAGCCGATCCGAAAGCATTATCTAAGGCAAGCCGTTCTGTATACAGGCGTGGAGCAGAGAGCGAGCTTCTGGATGATATGCCGCACAAAAGCCGCAAAGTCAAAACCGGTACTTGGCTGTAAGGGATTGACAGCGCGTCGGCTTTGTGGTATGATAGATAGGTGAGGTGAGCTTATGCACAACGTAATGGCAAATCTGAATAATGATGATCGAATCTTTATCAATGCAGGATTCAAAGGATATTCCGTCGAGGAATTCACCAAAGACAAGATGATCGTATATCTCAAGTTTCAGTTGCAGATATGCGCGGATCCGGAACTGACGCAAGCCATGAGAGAAACACTTGCGAAGGTTAATGAAATGACTGAAAGCCAATGGAACCTTGTCCGGGCGGTTCTTCCTCTTGATACTTGGGGAGAAGCAGATCCGGACGAAGACGATTCTGACGGCGAACAGATCGACGGTCAGCTGACATTTGTATAATGAGAAGAAAGCGCCCTGCAAAATGCAAGGCGCTTTCTTTATACTCAGAGTCACACGGTGTGACTGTATTCCGAACCTTCCATAGCGTAGAGCGGTTTTCTCATGAACCTTACTTGTAAATATACGTCCAGTTTCCGGAACTCTTACGAGACAGCTTACAATCCCAAACATCGAATTCGCGTGTAGGATTGTCCACATAATCATAGCAGTCCTCTATAATGTTACGTGACTGATCGTATGATGCTTGCAAATCAACATGCTGGATTTTTTCGGTTGAGATGTAATCGGTAATGTAAATGCCTTTTGACAGATGAAGTGCATCTCTGGATGTGGATATGAACTTATTCCATTCGTCATTGTCAGCCATAGACGCAATGCTGTAAAAGGTATCGCAGAATCCCCAAAAAATGCTTACAGCCAAATTAGCAGAAGATGCTGCTTCGGTACCCTTGAACAAGGCTTTGGCGATCAGTTTTACGCCACTCTCTGCGGTTTTTCGTCCTGCGTTTTTTGCAATATAGTTTTGAAGCTCATGAACAGTCGAATCCGACATTGCGGCGTTAGAAACCATATCGACAACTGCATCATAATTCAAATATGTAATTTTTGTTACGCTCGGATTATCAATTGAGGGGAAATACATCATATCTCCCTCATATCGTCCGTATTTAGACAATAACAAAGGCGTATAGCTGTCGAATTTTATTGAGTCCATCTTGATACTGCTCGGATCGGCAGTCCATTCAGCCATCAAAATGTCATTCTCTGACAGTTTGATAAGTTCAAATTCATCATCCGTAGATTCTTCATCATGATACTGAACCAGCTTTTCACCATTTTCATACTTTCGAGCCTCTGTATCTGAATCAGGTGTCAGCGGTTCATTAGTAAACGGCAGTTTAACGGATTCACTCAGAGGCTTCATCACACTCATATTCAATCCGGAATTTGCGTTTACAAAGCTATATGTTTTGTTTTCGTTGCGAACGATGCGCCACTGTTGACAACTCACTTCGCCATAATCCCATTGCGCGATTTCACCGTAATCATCCATCGAGGAGTTGCGAACTTCAACCGCCTTTTTGGAATGATTGGCGATAATCACATACGTTCCATCTGTGTTGCGCGTAATATGGAAGATCTGGTTCTGATTGCCCTCAGCTTTATCCCAAAGATGCAGATATGCGCCGTTCTCCAAACTGACGTTACTGATATCGACGTATTTGCCACTTGACGGATGAAAAATCCTATACCAGCCATCCTCAACGTAGCCTTTCGTATACTTTGATGCAGCATAAACAGCAATGGGACATGCGCATCCCATAACGATTACTGCCGCCAGCAAAAGGTTGAACAGTCGCGCAAAGACTTTCATATTCGATTTCATTTTCATGGCATACTCCTTTTTGCCAAGCGAAGAAGTGCTGATCCATAAACAAATCTTCGCAGTCATCCTTGTGTCCCTTTACATTGTTGCATGGAAGGGGCAGATCAGGTCTTGCTTTCGCACAGGTGCCGCTTGGCGGCACCTGTGCCAACACTCTGTCATCCCATGACGATGTGTTTCGTTACGCGATAAAACACGTAAAAGACGATGAAGCCCATAACCGCCTCCATACTTCTCACCACCTTTCTTTGCGTTTGTGAAGCTGTTTTTTGCTGTGTGCCATGTTCCGGCTTGTTTGCCTTTCGGTGATTTCAGCATAGCAGATTTCCGAACGATTGTCAAGAGAAATCTTGATGAAAATTAAGCATCTACGCCGTTTTCATTTCTTTTCATTTCTTTTCATTGTTATTCGTTTTGAAAAACGTCTGTAATTAACAGTGGCAGCTCAATGGAACAACTTTTGCGAGACTTTGCTTTTTTGAGCTTTCTATGGTATAATGAATATTAAGAAATAGATGCATGTATATATGCAATTAAGTGTGAGAGGGTGAGACTGACTTGAAAATGGAAAACATGTGGTTTACAGATAATGCATTTCTTGATTTTAAGAATAAGACCATTATATTTGTGGATCAGGACAATAGAAGGTGTGAAAAGCCATTTCCGGCTAGGCAGCAATGGCGAGTTTGTAATTTGATTTACTATCTAGCAGCTAACAAGACTAAGACTCGATTTACGATTAAAGAATTAACAGAAGCAATTTGGGGCGGTCGAGGTAAAGAACTAAAAAGGTATAAAATTGATGATGTTCGCCATGCAACAGGAGCACTTCGTGACTTATTATATGATGAAGATGACACGCGGAGAAAGTCATTTCTTGTATCGGATCAAGACTATGTTTATTTTGATCCGCCATTAGATAAGCCTCCACCGGATGACTCTGAACCGGAAGTATCGGAGTCTGAGCAAAAAGAAGAAACGATGCCGGAACAAGAACCGGAACAGCCGGTCGAGGTTTCCACAAAACCGCAGGAAGAAGAATTAGAACAGCCGGACGAGCTGCCGCCGGATGCCCATGAGCCGGAAGAATTAGAACAGCCAGACGAGCTGCCGCCGGATGCCCATGAGCCGGAAGGAGCAGGACAGCCAGACGAGCTGCCGCCGGATGCCCATGAGTCGGAAAGAACAGGACTGACAGCTGCCGCGCGCCTACAGCTTGCCAATGATCTGCTCGCTGAATGTGGGCTGGATGTATCCGAACAGCCAGATAAGAAGCTGCCTGATGACTTTGATTCGGAGAAAGCGGGACAGTCGGTTAACCAGTTGCTTGGTGACTTGAATTCGGAAGAGGCGGGACAGCCAGAGGCGATGCCGTCCAATGCCCATGATCCGGAAGGATTAGAGCAGCTAGACATGTCACTACTTCGTAGGGCAGTAGATATAGGATTTGGAATTAGAATTCTTCTGATAAGTATGGTTGGTATATTGTTGTACCGTTTAACTCCTTTAATATACGAGTATGAGATTGACAAGCCGGGTACAATTATTCACCCATTGGTTGCATTGGGTATCATAATAACTCTGATTTTGATGATAATAGTAGGAGTAGTCGGACTTCTTAATGATGGCAATGGTCAAGTGATTGAGGCTCATGTATTAAAAATGACCGATTATAAAAAAGCTCCTTACCACTGGATCAAATCAGAACTTCGCCGATTGGCAGGTAAAACGCATGTCAGGAGAACTGCTCAGAGAATTATTATGCTCTTGGTATTAGTTCTACTATGTGGGGTTATTCTAACCCACTGTGCAGACTGTACGAGGGATTCTTTTTTTCGAGATTATCAAACTTCTGAAACTGTCATGGCTACGTCTGAGGTAACTACTGATTTATCTTCTGAATGGTCGGAATGGATAGAATGGTCGAGTGAGCCAGATATAAGATCCGATGATTTAGAAATTGAAACAAAGACAGAGGAAGTTCAGGTTCCTGTCAATTATCACATGTATTGCTATATTACTCGCTCGCTAACTGATCGCTCAAAGGAATATCGCGATTATAGTATTATTAAAAACTACGAACAATATGGTGTATTGTCAGCTTATGGGGAAATACATATAGAGGAAACATTTACTGCTGAGTGTGTTGAGAGTGCAGAGCAAATTCAGCCTGGACAATGGACTGGTTGGAAAACGAATGAAAAGTTAAGTTATAATAGAGGAAATTCTACGGCATATCTTATCAAGAGTGAGAACTTCTCAGGTGCTTTTGTAGCAGGTGATAGATCGGATTATAGTTCGGGAATGTTATTGTTTTTTGTCGCAGACATAGATTACGAAACAAAATCATGCATCTATTACAGGTATCGAGAGAAAACGAATGCATCAGAAAAATAGAACTCCCTATGGGGGTTCTTTTTTTCATAAGCTGTATGGTGTATATATGTACTCTTAATACAAAATTGTGTATTTCTTATTGACGAACGGCTATTTATATAGTATAATAAATGTATATGAGTAACGACCGTTACATTTATACGAAAGTGAGTGGATCATCATGCAGAGAGTCTATGGGTACTGCCGAATCTCAACCAAAAAGCAGAATATCGAGCGGCAGGAACGGAATATCCTTGCCGCATATCCAACGGCACATATTGTCAAGGAAACATACACCGGCACAAGGTTGTGCCGTAAGGGATTGGACAAGCTGCTGCGTGAAGTCCGCAGCGGTGATGTGATCGTATTCGACAGCGTGAGCCGAATGAGCCGCAACAGCTCGGACGGGATCGCGCTGTATATGGATCTCATGGACAAAGGGATAGATCTTGTGTTTCTGAAAGAGCCGCATATCAATACCGAAACATACAAACAGGCTCTCAGCAATGGCGTGGATCTGGTCGGCAATGAGATCGCAGATATTTATATCGAAGCGACGAACAAGGTGCTGCGTCTTCTTGCGACCAAACAAATTGAGCTTGCATTTCAGCAAGCTCAAAAGGAAGTTGATGATTTGAAACAGAGAACCGCCGAAGGAATTGAAACGGCTCGGCGCAAGGGCAAGCGGATCGGAACGCCGCAAGGATCTGTTCTCAATGTAAAGAAAAAGGCACCGGCTATGAAGGTGATCCGCGAGAACTCCGTCCGCTTTGGTGGAACTCTGAACGATACGCAATGCGCGAGAGCTGCTGGAATTTGCCGGAAGACATTTTATAAGTATCTCTATGAGATTATGGAATCGGAAATCGAAAAAAAATGAAAAGCACTTGACATTCGATTTCTTTTGTGCTATAATATCTTCATAAGAGTTTAGAACTTTATAGACTAAATAAGAAACATATATTCAAAGGAAGGTGAAGCTGTCATGCCGAGACTTGGCGGAAAAAACAAGATGTACTCGTTTAAGCAGTATGATTTGATAAGTAATGCATCGAAAGCACTTGCTTGTCAACGAGGAATGGGGGAGAGCGAGTTGATTGAAGGGATCATCCTTAATGCTTTGCTGCCCACACAACCGACAGCAAGGAAACTTGCAAGCGCCGTTTTTGTAGCAGATAAAAGAGGAACGGCTTATGCTATTGAGATGCTATTTAATTTAGCGGCAGCCGGAGTGAATGTTCCGGATAATCTTCTTCCATTTATTGAATTTGCGAGAAATCAGGAGCTTGTAAAGCAAACTGTGCTGAGTGGTGATGAACCAGATATATACCATTTGATGAATCAAGCAGATTCAATCACCACGTTCCTTGACCAGATCTCAAAAGAACGAGGTGCGGTCAGAATTGCACCTGATGATATTGACCTTGGTAATAGACTTATTCACGATCTGAAAACAATACCATCATGTTGCCGTATTTTTAACTTTTATAATATTATATTGCATAATTGGGATGATCTCAAATCTCTCTCTGTAACCTATCGGCTGCTTGCTGATCTTGCGAAACTAGCTACAGAATGGGATGAGTCGCTTGACAAAAAAGCAGCTTTGCTTGAACTTCTGCAAAAGGAATCGGAAAAATGGAGTGACAAGGCTTTTATGGCGTAATATCTCCGCTATGTATCAGAATTGCCGCTAGAGTCCGATGATATAAAGCTGAAAACTATAACTTGTGATGAGTAAGACAAAGTAAGAGCAAAGTTTACAGTTGAATTTGCAAATGGCATTATATCAAATTGGAGAGGGTGGAAACCTTATGATGACTGATCCGCAAAGCCTGATTGGACTGACTCTGAATATTGATACCGAGGACGGAACGACTGAAATGGAAATTGCAACGGTCTTCACCGCAAACGGACAAGACTATGCAGCGTTATCTCCGGTTGATAATGATGCTCAGTATATCGAACTGCTGAAAATTCAGGCTAAAGAACAAGAAAATGATTTTGAACTGCTGCCAATTACGGATGATTCCGAGTTTAATACTGCCAGAGCTGAATTTCTGAAATCACAATCTGATGCAGAACGTGTAGCGGATTATGATGAAGATGCAGTATGGGTTGAAATCGAGGGCGTTACCTATCTGATCTGCGATGTCTTTGAAGCTCGGAACAGAAAGTATGCAGCGCTGCAAAGAATGTCTAAGACAAAGGACGATTCCGAACCAGAGATTCTTCTTTATCGCTACAACGAATTTGAAAGCAACGATCCTGAACTTGTAAACATTGATTTGCAGCCGATAGCATCGGACATGGAGTATGAGGATGTCAGTCAAGTGTTTATGGATCGCCAGAAAGCAGAGGAAGACATCGAAAATGCTTGACAAAAAGCATATTTTATGCTATAATATATGTATTCATAACCGCTTTTCTAAGCGAATGAATTTGTCTGGGGAAACAGTCCACTTCGGTGGGCTGTTTCCTTTTGCTTTTTCAGCTTAATTAAATAGTATAACTTGCTATGCACATTATTTTGAACATAATATGTATTATTTTTTATTATATCAATATTGCTTGACAAACTGTTGAAAATGTGTT
Source organism: Oscillospiraceae bacterium (assembly GCA_045628085.1). Taxonomy (GTDB): domain Bacteria; phylum Bacillota; class Clostridia; order Oscillospirales; family Ruminococcaceae; genus Firm-04. The sequence goes on along the minus strand of JAZQOZ010000045.1, from coordinate 1,092 downwards.
AAAATGAATGTGGACAAAAAATACGACCACACGGTTTCCCGTATGATCGCATTTTGGAAATCCAATGTCAACCAGTAACTCGCAATTACTGGATTGACCGCATGAAACCATTGGCAGATGGTGTTCACGCTCGAAAGAATCTATTTGTAGTAGAGACTTTCGTTTTCTTGTTTTCATTATATCATGAGTTGTATACTTTGTCAAGTAAAAAGCACGAATTTTTTTCAAATTGTCATTTTTACGATTTGTAAAAGCTGAATTTGGGCATTTTCTATAAATATACATCCCGTTTATACTGATGATAAGAGGTGTGGATCCATTTACAAGATGGATTCACACCTTTTTTTATTATCAGCAAGAGTCTCAGAGTAACACCGTGTGACTCTCAGAAATCCAGAAATGGGGTGATAGCATGATCGGCACATATGGCAGCAGCGCATTTGCAAATAATGGAATTCGCACAGCAGAGGAATATTTTGCCTTTTTGTTCGGACAGAGTGCCGGGTATCATGCTGTTTGCAAAAAATACCAGTCTGGAAGAATGTCTGAATGCTTTTACACGCTTGGCGAATTGCTGCATTTGAACCGCGACGGACAGACTGATTGTTATTGCGCACTCAATTCGTTTTTATCGCCCCGGAGAAAGAATATTAGGGTTAGCGGTCGGAAAGTCGAAAATCTAAAACATCTGAATGCGCTGTATGTGGATATTGATTGCTATAAACTCGGTTTGCTGCCGGAACAGGTACTTTATGTTCTGCAAGAAGACTATTATAATAGTATTATCCCGGTGCCGAGCCTTGTTATTTCATCTGGAAGAGGTATGTATCTGATCTGGAAGATCAGCGAGGATAGAAATGCGCTTTCACGGTGGCAGAAGATTGAGAACACGCTGATCGACCGGCTTAGTGAGTTTGGCTCGGATCCTCAAGCATCAGATGCAGCGCGGATTCTGAGAATACCGAATACAATAAATTCAAAGTCCGGCGAAACTGTATCTGTAATAGAGTACAATGATGTGCAGTACACGCTGTATGAGATCTCTCAGGAGTTTGATATTGACTGCACATCTGCTCGGAATACATACGGGAA
>JAZQOZ010000044.1:0-2598 GCA_045628085.1 Oscillospiraceae bacterium | reverse complement strand
ATAGACCTCCTTGATATGTAGTCACGTCATTGACGTGCCATACCAAGTATATCATAATTTGCCGGGCAGTGCCCGTGGGCAGTCACCGGCGAGGGTGGGCAAAATGCCCGTGCAGCTGTGGCAGTCCGAGCGGCATACACAGTTCCAGTGTATTCTGCGGAACTGCTCTCCGCAGAGCCCCATAAACATCCGCCGCCGATGCTTGTCACTGCCTGCGGGATGGTGATGTTTGTCAGCTTTCCGGCAGCGCCAATCATTTCATCCGCAGGCATAAATGCTGTACTGCCGATTGATGTAACTGTGGTCGGCAGCGATGCAGATTCAAGATTCAGGCACCGGATAAACAAATTATCACCGACACTTGTTACGCCTTCCGAAATTACAACTCTCTTAATATCATCATTTCTATAGAACGGAGAACGGTTAGAACTGTCATAATCGTATGTGTCACCGGAACCTTTCAGCAACACTTTCCCGTTAGAATACATAGCATAGAACACGTTTTCGCCGCACTGTCCTGCTGCAACAATATCCCCGATATCCTCAACCTCCGCCTCAAGCTCCTCCACCTTATTGGTCAGCTCTTCGATAGTCTCATTGTTTTCCTGAACCTCTGCGATAAGCTGTGCCATCTGCGCCATCAGCTCCGTGACCTTGCATTTGCCGAGGATGCATTTGCAGTAGCCACAGACATTGCTGTCCTCGCGGTAATCGAACCAATCGCTTTCTGTAATTCGTGAAGCTCCCGGATTCATGCGTACAGCATACATCAGTAGACGAACATGATCTTCATCCTGTGGGATAGTCGGAAGCTGTGGGTTCTCAGCCGGAGTGCCGGGGAAAAGTCTCAGCGAAACACTGCGGACGGATTCTGTGGTATCAAGATAGATCGCAATACCGACATATCTCGGCAAGGACTCGTCCTGATAGGATGTGAGATCGATCACATACCGGGAATCGTTGATGAAATAATGCCCATTGATCCACGCTTTGCCGGTACCAAGAACCACGCCAAGACCACTGTTTGCCGCCGTCAGCTTGAAGTTCTGCCCGTAGGTGTCGAGGATGCCGTTGCAAATGATGCTGGAGAGATAGCTTGTAAAATCCTCCGCCGTATAGGTGCGGTCAAGCCCCTTTGAATTGAAGAAACCGCTGTAAAAAGCCATATATCATGCCTCCTTGAAAGTTGGTGTCAGGCTGCGTCCGTTCTGGTCGAAGCCCTCGATCATACCGACGAGTTGTATCTGCGGCTGCATCATGCCGAAGCGCCGGTGCTGCACCGTCACATAGTCGCCGACGAAATAATCGCGGTTGTATACATACTGCGTGTTATGCGCAGCGATGTCTGACTCCGATGCTGTTTTCGGCAGCACCAGCCGTTCCGAGCCGCGAGTGCGCAGCAGTTCCAGATACTTCTCCTCCGGAATCGGTATCGTTTCTCCCTCGATCTGTTCTGTCTCGGAAATATCATCCGCATCCACATACACTTCATAGCGGTCAAGGTAGGTCGGCTCGTCGCCGTCACAGTATGTGGTGCGCTTGCGCTCATCGCCCTTGCCCTGACCGAAGATATATGCGAAGTTCTTCTGGACGCTGCTGTCCTCGGCATAGCTGAACGAGAGCAGATTGCTGTATGCGTCGGAGAAAATAATATGCGGATTATCCTCCTGCATAATGCTCCGGTCAGCGCCTTCGGAGAGGTCGAATACCATGCGGTATTGCTCCCCGGAGGATTTCACCAGCCGGATATTCGCTGTGCCGCCGATCTTCTCGCAGATCGTATACACCCAGTCCATGAGATTAGCATAGCTGATCTGGAGTGTGGCGGTCAGTTCCCAGCAAGCACCGGACACTGTTCCGAGGGAAAGCCCCGGTATCCTGCGGTTATTCGAAAGCAGCGCATTCTGCGTCACGACCTCCCGGACGATCTCGCTGTATGCCTTTGCCGCTGTCACATTGTATGTCGGGTGAATGATGCGCCGTTCCAGCAGGCACATCAAAAAGCGACCACGCACTGTCAGGTAGTCGCCGTTTTCAATATCTGTATTGATCAGCACTGATTCAATGATGCCGAAGTGCTGATTATCGTCATCACGACCGACGATTCTGCCGGTCTGGAAAATTTTAATATTCTGCGGATTGGCGGCGATATACACCTCAAAGCTGCCGCACTTGTAGTATTCAATATCCCAGAGCAGCGAAGAAAAGGTGTCGCATATCGCTTCAAGCGTGATCGTAAGGCTGTCGTTGTCGGCAGTCATTTTGTAGATTTCAATTTGCATATTACACTCCCAGATACGCATTGCGGTGGATGATTTTCACCTTCAAATTGGGCAAACCCTCCGCCGCACGCAGATAGAATCGGTTTTCGCCTTCACGGAGCGTGAGCCAAGTCGAACCTGATACAAGGCGGTTGATGATGTTGGTGGTGATGCCCTCACGTTCGAGCATGACCGTTTTGTTTCCTGTTTTCGTGGTAATGGTGATGACATCTCCCTCCTCAATCTCACCCTGAATCTGCATATACTCGTCTGTGTCGGCATTGTATATGGTCGGATTTCTTGCGGGACCGCCCGAAATCACAAGCGTTATGCCAGT
>JAZQOZ010000043.1:0-3025 GCA_045628085.1 Oscillospiraceae bacterium | reverse complement strand
TTTTCCATTTTCCACACGCAGAAGGATGCCGACTGCTTCAGTGCGTCAGGGATATTTACGAAATTTACAGGCATTCTGGATTTCTCCTTTCGAGGAATAGCTGTGCAATCACAGCGTTTTCAATACGGTTCATCGCATCTGCATCCGATATATGGCCCACATAACTTCGTAGGTTGTCCTTGTCTATGGTTGTCAACTGCTCTGCAAGGAGCATAGACGGTTCAAGATGCTGATGAATGTCGGAAATACTATCCGGGAACAGATGCGTATGGCACGGCAGATCGCGCTTTTTCAGGTGTCTGGTCATCGGAACGACAGTGAACGTGTCTGCGTGTGCATTCCCTATATCATTCGAGAGAATCGTGACCGGACGGATTCCGTCCTGCACACTGGAATTCTGATGTCTGCCTAGGTCAGCAAACCAGATATCACCACGCTTGGGTGTACGTTCAATGGTTTGGTGCTGTACCAGCGCAGTGATATATTTTCTCGGATCAAATCCGAGCCCTTTGTGGTATTCAGTTTTCAGGCGTTTGTTTTTACGCCCCATAGTTTTCACCTCCGAATTGTTACGGCGTAACCGAATTGTCGCCGCTTTGCCGTCTTTTTGTCGTCAAATAAGGCAGGATCATACAGTCTGTATAAGTTTACAATCTTGCCCTGACGGCGGAGATCAGTTTCTCCTGTGTTACGTCTTTTGAAGCAAGTGCTTTCAGGACATCCTCGTCCACAGTGTCTTCTGTTATGATATGGTGAATTGTGACGGTGTTCTGTTGTCCCTGACGCCAGAGTCGGGCATTGGTCTGCTGATACAGTTCCAGACTCCATGTCAGACCGAACCAGATCATGATGTGTCCACCTGCCTGAATATTCAGCCCATGTCCTGCCGATGCGGGGTGTATCAGCGCAACAGGGATTTTCCCTGCGTTCCAGTCTGCGATGTCAGCTGAATCCTTGATGTCACGGGGGCTGTATCCGCAGGCGGTCAGATGTTCTATAATTCGACTGCGGTCATGCTTGAACCAGTACCCGATCAGCACGGGCTGTCCGTTTGCGGATTCAATCAGGTCTTCCAACATTTCCAGTTTTCTACTGTGAATTGTCCTTGCTTCCTTGTTTTCATCGTAGACAGCACCGTTTGCCATTTGTAGGAGCTTATTGCTGAGACTTGCTGCGTTGGCGGCATCTATATCGCCGTCCTCAAGCGGAATGATCAGGTCGTGCTTCAGCTGATCGTAGAGCTTTCGCTCCGCCGCATTCATCTCGACCTCATGATTGACATACATGCATTCAGGCATATCCAGATAGTCCAGTGCTTTCATAGAAATGGTGATGTCGGAGATCTTCTGATATATCTGTTCCTCCGCACCGGGACGGGCTGTATATGAGAACACCACACCCGTACTCGGATTCATGCTTCCGGGCTTGAAGTAGCTTTCACGGAAACGACCGATAAACCGTCCGAGCCGTTCGCCGCCGTCAAGGATACCGATCTCCGCCCACAGATCCATAAGACCGTTTGAAGTCGGCGTTCCCGTCAGTCCGACCCAGCGTTTCACGAACGGACGCACCTTCCGCAGCCATTTGAACCGCTGTGACTGATAGTTTTTGAATGAGGATAATTCATCTATGACGATCATGTCAAAATCCCAGCGAAGCCCGTTTTTCTCGTAATATTCCACAAGCCATTTGACATTCTCACGGTTTACGATGTAGATGAATGCATTATGATTAACAGCGGCAGTACGCTCTTTCACAGAACCAACTATGACAGAAATCTCAACATTCTGCAAATGATCCCACTTCTGCACCTCGGCAGGCCATGTGTCACGGGCGACTCTAAGAGGACCTATGACCAGTACCTTATTGACTTTCAGCTCATCGAACATCAGGTCACGAAGAGCCGTCAGCGTGACAGCAGTTTTTCCTCAACCCAAGCCCATGTCAAGGAATAATGCAGAAATAATGTGGTTCTTGATATACTCGATGCAGTATTTCTGATAATCATGTGGCACGAACTTCATAGGGCATCACCTCCTGAACAATGTCTGTTGGGATTATTCCGTTTTGGAAAAAGGCACTGAGCTGTGCATGATATTTCGCATGATCTGCCTGTGACTCAAAAATCATAATATTCCATTTTGCATTGTTACGTTTATTGAAATCCATATGATGAACGACCTCCTCTTTCTTGAGAGGCCGCCCTAATAATAATTCAGCCACAACACGATGTTCGTGCTTTCCATATAGTTTTCTGTATGACACTCCTTGCCCTGTATCTAACCTGCATAGCCTGAGTTTCTCACGAGTGTTATCTGTCATTCTTGTGGGGTTCAATCGGCGATTCATTTCTGCCATATGCTGCGATACGGGCTTCAAATCTTTCAGCTTTGCATATGCTTGAGGATTTTTCTTTTTGTTGGAAAAATCCCATAAACACTTACGACTGCAAAACACATATTTTTTCCCTACGATCTGAGAATCATAACGTTCAAACAGATTACCACACCAACTGCATTGACACTGTCTTTTCATTCAGTATCACCATCCTCCTCCAATTCATAGAATCCTGCCAGATCATCGGGATCAATCGGTTCAAGTGTCTCGTTGAAATCGTCCATTTCCGACGGCAGCACAGTCATTTCCAAATCAGGTATCTGCGCTCCGATTCCTTCCGGAAACGGTTCTCCGGGTGTCCATGCAAGGATTGCATCAATACACGGCTTTATCTGATACAGCTTGTCGATGCAGAGAACCGGAAAACCCAGCTTCATCAGCTGATACCGTCTTTTCCTCTGCAGCGGGCGCATCATTTTGCCTGGTGCTTTCAGTTCAACAAACACCGTCTTTGCCGGAAAGAACAGAACGAGTCTGTCCGGCAGTCCGTTGGTTGTCTGCGAAGTCAGCTTATATGCTACACCGCCGGCGGCTTTGACTGCCTTGACAAACTCGTTCTCAACATCCTATTCTCTCAATGCCTGGAGAACAGCCGGACGTAGCACCAACCGGACGGGAACGGCGTATG
>JAZQOZ010000042.1:0-2421 GCA_045628085.1 Oscillospiraceae bacterium | reverse complement strand
TTACTCAGCACAGTCTGCTGTCAGCTTTCACTGCACTGAGCAAATATCTCGTTTCATCAACATATCGTTCCTCCGTTTGTCACAATTCTTCATATTGCTTCTATGATCGGATTATAGCATTTTCAGCAGGAAATGTCAAGTATTTCTCCGGAACATCTTTTTGAACCGGAAACTTTTTATTTGAACATATAACTTTTAGCAACTTTCAATATTCTGCGGTGAGCGGCAAGGGCGCTGCTCTTGACCGAAATCTGTCATTTTGATGACATTGTTTTTACAATCATCCAAAACTTTATTTACCCTTTTATTTTCTCTCGTCATATAGCGCCATTTTTTGCGGAGCGAATGTGCTATACTGAATACGGTGAACGCAATGACGATCTATCTGGATGTACTGCTGCTGTCGAATCTCTGGGCAGACTACGCGCTTTTGCGGACTGCCGCCGCTTTGACACATACGCCGCTGAAACCGCTGCGCTGTCTGCTTGCCGCCCTGACGGGCGCTGTTTCCGCACTGACAGTATTCCTGCCGGAGATGCCGCCGCCTGTCCTGATTATCGGTCGGATTATACTAGCCGTATTGCTCTGCGGGATTGCATTCGGTTTCCGGGATCGGCGCAATTTGCTCCGGCAGACCGGCGTATTTCTGGGAAGCAGTCTGCTGTTCTGCGGTGCGGTTTGTGCGCTTGCAGAATTTCGGAAACCGTCCGGCTGGTATCTGCGGAATACGGTCATATATGCCGATGTATCGCTGCTGACACTCCTTGCCGGAACGGCAGGTGCATCTGCTGCCGCCGTTTATCGGGAACGCCGCGCATCAGCAAAGCGGCATCGTACATATCAGCTGCATCTGCGGATATCCGGAATGGATTTTGTATTGCCGGCGCTTTCAGACAGCGGCAATACACTGCGCGATGCTTTTTCCGGCAGACCTGTTGTAATATGCGGAACGGATGCCCTGCGGCAATGGCTTTCACCGTTTCCTGATACGGAAACTGCGGCTGCACAGGCGAGAGGATTCCGGATGCTGCCCGTGAAAACCGTGACAGGGGAGCGATTGCTCCCTGCTTTCCTGCCCGATCATGCAGCATTGCGTCTGCCGGATGGCTCGGAGCAGCAGCTTGATATTCTGCTTGCATTGACAGAGCAGAACGGTATGCCTGCGGTGATACCGGAATGCTGTGTCCCGTAAAAATGATATCATAAATATAAATGAGGTGTTTACGATGAAATTGCTTTCATTCTGGTTCAATGTCCTGAAAAGCAGATTGCTGCATCCGGCAGAGGAACAGGAGATTCTCTTTATCAGCGGCGCAGATCAGCTTCCGCCGCCGCTTTCACGCGATGAGGAAGCGGAAGCCTTTGCCGCGCTTTCAGCCGGCGATCCTGCTGCACGCGAAAAACTGATCGTCCATAATCTGCGTCTGGTCGTCTATATTGCAAAGAAATTTGAAACGCCTGCTGCATCGCTCGATGATCTGATCTCGATTGGTTCGATCGGACTGATGAAGGCTGTATCAACTTTTTCACCGGAGAAAAACATCAAACTCGCAACCTATGCTTCACGCTGTATCGAAAATGAGATCCTGATGCATCTGCGAAAAATCGCGCAGTACCGCGCAGAAATCTCGATCGACGAACCGCTGAATGTCGATTGGGACGGGAATGAACTGCTGCTTTCCGATCTGCTCGGAACGGATGAGGATGCGGTCTGTCGGGATATTGAGAATGAATCCGAACGCAAACTGCTCCGCGATGCGGTCATGCGGCTGAATCCGCGTGAACGGCAGATCATGGAGATGCGCTTCGGTCTGAACGGCGGTGATGAGAAAACGCAAAAGGAAGTCGCGGAGCTGATCGGGATCTCACAGTCCTATATCTCGCGGCTTGAAAAAAAGATCATTCGTCAGCTTCGGGATGAACTGGAAGAATTGATGTATAATTAGACGAACATTCCATGCGCGGTGAAAAAACCGCGCATTTTTGTCAAATGAAGGATTTTTTTTATTTACCCCTTGACAAATGAAAAGAAATATGATATAATAATGCTTACAGTGCCGGAAAGATACCGAACTGACCGCACTGGGGTCATGATGCGAGTGTAGTTCAATGGTAGAATTCCAGCCTTCCAAGCTGGTTACGTGGGTTCGATTCCCATCACTCGCTTCTGTCATCGAATGAGATGATATTTGCGCCTTTAACTCAGCTGGATAGAGTAACTGCCTTCTAAGCAGTAAGTCAAAGGTTCGAATCCTTTAAGGCGCGTCTGCGACGAATGCGGAGAGCTTTTCTCCTGTTGATAAATTGAATATGGTGGGTATAGCTTAGTTGGTTAAAGCGTCGGATTGTGGTCCCGAAGACCGAGGGTTCGAATCCCTCTACCCACCTTTCCAAAGTATATGGTAATCCGCACAGGACAGA
>JAZQOZ010000041.1:0-2279 GCA_045628085.1 Oscillospiraceae bacterium | reverse complement strand
CATGGCCGGTCGTTGCAACGCGCAGAGGCGAGATGAAAGACGGTTCTGTAGAGATCAGGACGGACGATATTACCGTAACCTATGACGGCGGTATCGGCGCAAGCGAGGCGGATAAGGAAAAAGCGGCGCACATGATCTTCCTCGGCTGGTCGTTCACACAGGTCGAGAATGCTGGTGTCAACGGCGATGCAGAGCTTGTCCCTGAAACGCTCACGATCAGCGAAAACAAGGATCTCTATCCGATCTTTTCGGAGATCCGCTGGCTGTCCTTTAATACTATGGGCGGCAGTTATATCGCGCCGCAGTATCACAGTATTGGTTCACCAGTGACCAATCTGCGTGCGCCGACACGCAAGGGCTACACTTTCGACGGTTGGTATACCGATCCTGCATACAAAAATGGAACTAAAGTCACCAGCCTGACGATCTCAGAGGACACCACGCTTTATGCGAAGTGGAAAGAGGGAGATTCAAAATACACAATCATTATCTGGCAGGAGAGTGCCACAGACGTGGTAGACCCCAACACGAAAAGAGTCCTGAATCCGACTTATGAATATGCGCAGAGTTTTTCGATTTCGGTAAAGACTGGAACACCTGTATCAGTCGGAGATTCCTATAAGAAATATGCCGGAAAGGAAATTGCGGTTCAAGGCGATTCAAACAAGAAAATCAGCTATGTTGGCTTCAAATATGACCATTGCGATGAACCGCGGACAGTAGCCGGTGACGGCTCGACTGTCCTGAATGTTTATTATAACAGAAATATACATACGATTACATTTTATAAACAAAACAGTCAAATTTCCCAGATAACCGGAGTATATGGATTTAATATTAGTGAGATTTTCCCTAATAAAGGTGATTACGAAGGCTGGGTTTGGAAGGATACTTCTGCAAAACCGACGTATCAATATACTTTAATGTCGATTGAAACGATTCCAGATAGTGATGTTACTTTTTCATATAGTAAGAAAGGTAATAAAGGTACCATATACTATTATGTTGAAGTCGAAGATGAATCATATCTTGAGCCCGGGGATATAACCACAACATTTAATGATGGAAGCGGAACTAAGCTATATAAACAATATAAAAAAGTAACGCATGGATTTAATTATATTACATATGATGAAGAATATCATCCGATTGAGGGATATGATAGAAATTATGCTTGGGCGGAACCTAAAGAATTTAAGTATTATACTTCTCACGATCCTCCTGGATATGGAGTTGTCTCGGATGATGGTAACTATAATTTATATTATAATCGCCATATATTTTCGCTTGATTTTTTAGATTCCTACGACAACGAAAAACTTGACAGCAGGGATATCCCTTTCAGTAACAGAATTGCAGATCATATTGGCGGAATTTCCGAGCCAAAATCAAAAAGAGAAGGTTATCAATTCACAGGCTGGTATATTGATCCAAGCTGTACCAAGCGCGTATTTTTTAGTGAACCGTCAGAAGAGGAGATTAATTCTACCAAAGACAAAAACGGCGATGCGCATTATCAGGTTATTGATACAATGGTTTCATACAATATCGTCGTTTACGCCGGCTGGAAACCAATCACCCATCTGGTCGAACTTGATCCGAACGGCGGCGAATTGCAGAAAGATCAGGCCACATGGTATCTGGCCGAACACGGCGGCGATCCGATCGAGGAATATACCAACGCAACGCGCAATTACATTGCGTCACAGGAAGGCGACTTCTATTATCATTATGCCGGATATCCGACAAAGCCCGATGCAGAAAAAGGCGCTGCTTACTATTCAACGTCGATCAGCGGCGCTGATCTTTCCGTCAGCTATGCGTATGAGCCGAACAGTTACCGTTATGCACAATGGTACGAAGTCGATCCTGAGACCGGCAAGGAAACCGTCTATAAATTCGGCGAGCCGGTCATGCATGACACCAAGCTGCGGCTGCACTGGAAAGAACTGACAACGTATCATGTGAAATATGATGCAGGCAAAGGCACGCTCGATACGGGCAATAAGAGCGAGCAGGATTTCCAGACGCTCGACGGCTCCGAATATGCTGACCATGCGAGTGCCGTTATCACGCGAAGCGCAAATGCACCGGCAAATCAGAATTTTGTCGGATGGAAGATTCGCGGCGATAAGAGCGGCAAGGTCTATGTGCCCGGTCAGAGCTTTGAGTTTACTTCTCAGTTCTCGGAGATCGAGACCGATGCAAACGGCAAGAAAACACGGCTGATCACACTGGATGCAGTCTATCAGGATTTTGATACTGCCAAGATCATCTAT